>JAFUQN010000056.1 GCA_017472365.1 Bacillota bacterium
CGGCCATATTCCTGTAACAGCTGACGGGAAATACGGATCAGCTTGTTGATGGTTTCTACCATATGCACCGGAATACGGATGGTTCTCGCCTGGTCCGCAATGGAACGGGTAATCGCCTGACGGATCCACCAAGTCGCATACGTACTGAACTTATAACCCTTTCTCCAGTCGAACTTGTCCACCGCTTTGATCAGACCCAGGTTCCCTTCCTGGATCAAATCCAGGAACAGCATTCCGCGGCCCACATAGCGCTTTGCAATGGAAACAACCAGACGCAGGTTCGCTTCGCACAGACGCTGCTTTGCGGTTTCGTCGCCCTGTTCCATTCTCTTGGCCAGCTCGATTTCTTCTTCTGCACTCAGCAGAGGAACCTTACCGATTTCCTTCAGGTACATACGAACCGGATCGTCCACTGCGATCCCCTTCAGGAGCCCTGCATCAGATTCGAGATCCGCATCGTGAGCCATGTGAAGGTCATGATCATCGTCATGTTCCAATTCTGCAATTTCAAAATCATCCGGTTCCACTTCCGATACGATCTCGATTCCATTGGAAGCCAGCGCATCGTAAATGTCGTCCATTTCGTTCTTGTCCAGTTCCACATCGCCCAGCTGGTCGGTGATTTCCTGGAATGTGATCGTGCCTTTTCTCTTTGCTTTTTCCAGCAAGTCACGAATGTAATCGTTTTTCTTTTCGCTGTTGCGTTCTACTTCGTAATCCATTGCTTTATCACTCCCTATTATTCTTCTGCTGTTGTATCGTCATTAATTCCCGGGTCAGCTCTTCCACTTTAGCTAAATCCGTTTCGTCATCAGCCAGAGACAGCATTTGAATGATCTGCTGTTCCCGCCGGCTCAATCTCTCGTTTCTGATCCGGGTTACACAATCTAAAAATACATCTTCCTCTTTGTCGGTCAGCTTCACGTTCTCCAGAATGTCGCTGAGTACAGCCACCTCTTCCGGTTCGAGACTGTCGGCCAGCTTACCCACATCGATTTCTTCATCCTCGCGGTAAAGTCCTTTCATGGTTTCGTAGATTTTACGGTAGACCGCATCCCGAAACACAGATTCATACGGTTGTGTCCGCTGTATGAAATCGCTTTGAGCCAGCATCAGCCGGATCAGATTCTTTTCCAGATAGAGCACTGGATCGGTTCCGTCCTTCCGACGCCCTGTATCTTGTTCCGTCCGGACCGCTGTATTCACCGGTTCTTCTTTTTTTCCGCCTCCAAATCCGTTCCCGAATACCTCCATGCGGATGGCACCCTCAGAAATATGGGTATCTGCGGCAATCTTCCCGATGTACAGATCCGCTTCTCCCGGGGACAGGCTCTTCAGCACAGATGTTACTCTGTGCAGGAATTCCAGACTTCCCTCGGTCGTCGTCAGATCAGTCTCCTGACGGATCAGGTCTATTTTATAATCGGCAAACGGCTTCGCCGTCTTCGTCAGCGCATAAAACGCCTCTGCGCCGTGGGCTTTCACAAATTCGTCGGGATCCTTCCCGTCGGTCACATGCATGACCTTGACATTACAGCCGGCTGCCCGGAGAATATCCATTCCCCGAAGGGCCGCTGCACGGCCGGCGCCATCCGAATCGTAACAGAGGATCACATTCTTCGTGTAACGCTTCAGCATCGCCGCCTGATTTTCTGTCAATGCCGTTCCCAGAGATGCTGATACATTCCGTACGCCCGCTTTGTACAGCGAGATCACGTCCATGTATCCTTCCACCAGGATCGCACAATCGTTCTTATTTATATCCTGTCTTGTCAGGTTCAATCCAAAAAGATTGTTTTTCTTTAAAAATATCGGTGATTCGGGCGAATTCAGGTACTTGGGAGTTCCATCGTCCAGTACGCGGCCACCGAATCCGATGACCTTTCCCCTCGTATTGATAATTGGAAACATGACACGGTTTCGGAACTTGTCAAAGCACTTTCCCTTGGACTCAGAAATCAGCCCCAGTTCCTTCATCATGTTGACATCTGCACCTTCACTGAGCAGATATTTATAGAGACTGTCCCAGTTGGCATCAGCAAATCCGATCCCGAACTGGTTCAACGTCTTCGCATCCAGTCCGCGTTTCGCCATATAGCTCAACGCCGGGTTGGGGATCTTTCGAAATGAATCGAGAAAATATCTGGCAGCCTTCCGGTTCAGCTCATACATCGCTTCCCGTTTCTGATTATCTCCACCGCCGAATTTACGGATCTCGATTCCATACTGATTGGCCAGCTTCTCCACAGCTTCCTGAAAATCCAGGTTATAATATCGCTTCGTGAATTCGATCACGTCTCCTGTAGCACCGCATCCGAAACACGTGAAAATCTGTTTCTGTTCCGACACTACACAAGACGGTGTCTTTTCACCGTGAAACGGACAGAGACCTTTGTGATTACTTCCGGCACGTTTCAAAGCCCCGTGCTGACCGATCACATCTACGATATTGCATCTGCTTTTGATTTCATCTACAATACTGTCGCTTCTCAATCCGTTCACCCATACTTCCCCAAATTCAATACTATACGTTTTCTTATTCGACAAAAAAGAGGGATTTCCTTTTAAAAAATCCTTCAAAAGTGTAAAAAAAGTTGAAAATTTTCTCCAACATTGAAAAAGAGCCTCATTCGAGGCTCTTTTGATTCATTGATCTTACAATAACACGGTGTAATACAAGAGGAACAATCCTACACCGGCCACCAGCATCAGCGGCATCATCTTGATGTGGACCTTGTAAACTGGGTTGGCATCGCAACCCATATACTTGATGGTCAGCAGGTGACACAGATGGAACGGGGAGTAATAATATCCGAAGAAACTCCAGAGTACCACATACATCGCGTATACCGTCTGAGCCATAACAGGAAGATGCATTCCTGCCACGAAGGGGAACAGAATTCCCATGGGAACGAGATTCACTCCAGTAGAAAGACCCAGCGCCACAGCGATGACCGGAATCAGAACCATGAAGCCTAAAACGGACTGGCCTGTCAGGAGTTCTCCCACACTGCTCATGACATAGTCCATGCTCTTTACGGTGTTCTGCATATAGTACACGCCGATCAGCATAAATAAATTGCTGAGGTTGATTCCCTTTTTGATGTTCTGGAAATACTGACTCTTATCCTTACCGATGAGGCAATAGGTCCAGATGATACAGATCAACAGTGAAATGTCCATGGTCAACCCGAACAGAATATTCAACAGGAGCGCCATATAGACCGGAGACAAGTATAACAATACTTCTTTCAGTGCCTGGCCCTTTCCTTCCGTCTGTTCCACAATGACATCAGGAGCTGTTCTTACATAACAGAAATACGCTCCCACCAAATAAATGATCACAAAGGGGATATTCAGACCGATCAGGTGATACACATTGATCTCCGGAAGGGCGGCCATGACTGCCAGCATTGTGGTGTTATAGGGCAGCAGGAACATGGAACAATGACGGAAATATAAGTTGATCACCGATTTTCTTCCGCCGTCCAGCTGCAGGTCATTTCCCAAAGAATCCACGAAGGGTGCGGACAGGAATGCACCGCCGGGAACGGGAAGAAGCCCCATGATGGCCGGAAGAGTCATGATCAGGACCTTTTTACTGGGAACCAACTGGGACAAAGCCTCCACGATTTTATTCAAAATACCGTACGTCTTCAGCAGATTACCTAAAATACCGATTTCCAAAACGACGATCAGAGTCATTCTGGAAGACTTATTGGCAAAGACCTTCACCAAGGAGTCGGCCATGGCCGGGACCGAAAGACCACCGATAACCGCCATGATCAGACCAGTCAGAAACAGTACCAGTCCCAACGGCGCTTTTTTTCCCTTAAATACCTTCGGCCAGCCTTTCAGCATGACTATAAGCATGATAAATGCGATGATAATTCCCACAAATTGTCTCATAACTCTTGTACCTCAATATTGTTTTCTTATGTGTCGGAGCAGGTGTTCTTATCTCCATCCCTTGGGGATGAAGATTTCACTGAACATGTTGACTGCGTAACGGTCGCTCATACCGGCGATCTGGTCCTTGACCACTTCTTCCAGGCCCCATTCTTCCACCATATCCAAACGTTCCTGAGGAAGCTTTTCAGGGTTTTCCAGGAAATAATCATACAGGAAGAAGATCATATTCCGGATCTTATCCAGTTCTTCGTCCTGTTTTACTTTCTTACTGTGATATACGTTTTCAAACATGAACTTCCGGAGAGCGTTCATGTAATACTGCGATTCCTCGCTCATGACGATCTGATTTTTTCCCTCACTGTGGACGATCAGATCGGTGACCAGCGTACTGATTCTCTGGCTGTGACGGAAGCCCAGATACTCCAGATATTCCTTGGGAATATCATCGATGCGGATGATCCCACCGCGGATAGCATCATCGATATCGTGATTGATGTAGGCGATCCGGTCACTGAACCGCACGATCTGTCCCTCCAGTGTAAAAGGAATCGTCGGTCCTGTGTGATTCACGATCCCGTCCCGGACTTCCATGGTCAGGTTCATGGTCTTTCCGTTGTCGTTTCGTTCCAGATAATCTACCACGCGAAGGCTCTGTACGTTGTGTTGGAACCCATTTTTGTGGCGTTCATTCAGGAACGCTTCTCCATTGTGACCGAAGGGCGTGTGGCCCAAATCGTGGCCCATAGCGATAGCTTCCGTCAGATCCTCATTCAGCGCCAGACCTCTGGCGATAGTACGAGCAATCTGCGCCACCTCCAGTGTATGGGTCAGACGCGTACGGAAGTGATCTCCCTCCGGTTTCAGGAAGACCTGGGTTTTATGCATCAGCCGGCGCAGCGCTTTGGAGTGGATGATCCGGTCTCTGTCCCTCTGAAAATCCGTGCGGACGGGACAGGGTTCTTCGAAAACCTTCCGTCCTCTGGACTCCACAGACTTCGCCGCAAATTCCGACAACATCTCTCGTTCTCTCTGTTCCAAATGTTCTCTGTAGATCATTGGTACCTCCTCTCTCCCGTTCCCAGCGGGAGCCCCTTTTCTTTATGGTATCAAAAGATCAGTTGATTTTCAATGGATTCCGCGATTTGGGGCTCTACTTTTTCCAGTTCTTTCAAGAACCGTTTCTGGAGATGTTCCGGCGCGAGCAGGAGACGCTGTGCAATATTTTTGATTACAATTCTTCGTTCCTCATCGCTAAATCCGTTCCAGATTCTCCTGACCTCATCCCCCACCTCTTCCCGGCAACCGTCCCCAATCGGACTCTTAGCCCTCTCTGGAGCCGGTATCTCCAGCGCAGCAACCTTCGGCAGCGGTGCATTTCCCGGACACCGCCAGTGCCGGTTCACCAACTCCGTCCTCCGCGCACTTCCCAACCGGAAATTCTCCAGCGTACGGAGAATCAGGCTCAATTGATGTAAATAGCTCCCTTCGATCAAAGCTATCCCCGAAACCAACGTATCTGGCGAACAACAAAAGACTGGTTCCAGCTCTGCCTGATTTTCCGGGATTTTTTCCAGAACCATACGGCCAGCTCGGATCACTTCACCCTGTGGCTGTTCTCCCGATTTTTCTTCGCAATTCGCAGATTGAAGTTCTAATCGCAGCTCGAATACCGCGGGACGGCCATCTTGAAGGCGGTGGATCATCTTTCGCCTCATATAATCGGGATCGTAGCCGCAAAGGAATTCTCCCTCATTTTCGGATAAATACCGCGGAGGATCGTCCGGTACCCAATGATGATTCACCAAAAACCGCTCTTCCCGGCCGTTTTCCCAGAGCATTTCCCCCATTCCCCAACTTTCCATACAGCTGAAATTCGCCGGAATCCCGCGGTTTCCATACAACTGCAGGATCGAACCCATCGCATGGGGATGATCCACCGCATAGGTTAGATAGCCACAAGGATCCAGGAGCCCAGCCGGGCCCGGGTATTTTACCGTACGGATACAATCGATCAGATCATCACCGGTCTTCCAGGGACAATCCGGAAGACTAAGGGATAACAGATCACAATTTCCCTCCTTTGTATATAACTTTACCGCCATGGCGCGGATGTCCCGAGCCGTATCGCCGGAGCCCGGCTGGGCGGTTGCCGCGGAAAAGCGCACCATCACCGGTGTTCGCAGTTCCGGATCACTGAGGAATTTTGCTTTCGTATCATCCCGCAGCGACATGTAGGGCTGAAACCACCCCTCAGCCAATATTCCTTTTCCAAACAGAATTCTCGGCGGATACCGTCCAATGCACTGATCCTCCGCCTTTGTCAGAAGTGTAAGATCGTTCCAGGATTTTTGTATCATCTTACCTTCCTTTCTTCACCGCGACCCACCACACACTTCCCTGAACTTCAATATATGAAAAAAGTGCCGCCAAAGCGACACTTTCATTTCACCTTAATGTATATTCAATATCCATTTAATTTTTACGTCACAGTATTTGTTTTATATGCCCATGAATACCCACTTACATTCGGATTATCTCCCGGTTTATAGAACTTTGCCGGACAATACATCGCTATATTCGAAGATGCTCTTTTATACTGAACAAGCCATTGCACGGTCGTCCCTTCTGGTACTTTTCCAGAAAAATCATATGTATATTGATAAGCATTGGAATTGGTCATATTATACGGACCAATCCACGCCAAATCTCCTTCCTCTCTATAATATATTTTTACCGATGACGGCTTCTCTGTATGTCCATTGCCAGCTCCACTAAACGAAATGGTCACCCTGGCAATTGATCCACTTCCCCATTCGACCTTACTAAATGTGTCTAGGTAACGTCCATTCCCCCAATCAGAATTATCTCTATACAAGGTCTCATTTCGATATGCTAACCTTCCGCTCATTTTATTCTTATTGTAAGCTCCAAAATGCAGATGAACATTTATATTTTCGTTAGCAGGAGCATACTTCCCTGGAATACCTAAATATTGTCCCAACTTAACATCATCTTGAGGTCCTACAGCGTAACTCATATGCTCATAATGACAATACAATCCTGTTACATCTGTATCTAACGAGTAGGTATTATATTTCGAGTCATCGGTTACTTTTTCCCATTTCCCAGGTGCCACTGCCACTATTCTATAGTCTTCATCTACTCCTATGTCCACACCAACATGAGGTGAAGTACCTATACTTCTCGCTTCATTCCATTTACTTGTAATTATTGGATCATCAAGACTTCCATCTTCTTTGATTGGGCTAATCCATCTAGTCGTCCCGTTAATTGCATCTGTGAAAACTACACTAAAATTACTATATGCAGTAACTACTGAGCTACTACTCAGTGCCAATACAAGTAACACTGTAAATATAATAATTACTTGCCTTTTCATTGCTTTATTCCTCCTTACAAGGTATATTTCCATGTCGAAATTGTCTCCTTATTATCCCGATCTGCAAAAATGTTGACGATCATTTCATCATCATTTATCCAGGAGAATCTATAAACTCCAATTTTTTCCTCATCAATCGGCGGCAATGTCAAATCTTTCGATACTTCTTTGCTGAACAAATCTACCGTCCAAATATATCGCCTTCCTCCATCGTTAGCCTTATAAATAAAAGCCAGTTTATTTCCACTAGGATTAAACGCATCATCATCAGGCATCAAAACTACTATCCCTTGTTCAATTGGAATATGCAATACATCGACAATTTCTCCATTTTCAAACCATGTAACCCATATATTGCGACATGCAGAATCAAAATATGCCAAAAGATTTTCTCTCACATCAATCACGTGAACTTCTTTGGTTTCTAAACCTAAATTATTTACTCTCCCGCTTTCATTGATAGAAACCAAATCCACTTCTTTTCCGTTCAATCTATAGCATATCACTGTATTTTCATCAATCCATCCCACAATTAAATAATCATCATCTTCTGAACCCGCTAC
The DNA here is from genome assembly GCA_017472365.1 of Bacillota bacterium. Taxonomy (GTDB): domain Bacteria; phylum Bacillota; class Clostridia; order Peptostreptococcales; family Anaerovoracaceae; genus RGIG446. The sequence continues at coordinate 7,876 of JAFUQN010000056.1, forward strand.
TAATACCTCCTTCTCTTCTTCCAAATCATACATAAATACTGAAAGCGTTTTTAAATTATCTTTTTCAGAAACATATGCTAGTTTATTTCCTTTAGGGTTTAACTGTACTTGCCCATTCCAAGTAATACCATCATTTCCAGAAGCAATCGCCTCGCTATTCAACTCCTCATAGGTTTTCCCGCCATATGTTTGCGGCATTATTTCTTTGGCAGTTTTTGTATATGGGTCAATTAAATAAATACCCTTGCGGTGAGAAAGAATAGTTTCATTTCTTTCAGAAATAGTATCTATTTTTTTTGCACTATCTCCAAGATATATATATTTTTCTCCTTCGATAGTTACTTCTTTAAGGTCTTCTTCTCTTTCTCCAAAAGAAACTATTACTTTCTTTTCATCAACCTTTTGTGCAACTCCACCATTGAAATATCTAGGAACCTTCATTTCACGAATAATTTCTTCTTGCAGTTCTCTCCAATTTTCTTTCAAAACTCTTCCATCTGGCAACATATTGTCTGGCAAACTAGCGTTCGGATCATTCTTAACATTCTCAACTGCTGCGATATCTGGCGCTATCGTATCGTCTACTAAATCTTCCATTATCAACTCATAATCAATGTTTTGAGGAATTCTTCTCAAAACAACACTTTCTATCATCTGTGGTGATATATCTTCATAATACGCATCACTTATCTTGTACCATTTACTATTAAGATCTCTTCTCTCATCCTCTCCATATGTAATTCCCCCGAAAACTGCGCATATTATAATTCCCAAAATAAAAGTAATTTTTATATTTCTCCATGCATCAGTTCTCATTTTTTCCTCCCGAAAACTTTTTTAGTATTGTCTTACCATCGCATTCGTACGGATTGTTTCAACTAATCGGTCTTCCGAATAGCAATAGAACACTATGTTCATTTCATACTGTCCTCGATTTTCTACATCAAATTCGACCTCTCCGAAAAACTCCCGTCTCGACTGGCTATAAGTTAACCCCTTCGATTGTCTGAATACACGTTCTCCACTATCCACATGTTCTACTTCAAACAATGCAACTACTTCATCTAGTATGCCGTCTTCATATCATTTTCAAAGAAATTTATTTATCAAAGTAAATTCTACTTATTTTCTGTATTCCATCGATTCAATCAACTTTTCAATATCTTCTTTTTCACATTCACCATCCCACTCCACTTCACAAATACTATCCTCTATCAG
>JAFUQN010000005.1 GCA_017472365.1 Bacillota bacterium
AATATTTCCGTAGGATCGGTAATTCTGTTCCAGCTTGATCACCTTCGTACCCTTGAAGTCCTTTTCAAAGTCCAGAATATTTTTGATATCGGCGCCGCGCCACTGGTAAATACACTGGTCGTCGTCGCCCACAACGCAGATGTTGTTATGTTCTTCCGCCAGCATCTTCACGAAACGGTACTGCATGTAGTTCGTATCCTGATACTCGTCCACCATGACGTACTTGAATCGTTTCTGGTAATATGCCAGCGTTTCAGGATCGCTTTCAAAAAGCGCCACGGTCTTGGAAATCAGGTCATCGAAGTCCATGGCATTGTTGCTTTTCAGAGTATTTTCATATCCCTGGTACAGCGGCCCCACAACTTTCGACCGGAAATCCACAGCATTTTTCTGCATATACGCCTGGGGATTCAGTCCCTTTTCTTTACAGTCGCTGATCACCGACAAAACGTAGGCTACAGAATACTTCTTTTCATCCACATTCTGAGACTTCAGAAGATTCTTCACCACCACTTTCTGGTCGGTGGGGTCATAGACTACAAAGTCCTTCTTGTATCCGATTTTTTCCGCATTGACTCTCAGGATCCGTAAACATGCCGAGTGGAACGTCAGGATCCACATATTCACATTTCCTCCGATCAGTCCTTCGATACGGTCTCTCATTTCCTTAGCCGCCTTGTTGGTAAACGTTACAGCCAGGATATTGTAAGGATCGATCCCCTTTTCACGGATCATATAAGCGATTCTGTGGGTCATGGTACTGGTCTTACCGCTTCCGGCACCGGCCAGGATCAAAAGCGGCCCTTCCGTATGTACAGCCGCTTCGCGCTGTTTATCATTCAATTTGTTTAAATAGTCCATGTAGTATCCTTTCTCCCAAAATCCTCCCAGCCTATGGACAGTCATTTCCCCTGCTGCCCATAGGCCTAAATATTATATCATACTTTCTCCTGTTGCGCCATCAATTCAAAACTTCCTAAAAGAAAAGAACTGCCGTACAACAGATCCAATTCGGTCAGCTGTGCGGCAGTTTCACTGTCATTTTATTCTTCTGTTTCTTCCGCAGGAATGGTCAGCTTACTGCTGTCCGGATCCATGATGCAGATGTAACTGTTCCCCTGTTTCAACACCAGAGCCTTTCCATCGGCCGTCTTGTAGACAAAGGGACTGTGTCTGTCCTCTTTGGACCACTGGATGGGAATGGCCTTTCCTTCGCAGAAGTACGTTCCTTCTCCCGTACCGGTCAGACGGATATTCAGGCGACCCTCCGTGTCGCCGGAGACACGACTGATGTCAGTTTCCAATACCAAAACGTTATCGAAGCCAACTTGTTCGCTGGTATTCCCGTCCACATAGGGATCACCATACTGAACAATCTGGTATTGCGCAGTTTCTGCATCATATGTAAATCGACCCGTTTTGTAATGAGAAAAATACAGTTCAAAGTATTCCGCCGGATCACCCAAAGCGGTCATCGCGGTTTCAGAATACGTCTGATCATACCCATAGCCGTCTTCATGTTCCAGGCGATAGGACGCTCCAGACAAATAGGCCTTGATCTTTTCACCGGAAGTCACCAGGCTGTGTTCATAACCCAGAGCCTTTTTCCGGGCAGAATCGCGCCAAAAGATTTTCGCATCATTACCACCGCGAACACCATCCATATTGTCTACGTCCCATTTACGAATCTTGGAATACGCATCCTCACTTCCGCCGGCGTGGACCAGAAACGCGTCATGTCCCAAAGCCACTTCCAGGAAACATGGACGGGCGGAACGGATACTTCCCAGCGTTTCCACATCGTTCAGCGACTGGAACAGTCCCATCATTCTTGTAATCCCACCTTCCACGGGGATTTCATAGATGATATCGGCCTTGGAAATACCCAACTGAGGCATCGCCTGGTACAGGTTATTGAAGATTACTGCTGTCGGACGATCGTTCACATAGTCCAGTTCCATGGAAATCCCGGTCAGAGGGTTCGGTCCCATGGGAATCACTGGTTCCGAATCCGGCTCGGGGATTTCCGCAATTTTCGAATCATCAGGAACAACAGGTTCTTCTTCGGTGGCTCCCCCGCATCCATTCAATGCGAACAAAATCAGGATCAAAAATAATGTTAGGGCAATGATGCGTTGTCTCATGGAACTACCACCTTTCGTTTTTACTCTACGAACACGCTTCCTCCGATAAATTCTCTCAAAATCGAATTGTTGGCGATGACTCTGTCATCGTTCATCGTTTCGAACAGTCTCAGGAATTTCAACAGCCGCGTAGCTTCCGTATATTCCGGTTCTTCCGCGCTGATATCCGATAACAGTGGCTGAGCATATTTCTTCAATACAGCCAGCTCGTACAAATGAACGGAATTGAACAGGACATCCGCGTCACCGTTATACGGAAAAATATTCTTATCTTCTCCTTCTCTGACCTTCTTCCACATTATGATGGTCCTCTGGGCCGGGTAACCGCGGAACTGATTATCCCGAACGATGCGGCGCAATAACCGGGCATCGGTGGTGGGGATCCGGTTGTGTTCATCGATATTGATCTGAGTCAGAGGACTAATGTAGATCTTAAATTTCGCCTCAGGCGCGATCTTCTCCGTCAGTTTTTCATTGAGCCCATGGATTCCTTCAATGACGATGGGCTGATCCGGGCCGATCTTCGTCGGCCGCTTTCCGAATTCCTTTTTTCCGGAAATAAAGTCATAGATGGGGATATCTACTACTTCTCCCGCCATCAGCCGGTTCATGTGGTCGTTGAACAACGACACATCCACAGCCTCCAGATCCTCAAAGTTATATTCCCCCTTCGCATCCTTCGATACAAATTCCCGGTCCACGAAGTAATCGTCGGTTCCCAGATAAATCGGTTTCAATCCATTGACCTTTAACTGGATGCATAGTCTCTGGGCAAACGTCGTCTTCCCTGAAGACGACGGCCCCGCGATGAGAATGATCCGCTTCTTCTGCTTGGCAATCATATCTGCGATTTCCGCGATGCGCTTCTCGTGAAGCGCTTCCGATACCTGGATCAGCTGGCGGAAGCTGCCGTCACGAACCCGCTCATTCAGATCCGAAACGTACTCCATGTCCATCAGCTTCAGCCAGCGGGTTGCCTCGCCGAAAGCCTCGTAGAGTTTCTTATCATCGCGATACTCGGGAATGACATCGGGGCGGTCGGGATGAGGAAATCTCAGCAACACACCGCGTCTGTATTTTTTCAGTTCGAAATGGCGGATATAGCCTGTGGACGGTACCAGGAAATCGTAGAAAAAGCTTTCATACCCGTCCAGTGAGTACATGGGAATCTGGTTCCAGCGCAGCTTTTCCAGCATCTTCTTCGTCTCGATACAGCCTCTGACCTCCAGATGTTCCAGTGCTTCCTTCGCCGGCATGTTTTTCTGTTCAAAGGGAAGATTGGCCGATGCCATCCCCCTCATATATTCATACAACCGTTTCACATCGGAAGCAGTCACCGGTCTGGATCCGCGGATTTCCGTATAGATCCCCTTATTCAGTGAGTTGGCGATAATGACCCTGTCCTCACCCAGGATATCGTGAACAGCTTTCAAGTACATGAAAATCAAGCTTCTCTGATAGAGCTGATTGGCCGACGGCTCGCTCATATCCAGAAACTCGTAATCTTCTTCCTGAATGATTTTTTCCTTCAGACTGATCACCCGGTGCTCTCCGCGGCTGATCCGTGCTGCCAGGACCTCAGTGTGGACCTGATCGTCAAATCGGAACAGCAGTTCTTCCAGCGTGGTCCCTTCTTCCACGGAAAGATTCATCCACTCCCCATCGGGATGAAATTTCAAACGAATGTCAATGTAAGTTCTCTTATTATCCATATCTCATATTCCCCCTTTGTAAAGAAATATATAGTTTTATTATACCACACCCTCTTTCCGACGCGTCAGAAAAGGTGCTTAAAAAAACTGAAAAATCGGATTTTTTGTGGTTGACACAAAAAATCCGAAGGAGTATAATGTGCTCATCAAATAGAGAAAAGCTATGACAGGGTAAAGTAGTTGTATCTTCCCATTCACAGAGAGCCGGGAACGCTGAGATCCGGTAATGAACGATACGATGAAGTTCCCCCTTGAGCTGGTGCCTTGAACCAGATGGTTTCATCAAGTAGAGGCGCCCGGTTTCCCCCGTTATCGGGATACGGATGTTTGTCCTGAGTGGCCGGATTTTGGCAATAAGAGTGGTAACGCGGGTTCCCCGTCTCTTGAAGAGATGGAGAACCCTTTTTTTATAACCTAACAGCAGCAGCTGTCGTTGGTACCGCCGATCTGACTTCCGCAGAGCCCGGGCATGCACAGAATAAACAACAACAACAGAAAGAAGAACAGTAAACTGTCATCGATCCCGTTTCCATGATTACAATAACCCATATGTTGACCTCCTATTCGATTCAGGTTTTGACTTATGGTTCTATCTTATGCGGGTACAGGGATTATGTGACGATACCGTTCCAAAGGAGGAAATGAAAATGATCTGGAATGAACATGTCGAAACCATGAGCCGCGATGAAATGCATGCGTTACAGAGCGAACGCCTGAGAGACACCGTAGAGAGAGTATACCAGAACGTGGAGTTTTACCGTTCCAAGATGCAGGCTCTGGGGATCGAACCCGGCGATATCAAGACCATCGACGATATCGTAAAGCTGCCATTCACCACAAAGAAGGACCTGCGCGACAATTATCCGTTCAAGATCTGCGCTGCACCTCAAAGTGAATTCGTCCGCATCCATGCTTCCTCCGGTACCACCGGAAAGCCCACAGCCGTTCCCCACACCAGAAAGGACCTGGACATGTTCGCTGAGTGCGTTGCCCGTTCCATCTGCTGTGCCGGTGGTTCCAGAGAAGACACCATCCAGGTTTCCTACGGCTACGGTCTGTTCACCGGCGGTCTCGGTCTGCATGACGGAGCTACCCGTTTAGGTGCCGGTGTTATCCCCGCTTCCAGCGGAAACACTGCCAACCAGCTGACACTGATGAAGGACTTCAGACCCACTATCCTGGCATGTACTCCTTCCTATGCGATGTTCCTGGCAGAAGCCCTGGCAGAAGAAGGTACAAAGCCGGAAGATCTGGCTTTGAAAATCGGTATCTTCGGCGCAGAACCCTGGTCCGCTGAAATGAGAGCCAAGATTGAAGCCGGTCTGGGCATCACCGCTCACGATATCTACGGTCTGTCTGAAATCATGGGTCCCGGTGTATCCTGCACCTGCGAACACAGAAATGGTCTCCATATCTGCGAAGACCACTTCTATCCGGAAATCCTGGATCCCGATACCTTACAGCCCGTTGGTGACAATGTGGTCGGCGAACTGACCTTCACCCACCTGACCAAGGAAGCGATGCCTCTGCTCCGCTACAGAACCCGCGACCTGTCCAGCCTGGATCACAGCCCCTGCGAATGTGGAAGAACCTCCGTCCGCATGGCCCGCATCATCGGCCGAAGCGATGACATGCTGATCATCCGCGGTGTCAACGTATTCCCGTCTCAGATCGAAAGCGTACTTCTGGAAGTTCCGGAAGCCAGCCCCAACTACGTCATCATCGTTGACCGTAAGGGTACTTTGGATACCATTGAAGTTCAGGTGGAACTGAATCCGGACTACATGACCGACTCCGTAACGGAAATGGAAGAAATCCGCAAAAAGATTAAGCAAAAACTGGACAGCGTACTGCGAATTGGTGTTATACTTACATTAGCAGAGCACAAGACCATCACCAGAAGCCAGGGTAAGGCTAAGCGCGTGATCGACCGCAGAAAGATTTAATAAAGAGGAAGGGAGAATCATCATGAAAATCAAGCAAATCTCTGTTTTCGTACAGAATGAACCCGGAAGACTGTTAGAGTTCACCGACGTGCTGAACAAAGCCGGTATCAACATGACTTCCCTGAATCTGGCTGACGTGACCGATTACGGCATCGTCCGCGTCATCGTGGACGACACCGAAAAAGCCGCTTCTGTCCTGAAGGAAAACAAATACAACGTCATCGTCAATGAACTGCTTTGCGTTGACGTTTCCGACAAGCCCGGCGCTCTCCATGAGATCCTGGTAAAGCTGGCTGACAACGACCTGAACATTTCCTACATGTATGGCTTCTCCAAGGGAGGCCACGCATCTTTGGTACTGAAAGTCAACGACCTGGAAAAAGCTATCGCTGCTCTCCAGTAACCCCTGCTCTGCGAATCTGTTGAAAGGACATCGACCTTATGGATTTTATGAAACCGTTGATCGAACACGCCGTCTATCCTCTGATGGAGGCGAAAAACGGAAACTGTATTCGCAAATACTTAAAAGAATTAAAAATCACTGAAACATACACAAAGGGTCAGCTCTCCCAACTCCAATGGGAGAAGCTGACTTCCCTTTTGTGTGAATCTGTTCTGTATGTCCCGGCGTATCAGCATTTGGGACTTTTGGAACAGGATATTATCAAGAATCCCTTCGCGGCTCTTCAGAGAATCCCGGTACTGACGAAAAAACAGTATCAGCAGGATTCTGAGAACTATGTCAATACGAAGAGAGATCGTTCTACCTTCATCACCAACAAATCCGGCGGTTCCACCGGCGAACCGGTGGTCTTTTTCATGGACCGTTACACCGTGGAACACTACGAGGCAGCCCGCTGGCGCGGTATGTCCTGGTGGGGGATCACTCCCGGAAGCCGCAGTGTAATGATCTGGGGAAACCCCATCGAACTGTCGGCAAACCAGGCGGAAAGCTATCGTAAAAAGGATAAGTATCTGAAAAACCGTATTACGATCTCAGCCTACCAGCTCAGTCCTGACCGACTCAGTGAATATGTCAATACCATCAACAAATATAAGCCGGAGTATATCTATGGATATGCCACAGCGATTTACGCATTTGCACAGCTGATGGACCAGGCTGGCCTGAAACTATCCATCAAGCTCAAAGTCGTGGTCTCTACCTCGGAAACGCTCCACGAATATCAGCGTGAACTGATCCAGCGCGTCTTTGGCTGCCCCTGCGTCAACGAATACGGCGCCAGAGATGCCGGTATTTTAGGTTTTGAAGCTCCCGACCGCCGGATCCATGCTACCATGGAAAACGCCATCATCGAGCTTCTGGACCCCGTCACTCTCCAGCCTGTCAAGGACGGTGAAAGCGGTCTGATCTGCGTTACAGATCTGAACAACTTCGTCCAGCCGCGTTTGCGCTATATTCTGGGTGACCTGGCTACATGGGATTCTGTGTCTTCTCCGTCTTCCGGCCAGCCGGGAAGTGATTATTCCAATGCACTTCCCGTTCTGAAAAGCCTGGACGGCCGTCAGGACGCACTTCTGATCGCCGCCGACGGAACACTGGTCCACGGCAACTTCGTCAGCCAGCTGACAAGAAAGTATCCCGATATCCTGAAATTTCAGGTCTTCCAACATACACAGACCACGGCAACCGCAAAGGTCGTATTACAGACCTCGGAAGATTCTTCTGCAGACACAGTCCGCGCAGAAGAAACCCTGCGTTCCTACAAGCGGGATCTGGAAGAACTGCTTCCCGGAGTTACATTCTCCATGGAACTCGTAGATGAGATTCTTCCCAGTAAGTCCGGAAAATACCGTTATACCATCCGTGAATTTGGAGATCGTTAACGAAGGAGGTCCCC
>JAFUQN010000057.1 GCA_017472365.1 Bacillota bacterium
ACGTTTATCATGGTATTTGAAAAACAGTTTGATCAGGGCGAAGAACTGCTGAGTTTAAAAGAACTGATCGAAGACAGCAGAAAAATCGTAATTAAAATTGGATCCAACACTCTGTCCACGGAAAAGGGTGAAGTAAACCTGAAGGCGATGCATAACATCGTGGAACAGCTGGTGGAATGGATGAAATTAGGGAAGGACATTATCATCGTTTCTTCCGGTGCCGGGATCTGCGGCGTGGGAGCCATCAATAAGTGGTTCCGCAGAAAAGATATGAACTATAAACAGGCATTATGCGCCATCGGTCAGGTAGAACTGATGATGGCTTATAAGGAGCTGTTCAAAGAATATGATTATCATGTGGCGCAGTTACTGCTGACGAGAGATGACTTTAACGATCACAGCCGTAACCTGCACATCCGAAATACACTGTTCACTCTGGTGGATGAAGGTGTCGTTCCCATCGTCAACGAAAATGACACCGTCAGCGTGGATGAAATCAAGATCGGCGACAACGATACGCTGGGTGCACTGACTGCGAATCTGTGGGGTGCAGACCTGCTGATCGTTCTGTCCGATATCGACGGCGTTTACGACAAAACCCGAAAGAAAATGCCGATGCAAAGATCATTCATCAGGTGACAGATATCGACGAACTGAAACGCAGCATTTCCATGAGCGGTACCAACCGTTTCGGAACCGGCGGGGTTGCCACTAAGATCGAAGCAGCCCGCAGAGTCAACGAATTCGGTATTCACATGGCGCTGCTGAACGGTAAAAAGGAAGATATTTTACGCAAGGCTGCCGACGGCAGAGAAGAAGGGACCGTATTCTACGGTTAAGAGAGAGAGGTACGACTATGAAATTAGGATTTATCGGTGCAGGTAACATGGGCGGAGCGATCATTCGCGGTTATGTAAAGCAGAACCCGGATCAGGCTTGTAATGTGTACATTTCCGAATATACACCGGAATTCGCTAAGAAGGTGGCCGGTGATATCGGTGTCAATGCTGCTGAAAGCGTGGAAGACCTGGTACAGAAGGTGGATACCATCGTTTTAGCGGTAAAGCCCAACATGTTTGATAAGGTCGTTCCTCAGGTGAAGGCTGCTATCGAAGCTTGTGAAGAAGAAAAGAGAGTGATCTCCATCGCAGCAGGGATTACCATTGATTATCTGAAGAATAACCTGCCGGAAGGACTGAAAATCATCCGCGTAATGCCCAACACTCCGGCTATGGTCAACGAAGGTATGACTGCACTGTTCCTGGGTGAATTTGCTGATGAAGCATTCAAGAACGACGCTCTGAAGCTGTTTGAAAGCTGCGGTAAGGTGGAAATCGTAAGCGAATCTCTGATCCACGCTGTAATCGGCGCTTCCGGTTCTTCCCCGGCTTACACTTATATGTTCATCGAGGCAATCGCTGACGCTGTTGTTGCGGAAGGTATGCCGAGAGCTCAGGCTTACAAGTTCGCTGCTCAGGCTGTATTAGGCGCTGCTAAGATGGTTCTGGAAACCGGAAAGCATCCCGGCGAGCTGAAGGATAACGTATGTTCCCCCGGAGGTACCACCATCCAGGCTGTGATCTCCATGGAACAGATGGGCCTGAGAGCAGCTGTTATGCAGGGCATCAAGGACTGCTGTGACAAGTCCAGAGAAATGTCCGGCGAATAATCACTGAGAAGTTAGGAGACCGATCATGACTTTTGAAGAAAAAACCATCTCTTCGGAAACAATATATGAAGGGAAGATCCTGACTCTCCGCAAGGACCTTGTGGAAGTGAAGGATGGAGGAACATCCTACCGCGAAATCATCGAACACAGCGGCGGTGTGGCCGTTGCAGCTGTAACTGAGGACAACAAGATGTATCTGGTCCGTCAGTATCGGAAAGCCGCAGAACAGGATGTGCTGGAAATCCCTGCCGGCCGTCGTGAACACGATGAAGATCCGCTGGTTGCGGCTATGCGTGAACTGAGAGAAGAAACGGGATTCACTGCCCGTAAGATCAGTCATCTGTCTTCGTTTTATGCTACCATCGGCTATTGTACCGAAGTGATCCATGTATACATGGCTACAGGACTGACACCGGGAGAAACGGATTTCGATGAACATGAGGCCATCGAACTGGAATGTTACTCTGTGGAAGAACTGAAGCAGATGGTCTTTGACGGAGAAATCATCGACGGAAAAACCATCACTGCAATTTTATTAGTTGCAGCAAAGCTGGGCTTATAAATGATTCCAAAACGATGGCTGCGGCTGTGAGAATCAGTGGCAGAAGAAAACAAAAACAATAGGGGCCTGCCTCAAACGACAGGCTCTTTTTTCTGCGATTTGATAGCTTACGGTTTCTGGCGCAGTTGATTGCCGTACAGGCGGCGAGAAATAACGAAGGAAGTGCCAGAAAGCCGGGGGGAAGAACTGTGAGGATGGCGGTCAGAACACCGTCCCAACCCAGCGATTCCATCAAAAGCGTCGTGGAAAAACCCAGGGCGATTCCTTTATAGAGTACCGTCAAATATACGACGGGACAGCCGAACGAGGTCAGTCCAGAGAAAAATACCGGAAGCAGCGGGCCCAGATTATTTTCTGCAGACTGAAGAAAAAGGGCACTGCGGCTGGGAACGGTATCGGTGAGAAACATATGCTCCATCAGGTGGTGACCGATCCGGAGCTTTTCTTCTTCGGGAAGAGAAAGCTCGGTGAACACGCCGGCGGAGATCCCTGAAATGAGGAAAAACAGTGTGACCAGCCAGGTGCTGGTCCGTTGAAAATACAACGCGGAAACCGCGGGAATGGATTGTCGGAACCGGGTCATGGACGTACCTCCTTTTCTTGTAGAAGGATATGTACAACCCTGAACGGCTATGACTGAAAGTTATGAAGCAGGATGGAAGAGGCAGAGACATGGAAGAAACGTTAAGACAGTATGCGGAATATCTGGAAAAAGAAAAGAGCATGGCGGTGAATACGCGAATGGCTTACGAGGCGGACGTGGCAGAACTGCACAGCTTTTTATTGAAACGCGGAAACGACCAGCCGCTGACAGCCAGTAACACTGATTTGGTGGCGTGGATGCTGAAGCTGAAAAATGACGGACGTTCCGGATCTACTTTGAATCGAAAACTGGCTGCAGTCCGCGGATATTACAGCTTTTTTATTAAGAAAGGTCTGATTTCCGTCAATCCTGCGGATAATATCAAATCGCCGAAGGTAAAGAGAAAGCAGATCGAATTTCTGACAGTGGACGAAGTGGAACGCCTGTTGGAACAACCGGACGACACACTGAAGGGACGACGCGACCAGGCGTTGCTGGAATTGCTTTATGCAGCAGGACTTCGCGTGACTGAAGCTGCCAACGCGAATGTATCGGATTTGAATCTGCGTATCGGTTTTATCACCTGTAACGGTGAACACGGAAAGGCGCGTATCGTTCCGCTGGGACGACCGTCCAGAGAAGCCATTGAAAAATATGTATATGATATTCGTCCGCAGATCCTGCGCGATAAGGAAGATGACGGAGCGCTGTTCTTAAACACCAACGGAACGCGTCTGACACGTCAGGGCGTGTGGAAGATTCTGAAGGAATACGCACAGAAAGCGGGACTGGAAAACCGTCTGTCCCCGCAGACGCTGCGAAATTCCTTCGCTGTACATATGGTTCAGAATGGTGCAGATCTGAAATCCATCCAGGAACTGATGGGACACGAAGACCTGACAGCCACTCAGATCTATCTTTCGGTAACCAAAAACCGCATCAAAGAGGTCTATGACAGAACTCATCCGAGAGCATAACTGTCAAGCAAAAAAACTTTAAAATCTAAGAAAAAAGTGCTTGCATTCCAATGCAAGATGTGTTATATTTTGAATGTTGTATTACGGACGTTCCGCTGTGTAGAGCGACCACAAGATGGCACGATTGGATACCATGAGCGTCTATGAGGGAAGGAGGACACAATACTATGAATATCATGCAGGTAATTGCACAGGACTATGTTAAGACTGATGTTCCTGAATTTGGTGTAGGTGATACTGTAAGAGTACACGTAAAGATCAAGGAAGGTTCCCGCGAAAGAATCCAGCTGTTTGAAGGATTCGTACTGAAGAGACAGAACGGCGGCTTAGATGCTACCTTTACTGTTAGAAAAGTTGCTTACGGCTGTGGTGTCGAAAAGACATTCCCGGTTCACTCTCCGCTGGTTGAAAAGATCGAAGTGCTGAGAAAGGGCGATGTAAGAAGAGCTAAGCTGAACTACATGCGTCAGAGAACCGGTAAGGCTGCAAGAATCAAGAGCAAGGAAATGTAATTCCGCTCGGATTCAGAGAAGCGAACCAAGATCGAAATGTAAAAGACTGTTTACGGAGAAATCCGAAAACAGTCTTTTTGCGTTTTTGCATTGTCTCATTGAATCGGAATTTGATATAATATATTAATTGGGATCTGCAGAAGAATGAAGAGAGGTACCAAATGATTCAAGTTGAAAAATTATCCTACGGGTTTCCCGAAAAGGAATTATACAATCAGGTTTCGTTTACCATCGAACCACGTCAACACTGTGCGTTCATCGGCAGCAACGGAACAGGTAAAACCACACTGGTGGACATGATCATCGATCCGGAAAAGTATCTGTTCGATGGAAAGATCATTCGCAGTGAAGAAGCGAGAATCGGCTATGTAACGCAGTTCTACCGCCGCGATGAAGCAGAACAGGACATGACGGTGTTCGATTATCTGAGTAAGCTGTTCGTGGAAAACCAGGCAGAAACGGCCCGGGTTTGTGAAGAAATGGGCGTTGCAGAAGATCTGGAGCCGCTGATGGAACGGTATCAGGAGCTTTTGGATCTGTTCCAGGCCATGGACGGTGATCACTATGAAAGCAATATCCGAAAGCAGCTGTATCTGGCGGGAATGACCGACAAAGAACTGGTTTCTGTCAGTGCGCTCAGCGGGGGAGAATATAAGCTCTTACAGGTCATGAAGGAAATGCTGCTTCAGCCCAACCTGCTTGTGATGGATGAGCCGGATATTTTCCTGGACTTTGAAAACATCAACGGGTTGAGAGAACTGATCAACGCGTATGAAGGAACGCTGTTGGTGATTACCCACAGCCGTTATCTGCTGAATCACTGTTTCAATAAGATCCTGCATCTGGAAAATAAGGATATCCAGGAATTTGAAGGTTCTTACGCAGACTATAACGTGGCGCTGATGAAGCGGAAGATCCAGCTGCAGGAACAGGTTGCCGAAGAACAGGAAGAAATTGAGAGAACTGCTGCGGTGGTAGACCGCATGAGAGTGATTGCGACGAATTCCGATATCGCCACACTGGGTCGTGCGCTTCATGCGAAGGACAGTTACCTTTCGCGTCTGAGAGCCAGAGCAATCAAGGATCCCTTTGTGTTCCTGCGTTCGCCTGGGATCACGCTTCCCAAGGTGGAAGTGGATCCGGAGACAGTGGCTCTGAAGGTGGAAAATTACAGCGCTGCCTTTGATGACACGCTGTTGGAAAACGTCAGCTTTGAGATCAAAGCCGGACAGAAGGTTGCTATTGTTGGACCCAACGGAACCGGTAAGACTACGCTGCTGAGAGATATCTGGAAGAATCAGAACCCTGCCATTCAAATGGGAGAAGATGTGAAAGTTGGATTCTTGTCGCAGCTTCATGGCGAAATGTTAGATGGCGAACACACCATTTTTGACGAATTTATGAACCCGGGCTTTGAAAAGAGAAGTCAGGTTCGTGAATTCATGAAAGATTATTATTTTGAAGGCGATACGCTGAAGCAGAAAATCAAGGAATTTTCCGGCGGGGAACAGAACCTGCTGCAGCTGGCAAAGATCGCTGTCAGTGATGCGAACTTCCTGATTCTGGACGAACCGACCAGTCATCTGGACACCTATTCCCAGATTGCTTTGGAAAAGGCCATTGAAAAGTACCAGGGTACCATTCTGATGGTATCCCACGATTTCTATAACATTGTAAACTGCTGCGATTACGTTCTCTTCGTGGATAACAAAACCATTCGTTCCATGCGCATGAGGAACTTCCGCAAGATGGTCTACGATAAGCATTTCAAGGTGGAATATCTGGAACTGGAACAGAAAAAGAAGGAGCTGGAGACCAAGGCG
This sequence comes from Bacillota bacterium, assembly GCA_017472365.1. GTDB lineage: Bacteria > Bacillota > Clostridia > Peptostreptococcales > Anaerovoracaceae > RGIG446. The sequence goes on from JAFUQN010000057.1 coordinate 6,127, forward strand.
GCCCAGGCTCTGGAAAAGAAGGATTTTGAGCTGGCAAGAGAGCTGTGCGAAAAGCTGGAAGCTATCGTAGCTCAGATGTAAATAGAAAGAAGAACACGGGAAACCGGTCGGAGACCCGACCGGTTCTTTTGTTACCGGAACTGTTTTCTCAGCTTACGCTTTGTTTCGTAGCAGAGATCGCTGAGACGCTCGGGAGAGAAATCTGCGGTTTGAGAAATGTCTGTGAAATCGTTCGCGGAGCACTTTATGGAAAGGTCCAACATTTTAAAGACATCGTTCAGAATCTGTCGAACTGTGAGGCTTGTATGACCGCTGGACAGCATTTTTGATAATTCTGCAGGCTTGATTCGGAGTACTGTGATTCCGAGAAACGCTGCGGCGGACATCGGATCACAATGTTCTACGATGTGATGGATGATTTCGCCGGTACTTTCACGGGAAATGCAGCTTTTTTCCACGTTACAGGTGTCGGGAATGAGAGACCATTCATATTCATCCGGAGTAACCACGTGCTTTGTGTGGCATTGATGACTTCTGGCCTTGTCGCGGATCAGGTTATTTGCCATGACGACGGCTGTCTTGATGCGTCGGTCGTCGGACAGAGCCAGAAAGTAATCCAGCTTCGACAGAAATTTCATGGTACAGTCATCGGCCAGGGAACTGGTATCTTCATCCATGAGGCGGATCAAAGACCAATTGGAGTTGGAAGTAACCACATTGGTAAAGAATTCGTGAGCCAGGACGGCAAAGGTTTCGTAGAATTGAGAGTTGGATTTGAGGTCAGCGGAGGTTACGTTCCGTAAGGCCAGAGCGTTCATTGTCAGAGTCAGTTTATATTCACAGGTTTTCTTTGTATTCATTTGATCATCTCCTTTGCTTTTGTTCTGAGTACAGAATAAAAAAGCAAAGTAGAACGCCAGTAGAATATTGGTAGAAACGGTGTAGAAGTTGTAGTTTTATTATAGTACGACGAGGTTTGTCATGAGTTGTGTCATCGACTTTGTGAAAAATACAATTAAATGCGAAGACAGAATAAAAAAAATGAGCGCCAAACAACGCGATATTCTGGAATATTTGATTCGCAACAAAGGAAATGTTGTTACATATGAGCTGATTTACGATCGGATTTGGGGAATTTTGGATGATGATGCGGATGAACATCGTTTGATCAAACAGCAAATTTATCACATTAAAAAATCGTTTCCTATGTTAGCAGCTTGTATCGAATCGCATGATAAACTTGGATATTCCATTCATCTTCCCAAGGACTATCGCGTCATTTTTGAACCCGAAGATGAAGACGTTGCGGAGGATCCTGAAACTGCGCAGCAGGTTGCCACTGGGGCGATTATGGAAGAAAAACTTCCGGCGAGATTGACAAGAACGGGAGCTCCCTATGCAGATGAAGAAATGTTCATTCATCGCGGACAAGAAATCGAGGAGCTGGAACAAATTCTGCGCGAAAGAAAAACGGCGGTGATGATTTCCGGATTTGGCGGTGTGGGAAAAACCACCGTGGCGCGATTGTTGTGGTCCCGATTGGCAGACGAATTCGACAGCGTTGGATGGGTGGAATACCATGGTAATTTGAAGGACAGCCTGTTAGCATCTCTGACGCTGTATCCGAAGCTGGATGATCGGGAACTGCGTTTCCAGCATATTTGTGATCGATTGAAAAACGATCGTACCAGGAAATTGCTTTTCATCGATAATGTGGACAGCGACAAAGCCTGTGGACAGGACCCTCAAAAAGACGCTCTGTTTTCCGAGATTTCCGGTTGGCCCAATCTGACCGTGATTTTGACTTCCCGCTTTGACAAGCTTCGAGGCTATCGCAGCTATCGGCTGAGAAATTTAACACCGGACGATTGTGAAGATCTCTTTTATTACTATTACAACGAATGGGAATACGAAACGCCGAAAGAAGATCGGAACATGAGATCTGAGGTCAGAGAATTGATTGACCTGGCCGGTTATCATACATATGCCATCGAACTTTTGGCGAAAAGCGCTTTTGCTCAGCCGTTGGATGTCTATTTACAAAAAGTGAGAGAAATGGGATTCCGTTTTCCTGAACTGAACGTCCAAACGGATCATCGCAATGCTTATGCCAATGCGGCGGGACAGCTGAAGAAATTGTTCGATATGAGTACACGAACGGAGGCTGAGCTACGTATTCTATGGGATTTCTCTGTGCTTCCTAATTTGGAACTCAGTGCAGAGGAAGTGAAACAATGGATGGGATATACCATTAACGATTTGACTCAGCTGATCCGTGAAGGCTGGTTGTTGTTCCGACAGGGATTTTCCATGCATCCATTGATCAAGGAAACAATGCACCTGGATCTGGTAAATGGAAAGGCGCCGAAAGGAACCATGGAACATTTGCTTCTTCAAATTTTGGAATACAAGTTTTTGTCCGAATTTGAGGTCAGTACGTATACAGGAGCGAAGAGAAAGCTGGCGATAGCGGAACATGTTCTGCAATTGATTCCGATTCCGGAGGAAGAGGAATTTGAAGAAATACAAATGTCATTGGAGTTTTGGCTGGCATCCTGTTATAACAATTTGGGATATTTTCTTTCGTATACGAATACGGGGCGAAAGGAAGCGGTTGGATATTTGAGGAAGGCTTTGAAGATGCGCCGTCAGCTGGAACTTCGTTATCCGGGAACGGGATTGAACCGGGATGATCTGGCTACCAGCTGTGATTATTTAGGCTATCTTCTGTCGGATCAAGAAGATGAAAAAGAAGAAGCGGAAGCTCTTCTCATTGAAGCTTTAGCGGTTCGAACGTCTTTGGAAGAAGAATACCCAAACAAATACATAGCGGATGTTGCCTGGACATTGGATAATCTGGGATATCTGTTGTCTTCAGAAAAAAGCCGGAAGGAAGAAGCGGAAGTACGTTTGAAAGAAGCGTTGAAGATCCGTCAGAAGCTGGAAGAACTTCATCCGGGAGAACATGCTGCAGAAGTGGGTTGGACCTGCAACAATCTGGGGCAGCTTCTGCAATCCGATGGAACACGCTTTGAGGAAGCGGAAGAATACTATCGCTTGGCATTGGAACATTGTGGGAAATGTTTCAACAGTAAATATATCTGGGAAGTGGCTGACTCCGCTATTTTACAAAACAATCTGGCGACGTTATTACAGCGTCATCCGGAACGGAATGGTGAAGCAGAGCGCTTGTATAGGGAAGCGTTGGAGACAATGAAATCTGTAGAAGAGGATCATAGAGAGATGTATCCATTGGAACTTTTGATTTGTTGTCACAATCTATTGGTCTTTTTGAAAAGGCTTTCCAATGCCGAAGCGGAAATTCATACATTGCGAGAAGATATGATGCGCATTTCCAATGAACTGGAACAGATGTATCCAGGTGTCTATGATGATTTCTTACGTGAGATCCATGCAGAGGATTCGTTTTATATCCAAAGCGGATCCAGAAAACAGAAAGTTCCTGTTCTTGCACTCGAGCGGGAGTTGTCAAAATTGGGATTATAATAGAAAGCCCGGTCGGCGGAGTGAGATTCTCCGTTGAACGGGCTTTTGTAATATAGTTAGTTGATCGGGGCAATCAGCCGCGTTCCGCGGCGGTTGCCTTTTTGAATTCCTCGTTGATCTCGGTCAGAAGCTGCGGATCTTCGATGATGTCGCAGGCGGTCAGGACGAGACCGAGGATGTTGGTCTTCATGGCTTCCAGCGCGAAGGGACGGATCGTAGCTTCGCGGAATTCCGGTGTGTGAGTGGGGAAGCGCTCTTCGCCGGGGGCATAGATGTTAAAGTCGTTATGAATGGACGGACAAGCATGGCTTACATTTCCCACGTCTGTGGAGTAGGGGCCTTCGATCCCAGGCTTGATGTCGGTGATTCCCAGTGCGTTCAGGTTTTTGTTCAGCTGTGCCTGAAGCTTTTTATTGGTGATCATATCGAAGTAACTGGGCTCGTAGTTTGTAATTTCCAGCTTCGCTCCGGTGGCCAGTGCGCCGGCTCTTGCGCAGTTCTTTACCTTTTCGGCCAGTTCCTGCATGTATGCCAAAGTTTTGGCTCTCAGGGAGAACTGAGCCACCGCACGTTCCGGAACGATGTTCGCTGCCAGACCGCCTTCGGTGATGATCCCGTGCATTCTTACAGTGGAAGGAACGTGTTCTCTTAAAGCGTTGATATTGTGGAAAGTGGCGAGACACGCATCCAGAGCGTTGATCCCCAGTTCAGGAGCCGCCGCTGCGTGGGAGGGCTTTCCAAGGAAGACAAACTGCAGGTCTTCTTCCGCCAGGGAAGAACCGCTTTCCACATCGTCGTCGTAGGGATGAGAACTGAGTGTAATATCACAGTCATCGAAGGCACCCATTTCTGTCATCAGAACTTTACCGCCCACGGTTTCTTCCGCGGGGGTTCCGTAGACGATGACGCGACCGCCGATCTCATCGATCACTTTCGACAGTAAGATTCCTGCACCGGAAGCGGTGGTACCGACCATGTTGTGACCGCAACCATGGCCCATGCCGGGGAGGGCGTCATATTCCGCCAAAAATCCAATGGTGGGACCGGGCTTCTTTCCCTGATATTCCGCACGGAAGGCGGTGGGAATTCCCAGATAGCCGTCGGTAAAGGTGAATCCGTGTTCAGTCAGTAACGCTTTGTGAGCGGCCACGGCCTTAAACTCTTCATTTCCCATTTCGGGGTTATCGTAAATGTAGCGGTTTAATTGAACCAGACTTTCGTGAAGCGGTTCGTACAGTGCAAATACTCTCTCGTTGTTCATATGATGTCAATTTCCTTTCGGTGTCATTTATTTGGTATCTGCTGTCGCCTGTTGGAATTCTGACTTTACGGCGTTCAGCAGTTCCGGTTCTAATATCAGGTTCAGACCGGTCATTGCCTGGGCAACCACGTTCTTGCGCATGGCTTCCAAAGCGGCGGGGCGCAGGGTAGCGTCGCGGAATTCTCTGGTGTGAGGCGGGTAGGTCTGTTCGCCTTCCGCGAAGATGTTGTAGTCATTGTGAACGGTGGGGCATACATAGCTGACGTTACCGACATCGCTGGATCCGGAGATGGCGTGAGCTTTCTTGATGTTGGTGATTCCCACTTCGTTCAGATTCTTGGACAGGCGTTCCTGGAGGGTAGTGTTGGTCAGAAGATCGTCGTAACCCAGCTCGAAATGGCTGATTTCCAGCTTCGCACCGGCAGCTAATGCGCCGGCCTTCGCGCAGTTGATCACCTTTTCCACTACTTCCTTCAGATAGGCTTTCTTGGTGGTTCTCACGTAGAACTGAGCGACAGCCCGTTCCGGAACGATGTTGGCGGCTAGACCACCTTCTTTTACGATTCCATGGATACGGGTGGTGTCTTTCACATGTTCACGCAGGGCGTTGATGTTGTGGAAGGTGGCGAGACATGCATCCAGGGCATTGATGCCCTGTTCGGGAGCCGCTGCAGCATGGGAAGGCTTTCCCAGGAAGGTGAACTGCAGAGGTTCCAGCGCCAGAGAGGTACCGCTTTCCAGATCTTCGTCCATGGGATGAGAAATCAAAACAGCATCGATATCATCGAAAGCACCGTTTTCCGCGAAGGTAACTTTACCGCCGCTGGTTTCTTCCGCGGGAGTTCCGCCGATGACTACGCGGCCACCTACTTCATCCACAAATTTGGATAATAAGATTCCGGAACCGGTGGAAACTGTTCCCAGGATATTGTGACCACAGCCGTGACCGATTTCCGGAAGAGCATCATATTCCGCCAGATAACATATGGTGGGACCGGGTTTTCCGGAATCATAGGTGGCGCGGAAGGCGGTGGGGAGGCCCAGATAGCCCACTTCTACGTCAAATCCGTGTTTCTTCAGCAGTTCCGCGTGAGCAGCGCAGGCTTTGAATTCCTGATGACCCAGCTCCGGGTTTTCGCAGATGTACTTACTTAATGTAGCCAGTTCTTCGTGGAGAGGTTCGTATAACTCAAAGAATTTCTTAGTATCCATGATTGAGATATCCTTTCATTCGATTTCTTGTCGCTTGGAAAAGCAAGCGCCGGATGGTCTCCGGCGCTGGTTTTGTTTATGATCGATGTATCGATCCGCAGGGATTATTTTTTGAATACTGCGGTTTCCTTATCGAATTCTGCTCTGATTTCAGCCAGCAGTTCGGGGTCGCAGATGATGTCTGCGCCGGTCATAGCTAAAGCCACAACGTTCTTCTTCATAGCTTCCAGAGCCGGCGGGAGCAGAGTTGCATCCGCGAATTCTCTGGTATGGGTCGGATAACCGGGATCACCTTCTGCGAAGATGTTGTAGTGGTTGTGGAGGGTGGGGCATACATAACTTACGTTACCTACGTCGGTGGAGCCCGCGGGGCCCTTGGGAACGTTGATATCCACGATACCGAGAGCGTTCAGGTTCTTGTTCAGAGCTGCCTGTAATCTGTGGTTGGTCAGCAGGTCATCGTAGGGATATTCAAACTGAGAGATTTCCAGCTTTGCACCAGCTGCTAATGCACCAGCCTTCGCACAGTTGATCACCTTTTCGGAAACTTCCTGGTTGTACAGCTTCTTGGTGGTTCTTACGTAGAACTGAGCCACAGCGCGTTCCGGAACGATGTTGGCAGCCAGGCCGCCTTCCTTGATGATTCCGTGGATTCTGGTGGAGGACAGAACATGTTCTCTCAGAGCGTTGATGGAGTGGAAGGTAGCCAGACAAGCGTCCAGAGCGTTGATGCCCTGTTCGGGAGCTGCGGCTGCGTGGGACGGCTTACCGGTGAAGGTGAATTCCAGCGGATTCAGAGCCAGGGAATAACCACTTTCTTCATCTTTATTATAGGGGTGAGAAATCATGGTAACGTCGATGTCGTCGAAGGCACCCTTGTCAGCGAATACGACCTTACCGCCGCAGGTTTCTTCCGCGGGAGTACCACCGATCACTACACGGCCGCCGATTTCTTCCAGAACCTTGGATAACAGGATACCTGCGCCTGTGGATACGGTACCTAAGTGGTTGTGACCACAGCCGTGGCCGATGCCGGGCAGAGCGTCGAATTCAGCCAGGTAGCAGATGGTAGGGCCGGGCTTTCCGGAGTCGTAGGTTGCGCGGAACGCGGTAGCAACATCCAAATACTGTTCTTCCACAGTGAAACCGTACTTCTTCAGCAGCGCCACGTGAGCAGCAGAGGATTTGAATTCTTCGTTGCCCAGTTCCGGGTTATCATAGATATACTTGCTCAGGGCTTCTAAATCGTCCTTCAGAGGTTCGTACAGATCAAAAAACTTCTTAGCTTCCATTGTGTTTCTCCTTTCGATTTACAGACCCATGGTCTGGATATGGGACATGGAGCCGTAACGGGCCAGGGCGCGTTCATACATATCCACGTCATAGAATTGACACTGTCCGGCGGTGTAAGCCTTGGCCACTTCCAAAAGGAAGCGGGCAGCTTCTTCCACATCCGCATAGTGCGAGGCACCGGTGGCACATCCGGGGACGGCCGTTTCGGTGACAATGGCCACGCCGACAGCCGGTGCTTTGGAGGCTGTGGATGGCTGGAGGATACTGTTCAGGTGATATAAGTCGTTTCCGTACGGCGTGATGTCGTAGGTGGAAAGGGCCAGAACCTGAGGCAGTTTCCCTGTGGTGATCTCCATGATGTCCATTAAATCGTCGCTGAGCGGCAGGAGATATCCTTCTTTGACCGTGGGCGTAATGGCAATCCCACGGGTATTGATGATACGATTTCCTTTGGTGGTATCCACGGACAAGATAGCATCCAGCTCATCGGACACTTCTTCCTGATTCACCTGATACGTTTCCACCGGAGAATCCATGAAGGGAACGGGGTGGTGGGGACGGACCGGAGCGTCGGGGCATACGTGAGTGGAAATGAGGATGTCGCCTTCCAGGACGTCGCCTTTGACGCGCATGTCCAACAATTTGGCGGCAACCGTCAGCGCCGCCAGTGCGCCGTCTCCGTCGGACACAAATCCAATGCGTTCGGGGCGGGCACCAAGGCCTCCCAACCGGCCGAGGATCCCCAGTGTAGGAGCAGGAGCTTCAGCGGTGTCACCGCCAGAGGCGGTTGCCACCGCAGTTTTACCGCGGGTTCCGGGGATAAACACTTTGACCATGTCGGTATGACCTTTGGGACCTACCAGGGGATATACAAAAATCTCGGCATCCGGATCGATGGATAACAGATAGTCCTTGACCTGCTGTCCGCTGGCTTTGGGACTGTCCAGGATCTCGTATAATTCCAGAAGTTGTTTCAGTAACATACTAGTCTCACCTTTCTGAAAATTCTATAATTCGATTTTACAGGCTGACGTTCGTGTTGTCAAAGGATATTCACACAAAACAGGAATTCTGCGTATGAAAAAAGGAGTGGATTCCGTACAAATCTCCAAAAATAAAAAATGAATGTTCGAACATGTGACGAATGATTAAAAACTTTTTGTGATTGTCGCTCTTGTATTTACGAAAAATATAACTTAAGATGAAATGGATAGTGGATATCCTCGGCCAAAAGCCGAATTTATGATGAAAAACCAAAGTTACTGTTCGTTCAAAGTTTAAAGGAGCAAGACATGGTAAGAAGAATTTATGTAGAAAAGAAGCCCGGTTTTGACGTAGAAGCTCAGGGCTTATTCCAGGACATGAAGCAGAATCTGAGACTTCAGGGTCTGACCGGCGTCAGAGTTCTGAACCGCTACGATATCGATCATATTGAGGACAGTGTATACGCTCAGGCAAAGTACACTGTATTTGCTGAAGCTGCCATAGATCAGTTATACGAGGAAGAAATGCCCGGTGATTTAGGCAGTTTATTATTTGCAGTTGCATATCTTCCCGGCCAGTATGATCAGAGAGCTGACTCTGCAGTTCAGTGTATCCGTATGATCAATCCGGAATCGAAAGCAGATGTTCGCTTTGCCAGAGTGATTGCCCTTCAGGGTGAGCTGACCGAAGCAGAAATGCAGAAGGTCATCGAATACAACATCAACCCCGTGGACTCCTGCGAAGTTCCGCTGGAAAAGCCGGAAAATCTGGACATGGAAGTAATCGAACCGGCGGATGTAGCCACCATTGAAGGCTTCATTGCCAAGTCCGAAGAAGAACTGGAAGCCTTCCGCAAGGAGATGGGCTTTGCCATGAGCCACGGCGACATCGTTCACGTACAGAACTACTTCAAGAACGAAGAAAAGAGAGATCCGAAGGTGACCGAATTAAAGGTAATCGATACCTATTGGTCTGACCACTGCCGTCACACTACCTTCCAGACCGTTCTGGAATCCGTGGATGTGGAAGAAGGCGCATATAACGGTCTGATCCAGGAAGCTTTCGATGAATATATGGCCATGAGAAAGGACATCTATGGCGATCGTCAGAAGGACGTTTGTCTGATGGATCTGGCCTGCATCGGTACCAAGTATCTGAAGAAGCTGGACGTTCTCCACGACCTGGACGAATCCGACGAAATCAATGCATGCTCCATCAAGGTAACTGCAGTGATCGACGGTCAGGATGAAGACTGGCTGGTAATGTTCAAGAATGAAACTCACAACCACCCCACTGAAATCGAACCCTTCGGTGGTGCAGCGACCTGTCTAGGCGGTGCCATCCGTGACCCGCTGTCCGGTCGAGTTTATGTATATCAGGCAATGCGTGTGACCGGTGCTGCAGATCCGAGAACTGCCATCGAAGATACTCTCCATGGTAAGCTGCCGCAGAGAAAGATCACCAGAGGCGCAGCTCACGGTTACAGCTCCTACGGAAACCAGATCGGTCTGGCTACTGGTCAGGTCAGCGAAATCTACCATCCCAACTACGTGGCTAAGAGAATGGAAGTTGGTGCTGTTATCGGTGCTGCTCCTGCAGATCACGTAGTAAGAGACGTTCCGGCTGACGGTGACGTGATCATCCTGGTGGGCGGAAGAACCGGCCGTGACGGTTGCGGCGGTGCTACCGGTTCCTCCAAGGAACACACCGAAGATTCCATCCTGAACTGCGGTGCAGAAGTACAGAAGGGTAACCCTCCTGTGGAAAGAAATATCCAGAGACTGTTCCGAAGAAAGGAAGCTTCCACTCTGATCAAGCGCTGCAACGACTTCGGTGCCGGCGGTGTATCCGTAGCCATCGGGGAACTGGCGGACTCTCTGGAAGTCAACCTGGATCTGGTACCGAAGAAGTACGAAGGTCTGGATGGTACCGAACTGGCGATTTCCGAATCTCAGGAAAGAATGGCTGTCTGTGTCAGAGCTGAAGATGCAGATACCTTTATGAAATATGCAGCAGAAGAAAATCTGGAATCCACCGTTGTTGCCAAGGTTTGTAACCACGGAAGATTCAAGATGTTCTGGAGAGGTCAGCTGATCTTAGACCTGTCCAGAGAATTCCTGAACACCAATGGTGTCAAGCAGTACGCGAAGGTTGCTGTCAGCGGCGGCGTGGATGTGGCTGCTCTGGAAGCTCCGGAAGTATCCACCTTCGAAGAAGCTCTGGGCGATCTGAACTGCTGTTCTCAGAAGGGTCTGATCGACCGCTTCGACTCCACCATCGGTGCAGGTACCGTCCTGATGCCTCTGGGTGGTAAGTACCAGCTGACTCCGGCTTGCGGTATGGCTGCGAAGCTGCCGCTGACCAAGGGCTACACCGATACCACCACGCTGATGGCGTATGGCTATGACCCGCAGCTGTCCGAAAAGAGCCCGTACCACGGCGCTATGTACGCAGTGATCGACTCCGTGACCAAGCTGGCAGCCATGGGCGGCGACATGTCCAAGGCACGTCTGTCCTTCCAGGAATTCTTCGAAAAGCTGGGCAACGATCCTGAAAAGTGGGGTCGTCCGATGATGGCTTTGCTGGGCGCTCTGAAGGTGCAGAAGGAACTGCAGATTCCGTCCATCGGCGGTAAGGACTCCATGTCCGGTACCTTCATGGACATCAGCGTTCCTCCCACACTGATCTCCTTCGCTGTGGGCGTGACCGATGCCAACCAGGTTCTGTCTCCGGAATTCAAGAAGGCAGGTTCCAAGCTGGTTCTGGTAGAAACAAAGAAAGATGAAAGAGGAGTCATCGACTTCGCTGAATATAAAGAAAACATGGACAAGGTTCACGAACTGGCCAAGGCTGGTAAGATCCTGTCTGCCAACGTGATCGGTAAGGGCGGTCTGTTCATGGCAGCTGTAAAGATGGCTGTTGGTAACATGATCGGTGCCAAGATCGAAGGCTTCACCAAGGAAGAACTGCTGAAGCCCCGTTACGGTGCTCTCGTTTTAGAAATGGACGAAGCTGTGGACGGTTGGGCAGTGATCGGTGAAACCACCGAAGAAACCACCATGGTTGTGGCTGGTGAAACCCTGTGCCTGTACGACGTAGTGAACAAGTTCTGCGAACCGCTGGAAGGCGTCTTCCCGGTAAAGACCGCAGGAAACGAAGAATTCGAAGGCAAGACCATCGAAAAGATCAACTTCGCTGAACGCAATGTGGCTAAGCCGGCTATCCTGGTGGCTAAGCCCAAGGTGATCATCCCCACCTTCCCCGGAACCAACTGTGAAATGGACTCCAAGAGAGCCTTTGAACGTGCTGGTGCCGATGCAGAGATCCTGATCCTGAGAAACCAGACCGGTGCTGAACTTCACGAATCCATCGAACTGCTGGCTCAGAAGATCAAGGAAAGCCAGATCGTTATGATCCCCGGCGGCTTCTCCGGCGGTGACGAACCGGACGGTTCCGCGAAGTTCATCACAGCAGTCTTCAGAAACCCGGCGGTTTCCGAAGCTGTAGCGGACCTGCTGGACAACAGAGACGGTCTGATGCTGGGTATCTGTAACGGTTTCCAGGCGCTGATCAAGCTGGGTCTGGTTCCCACCGGTAAGATTATCACCACCGATGACAACAGCCCCACTCTGACCTACAACAAGATCGGCCGTCACCAGTCCTGTCTTGTAAGAACCAGAATCGCTTCTGTGAAGTCTCCGTGGCTGGCTGGCTGTGAACTGGATGAAGTCTTCACCATTCCGGTATCCCACGGTGAAGGTCGCTTCATCGCTGATGAAGAAACCCTGAAGGCTCTGATCGCTAACGGTCAGGTTGCCACTCAGTATGTAGATATGAACGGAGAACCTACCATGGATATCCAGTTCAACCCCAACTTCTCTGCTATGGCCATCGAAGGTATCACTTCTCCCGACGGACGCGTCTTCGGTAAGATGGGTCACTCCGAACGTATCGGAAAGAACCTGTACAAGAACATCCTGGGCGAAAAGGATATGCAGATCTTCGAATCCGGCGTGAAGTATTTCAAGGAAGACAGGGAGGATCCACACATGAAAGTAGCTATCATCATGGGTTCCAAGTCCGATTATCCGGTGGTTTCCAAAGCGGAAACCATCCTGAAGGAATTCGGCGTGGAATACGAAACCAGAATCATGTCGGCGCACAGAACGCCGAAGGTGACTGAGGCGTTTGCTGCCAACGCAGAAGCCAATGGCATCGAAGTCATCATCGCTGCTGCAGGTAAAGCTGCACACCTGGCTGGCGTACTGGCTGCCGGTACTGCGCTTCCGGTCATCGGGATCCCCATGAAGTCCAGTACGTTGGACGGTCTGGACTCCCTGTTATCCACGGTACAGATGCCGAAAGGTATCCCCGTGGCTACTGTGGCCGTAGACGGCGCTGAAAATGCCGCTCTGCTGGCAATTCAGATTTTAAGTGTCAAGTATGACTCTCTCAGAGAGGCAATGAAAGCATACAAAGCAAAAATGGAAGCTGATATCATCGCTCTGGATCAGGAATTCCAGGCAGATAAGTAAGGAGGACAACAATGGATAACGAAAAGCTGACATACAAAGACGCTGGCGTCGATACCAAGGAAGGAGAACGTGCCGTCGTTTTAATGAAGGAACACGTAAAGAAGACCTTTAACCCCAACGTACTGACCGGTCTGGGTAGCTTCGGTTCTCTGTTCAGACTGCCCTGTGAAGGCATGAAAGAACCGGTACTGGTTGCCGGTACTGACGGCGTTGGTACCAAGCTGAAGATCGCCTTCCTGACCGATCGTCACGATACCGTGGGTCAGGACTGCGTCGCAATGTGCGTCAACGACGTACTGTGCCAGGGCGCAACTCCGCTGTTCTTCCTGGACTACATCGCTACCGGTAAGGTAACTGCAGAAAAGATCGCTGACATCGTTAAGGGTGTGGCTGACGGCTGCGTATTGGGCCAGTGTGCTTTGGTTGGCGGTGAAACCGCTGAGATGCCAGACTTCTACGGCGCTGACGAATACGATATGGCTGGTTTCTGCGTAGGTCTGGTTGACAGAGAAAAGATGATCGACGGTTCCAAGATCGAAGAAGGAAACGTTGTGATCGGTATTCCGTCCTCCGGTATCCACTCCAATGGTTATTCCCTGGTGAGAAAGGTCTTCTTCGACCGTCTGAAGCTGGATGTGAAGGATTATGTGGAAGAACTGGGCGAAACCGTTGGCGAAGCTCTGCTGAGACCCACCAAGATCTACACCAAGGCTGTTCTGGCGGTTCTGAACAAGATGGATGTCAACGGTATCATCCACATCACCGGCGGTGGCTTCTACGAAAACATTCCCAGAATCATTCCGGAAGGACTGGGCGTGGAAATCGACTACGGTACCTGGACTGTACCTCCCGTATTCAACTTCATCCAGAAGGCTGCCAACATTGAACTGGAAGACATGTGCTCCACTTTCAACATGGGCGTTGGTCTGATGATGATCGTTCCCGCTGACAAGGTGGAAGAATGCATGGGCTACCTGAAGGAAGCTGGCGAAGCTCCCACCGTCATCGGCAGAATCGTAAAGGGCAATGGAGTGACCGTCAATGCGTAAAGTAAATATTTCCGTTCTGGTATCCGGCGGCGGGACCAATTTCCAGGCCGTCATCGATGCCATCGAACGAGGCGATATCCCCTGTGGTCAGATCGTTCAGGTGATTTCCAGTACCAGTAAAGCGTACTCCCTGGAACGCGCTAAGAACCACAACATCAAGGCCAAGGTCATCGGTAAGGAAAATTATCCCGATATGAGCGATCGCACCGATGCGATTTTAGCAGCATTGAAGGAAGAACAAACCGATATGATCGTTCTGGCCGGATATATGAGCGTTTTGGATGCGCGTCTCATCGACGCGTATCGCGACCGCATCATCAACATCCACCCGTCTCTGATTCCAAAGTACTGCGGTAAGGGCTTCTATGGACATCACGTACATGAAGCGGTTCTGGCCGGCGGCGAAACCGAATCCGGGGCAACCGTCCACTTCGTGGACGAAGGTGTGGACACCGGTAAGATCATTCTTCAGAGAACGGTCCCGGTGGAACCGGGCGATACGCCGGATACCCTGGCTGCCCGCGTTCTGAAGGTGGAACATACCATCCTGCCGCTGGCAGTAAAACAGCTGACGGAAACTTTGATGAAAGAAAAATAGGAGGGAAGAATGGGCGGAGTATTTGGAGTCGTTTCCAAGCATGACTGCGTCATGGATATTTTCTTTGGAACGGACTATCATTCCCATTTAGGAACGAAGAGAGGCGGTATGTGCGTCTACGATGTAAAGAAGGGCTTTGACAGAGCCATCCACAACATCGAAAACTCCCCGTTCCGAACCAAATTTGAAACAGAAATCGGAAAGATGGTAGGGAATATGGGGATCGGAAGCTTAAGTGACGGTGAACCCCAACCCCTGACCATTTACAGTAAGCAGGGCCACTATTCCATCGGAACTGTAGGCCGTATCAATAACAAAGCAGAGCTGGTTCAGGAACTGATCGACAACGGTGCGCATCAGTTCATGTCCCAGAGCGGCGGTGACATCAACAACACCGAGCTGGTTGCGGCATTGATCTCCACAGGAACGAGCCTGGTGGACGGAATCCAGAGAGCTCAAAAGAAGATCGACGGATCCATGACGATTCTGGTCCTGACTTCCTATGGAATCTATGCAGCCAGAGATCTGCTGGGACGTACACCTCTGGTGATCGGTCAGAGAGAAGACGGCTACTGCGTAGCTTCGGAATCCTTCTCCTTTGCGAATCTGGGCTTTGAACCCTGCAAGGAATTGGGTCCCGGTGAAATCGTCCTGATGAAACCGGAAGGCCTGGAAACTGTCAGAGAACCGGGCGATAAGATGAAGGTTTGTACCTTCCTCTGGACCTACTTCGGTTATCCCCCGACAGTATACGAAGGTAAGACCGTGGAAGCTGCCCGCTACAGAAACGGCGCAGCCATTGCAAGAAAGGACGATGCAGGCCTGAAGGAAGAAGTGGACTATGTTGCCGGCGTTCCCGACAGCGGTATTCCTCACGCACTGGGTTATGCCCAGGAATCCGGAATTCCCTACGCCCGTCCGCTGATCAAGTACACCGTTACCTGGCCCAGAAGCTTTATGCCTCAGAACCAGAAGGCCAGAAACTTAATTGCTAAGATGAAGCTGATCCCCGTACCGGAAGTGATCCAGGGGAAGAAATTTGTCCTGGTGGATGACTCCATCGTTCGCGGAACTCAGCTGAGAGAGACGGTAACATATCTGAAGGAACACGGAGCTGATACGATTCATGTCCGCTCTGCGTGTCCGCCGATCATGTACGGATGTAAATATTTGAACTTTTCCCGATCTGTCACCGACATGGAACTGATTTCCCGCCGCGTGATTGCAGAGCTTGAAGGTGGAGAAGTTTCGGAAGAAGTGCTTGCGGAATATGTGGACAGTTCCACGGAACGCCACGCGAACATGGTGGAACGAATCCGCCAGATCATGCAGTTCGACAGCCTGAAGTTTGCAAAAATGGAAGATTGTCTGGATTCTGTGGGCATCGATCGTTGTAAATTATGCACCTATTGTTGGAATGGAGAAGAATAGAGGAGGTAACGAATTATGAGAGCATTAATCAGTGTTTCCGATAAGACCGGAGTTGTGGAATTTGCGCAGCAGTTATCCAAGCTGGGCGTTGAAATCATTTCCACCGGTGGTACTGCAACCAAGCTGGCTGACAACGACGTACCTGTCATTGGTATTTCCGATGTGACCGGTTTTCCAGAATGTCTGGATGGTCGTGTAAAGACTCTGCATCCGGCAGTTCACGGCGGTATTCTTGCCATGAGAGATAAGCCGGAACATATGCAGCAGCTGGCTGAACTGGGCATCGACACCATCGATATCGTTGCCATCAATTTATATCCCTTCAAGGCAACCATCATGAAGGAAGGTGTAAAGCTGGAAGAAGCCATCGAAAACATCGATATCGGCGGACCGACCATGCTGCGTTCCGCTGCAAAGAACCACAAGGACGTTGTGGTTGTCTGCGATCCTGCTGACTATTCTGCAGTTGTAAAAGAATTAGAAGAAACCGGTACCGTATCTTACGATACCAAGTATCGTCTGGCGCTGAAGGTATTCCAGCACACCGCTGCTTACGATGCCATGATCTCTGACTATCTGAGAAAGCAGATCGGCGCACCGTTACCGGATCAGCTGACCCTGACCTTCGAAAAGAAGCAGAGCCTGCGTTACGGTGAAAACCCCCACCAGTCCGCATCTTACTATGCTGAAATCCAGCCTTCCAAGGGCGATCTGGTTATGGCAGAACAGCTCCACGGTAAGGAACTGTCCTTCAACAACATCAACGACACCAACGGCGCTGTGGAATGTCTGAAGGAATTCGAAGAACCCACCGTCGTAGCTGTAAAGCATGCAAATCCCTGCGGTGTTGGTACCGGTGAAACCATCTTCGAAGCTTACAAGAAGGCTTACGAAGCTGACCCCGTATCCATCTTCGGCGGTATCGTAGCTGCCAATCGTCCCATCGACGCTGACACTGCTGCTGAAATCAATAAGATCTTCATCGAAATCGTCATCGCTCCCGACTTCACGGAAGAAGCTCTGGCAATCCTGACCCAGAAGAAGAACATCCGTCTCCTGAAGCTGCCGGAAATCGCTGAACCTATCGCCAAGGGTACTATCACCATGAAGAAGGTGGGCGGCGGTCTCCTGATCCAGGATATCGATACCGATATTTATGAAGAAGAAGCGCTGAAGGTCGTTACCGATAAGGCTCCCTCCGAAGAAGAGCTGGCTGACATGAAGTTCGGTATGAAGGTGGTTAAGCACATCAAGTCCAACGGTATCGTTATGGTGAAGGGCGGAAAGACCATCGCCGTAGGTCCCGGTCAGGTAAATCGTATCTGGGCTGTGGAAAACTGCATCAAGCAGGCAACCGACGACCTGAAGGGCGCCGTATTAGCTTCCGATGCGTTCTTCCCCTTCGATGACTGTGTCACCGCTGCTGCTGCTGCCGGTATCACGGCAATCATCCAGCCCGGCGGTTCCATCCGTGACGAAGATTCCATCAAGAAGTGCAACGAACTGGGTATTGCCATGGTATTCAGCGGAATGAGACATTTTAAGCACTAATTATATTAGTACAGCTGTGCCCTGCGAAAGTACTCCAAGTGCGGTCCTCTGTGTCTGCGGAGGCACTTTCCGTACGTTCGCAGGGTTCAGTTGATCTATAATATCAAATGAATTAAAATGTCTCATTGATTTCGAAAGGAAATATAAAATGAAAGTATTAGTTGTGGGCGGCGGCGGTCGTGAACACGCCATTGCCTGGAAATTAAAGCAGAGCCCCAGAATTACGAAGCTGTACTGCGCTCCCGGGAACGCCGGTATCGCAGATGTGGCTGAATGTGTGGCTGTGGGCGCAGAAGACATCGAAGGTCTGTGCAAGCTGGCCGTAGAAAAGGAAATCGACCTGGTGGTTGTAGGCCCGGAAGTTCCGCTTTCCATGGGTATCGTGGACGCCATGAATGAAAAGGGGATCCGCGTATTCGGACCCAATGCCAAGTGCGCGCAGCTGGAAGGCTCCAAGGCCTTCACCAAGGCGTTCCTGGCCCGTCATGACATTCCCACCGCGGGCTATCAGGAATTCACTGAAAAGGAAGAACTGCTGAAGGCTGTGGGCATCTACGGATATCCCATGGTCATTAAGGCTGACGGATTAGCTGCCGGTAAGGGCGTAGTTATCGCAGAAAACGAAGAAGATGCTGTGAAGGCCATCGAAGAAATGATGGGTGACAAGATCTTCGGAAGCGCTGCAGATAAGATCGTTGTGGAAGAATATCTGTCCGGGATCGAAGCATCCATGTTATGCTTCGTGGACCACAATACCATCGTTCCCATGGAATCTGCTCAGGACTACAAGAGAATTTTTGATGGTGACAAGGGTCCCAACACCGGCGGTATGGGGACTTATTCTCCCAGCTTAGTATTCAATGACGAACTGCAGGAACGAATTCGTACCGAGATTTTGGAACCGACCTTGGCTGGCTTCCAGAAGGACGGCCTGGACTTCCAGGGCGTTCTGTTCATCGGGCTGATGATCACTGACAATGGTCCCAAGGTCATCGAATTCAATAACCGTTTCGGCGACCCGGAAACCCAGTCTGTTCTGGCTCGTCTGGACAGCGACTTACTGGACATCTTCGAAGCTGTTGTGGACAACAAGCTGGCAGAACAGGAAATCAAGTGGGGCGAACGCCGCGCTGTGACCGTAGTTCTGGCATCCGAAGGTTATCCGGGAAGCTATCCCAAGGGCCGCGAAATCACCGGTCTGGGCGATGTGGATGAAGACATCGTTGTCTTCCACGCAGGTACCAAGTTCGCTGACGATAAGATCGTTACCGCCGGCGGCCGTGTTCTGTGCGTGACCGCCACCGGAGCAACCCACGACGAAGCGAGAGCGAAGGCCTTCGCCAACGTGGAAAGGATCCACTTTGAAGGAGCACAGTATCGTCGCGACATTGGATTGATCAACAAGCATTAAAAAGGCGAACGAAGTGAGCCGGTTGCCGGAGAAAGAACCGGAAAATGTGGAATGATCAGAGCTATTGAGCGAAAAAACTGAAAATTTTCATAAAAACATTTGTAACGTGGGGAAAGTTGTGCTAACATATTTTATTATGCAGGACTTTCCCTGTTGTTATTTTTGAACGGTGTGCGACGGAACTGAAAGAGTAAGGGCGACAAATGCTGTTTCAGCGTGCCGTGCATTTGGGAAATATAGATCACAAAGATTGGAGAGTGAAGATTATGAGTGAAAAGTTAAGAGTCGGCATCTTGGGTGGAACCGGTATGGTTGGTCAGAGATTCATTTCTCTGCTGGAAGGTCATCCCTGGTTCGAAGTTGTGACCATCGCTGCCAGCGAAAGAAGTGCTGGTAAGAGATACGAAGACGCTGTTGGCGCCAAGTGGAAGATGGCCACACCGATGCCGGAGGCTGTTAAGGATATTATCGTTATGGATCTGCACAAGGTGGAAGAAGTTGCCGCTACCGTTGACTTCGTGTTCAGTGCTGTTGATATGACCAAGGAAGAAATCAAGGCCATCGAAGAAGCGTATGCAAAGACCGAAACTCCTGTTGTTTCCAACAACAGTGCCCACAGATGGACTCCGGACGTTCCCATGGTCATTCCCGAAATCAATCCGGAACACTTCGACGTGATCCCGGCACAGAGAAAGAGACTGGGTACCGAACGTGGTTTCATCGCTGTTAAGCCCAACTGCTCCATTCAGGCGTACGTTCCGGCTCTGACCGCATGGAAGGAATTCGAACCCTACGAAGTGATTGCTTCTACCTATCAGGCGATCTCCGGCGCAGGTAAGAACTTTACCGACTGGCCGGAAATGGTAGAAAACCTGATCCCCTACATCGGCGGCGAAGAAGAAAAGTCTGAACAGGAACCTCTGAGAATCTGGGGTACCGTGGAAGGCGACCACATCGAACCTGCCAAGTCCCCGGCAATTTCCTGCCAGTGCTACCGTGTCGCTGTTGAAAACGGCCACACCGCTTCTGTCTTTGTAAAGTTCAGAAAGAAGCCCACCAAGGAACAGCTGATTCAGAAGCTGAAGGAATTCGAAGGCTTCCCCCAGAAGGAAAACCTGCCTTCCGCACCGAAGCCGTTCATCCAGTACTGCGAAGAAGACAACCGTCCGCAGGTTAAGATGGACGTGAACTATGAAAACGGTATGGGCGTATCCTTTGGTCGTATCCGTGAAGACAGCATCTATGACTTTAAGTTCGTAGGTCTGGCTCACAACACCGTAAGAGGTGCTGCCGGTGGTGCGATTCTGTGTGCAGAAGCACTGACTGCGAAGGGATATATCGCTAAGAAATAAGTATTGAAACTTGAAATGGAAGAGCTGGCCTTGCGCCAGCTCTTTTTTATCGACTTAATTCAATTTGAGTAATCTGGTCTATCGCGTACAGCGGCAGATTAACGAGCCATTCTTCTTTTTTGAAGTCCGCCATGGATGTACGAACGGAAACTTCGGGAGAAAATTTTTCATGATAGGTTTTTAAACTCTTGGCTCTGAGGTTTACTTCTGCTTTTACTTCAACGGGAACGATCAACTCGCCCGTATCGACAACAAAGTCAACCTCGCAGGAGCCTCTGTCGTTCGTGTAATAGTATACACCTAAATCCGGGATGGTCTTTAACTGCTGACAAACATACTGTTCGGTAAGTGCGCCCTTGAACTCAACGAAAAGATTGTTGCCATCAAGCAGAGTGCGCTGACGAAGTCCTGTCATACAGCCAAGGAGCCCAATATCGACAATAAACAGCTTAAATGCTTTCAAATCCTCATACGCACGCAGGGGGATACCAGCTGCATTGACGCGGCTAACCTTGTGAACAAGACCGCAATCGCTAAGCCACATAATTGCAGTTTCATAGTCCTTTGCACGAGCACCTTCACGAACAAGACCGTAGATAAACTTTTTGTTTTCTTTCGCCAACTGAGAAGGAATACTGTTCCACAGCATGCGGAGTCTCGGCACGATTTCATTGGGAGCATGCTTGGAGAAATCCTGTTCATAAGCCGTTAGAATTCGCTTTTGAATTTCACGAACCTCATTAAAGTCTTTGTTTTCTATGAAGCTTTGCACAGCTTCGGGCATACCGCCAACAAAGTAATAATGCTTCAAAGCGTCAATGTATGTTTGTTTGAAGCTCGTAATCATTTGAAAGTCTTGATGATCAAGCAATTCAGCAAATCGTTCTTTATCGGTTGCCATCAAAAACTCCTTAAAAGAAAGAGGATATAGTTTCAAGAAATCCACTTTACCCACAGGGAAAGACGTGCCTTGATGTAAAGCAATACCCAACAAAGAACCAGCACATACAATGTGATACTGCGGCGCATTTTCATAGAAATATTTAAGAGAAGATAAGGCTCTCGGAACTTCTTGTACTTCGTCAAAGATAAGCAAAGTCTCATCAGGATTAATTTTACGCCCTGCGTACAACTCCAATCCCATAATCAAACGCTCTGTATCCAGATCAGAAGCAAATAATTCTGCCATTCTGGAATTGGAGTCAAAATTAATGTACACAGTATCCTTATAAGATTGTCTTCCAAATTCTTTCATCAGCCAAGTTTTACCGACCTGACGAGCTCCTTCAATAATCAAAGGCTTACGGTGTTTACTTTGTTTCCATTTTAATAGCTTTTCAATCGCAATTCGGTACATATACGCACCTCCGTTATTTTAATATAACTATAGTATATTAAATGACTACAAAAATTACAACGAGTTTTTGAAGTTTAATAACACTTTTTGCGACGAATAAAGCGCATATGGTTCAGTATATTCATTGGGACCCTAAAAAAGCTCGGGTCTATTTTTAAAACTCGATAGAAATTGAAATAAGAAGTGCAGATTGCACTCCTTATTTCAAAATGTATCCTGTTATCGTTTTTTGTAGATCACCAATTCTGGATTTTCACCGTTTTCTTCGTAGGTGCAGATCAGGATGAAGTCCATGTTGGCAGCGATGCCGAAACAGCGGTTGCCGCCGAATTCACATTCCAGTTGGGTTCCCAGATAGGTGGCGCCATCGTCTAAGAATTTGACCGGCTGGCCGTTGGGAAGGCGGTATTCCAGGTTGATATAGCCGCCGACGAGAGCGTTGAGGGATTGGACTTTCGGCATTCCATCCACCTGCAGCGCGTTGATTTCGTCCATGAGCTGCTGCTTGAATTCGTCGAACTTTTCTGCGCCGGCCAGGTTTTTATATTGCTTCCAATAATCCAGCTTCGGGAGCATGTCCTTCAGATAGGCGCGGACCTGTTCGGGGGTGAACTGGTCGTTGGCCATGTGATTGACACAGACATTGATCAGATCATCCATATCGTGGTACATGTATTCACCGTCGGCGTAGCACCATTTACAGTAGTCTTCGTTGAAGAGACCGTCTGGTTCTTTACTGATCGAAGAATCCTCCAGCGGCATCCCACAGCACTGACAGATCAGCTGGCGCGGGGAGCCCAGAAGGGTGTTGATCGATACATCGTAAAGCTTCGACAGGAGTTTCAGCGTTTCAGTGTTCGGTGTAGTATCGCCGTTCTCCCAACGGGAGACTGCCTGGCGGGTCACATGGACCTTCTCGGCCAAATCGTCCTGGGAAAACCCGTGCTTTGTTCTAAGTTCCAATAATACATCTTTCGTTTCCATAATCATCACCTCAGTTATATTATAGGACG
>JAFUQN010000058.1 GCA_017472365.1 Bacillota bacterium
CAAAAAACAAAATAACCTGCAGGGGAGCAGGTTATTTTGTTCAAAAGGGGTATTGGGATTAGAGATTAATGAGGCTATCAGGGGGATAACCTCATTTAGAATTATATACAATATTGATGGAAAATGCAAGTAGACAATGGAAAAATTCCTCGAAAATCTTCGTAAAGTGGAGCGAAAAAACGATTTTTTTGAAACATTTTGTCGAAACATTGCGTCTAAAATAAAAGGGAAGAACCACGGGAAAGGAGAACTGTGATGAAAAAGTTTTATTTGTTAGGATTCACTATCGTATTGACATTAGCCATGGCTCTTTTAGGCGGATGTTCCGGTCAGGATGCGGAACAGGAAGCACCGGATGGTCAGCTGGAACAGGAAGCAAATAGCGAAGACATTGAAGACGGTCCCTGGATCAGCGATGAGGAATGGGCCAGCCTTCAGAATTACGGAGATTATGATTTAGAGTTCGGATTCTTTATGCCGGGGGCCAATGGCTTTGAAGCGGAAGGATGGAGTCTCGGATTAGGATTGGATCATGAATTTGCATTAGGTCTTCCGTATCAGTACCTGGGAGGAAAGGACAGACCGGCAGAAGATCTAGTGGCTTATAATTGGGAAACGGTTTCTTACAGTTATTTTGACGGATTTCATGTAGTTTCCTTTGGGGATCTGAAAACGAAAGAAGTAATGGAGGGACAGGAACCGTCTCCGTGCTTTATTCAGTACATATCCACCACGCAGCCGGATTGTAAGACCTTCCGGGGGATCCATGTGGGAAATACGGTGGAAGAGCTGATGGAAGCGTATCCGGAGATTCAGGCACACCTGGACTACGCAAATCATGCGGCTGAAGCAGAGGCGGAAGGTGAAGTGACGGGTGTCGCTGATCACGATACAGTCTGGATGTATCTTCCGGAAGTGGAACCGGGAGATAATCCCAATCGTTCGATCCTGTTCATGACCAAGGATGATGTAATCGTCCAGATCGGTATGGCGGACGGCCTCGACGGTCAGATTTGGTCGCCAGTATGGACGGGAGCTCCCCAGATGGAATAAAAAGCGACGTAAGTGCTGAAATTTCAACATTTTTCGACATCACATGTCGGTATTTGACGAACGATTCTTAAAAGGAAGCGGCGAAGTTTTCTCGAAAATGGTAAGTGAAATCTCATTTCAACTCAATCAAAAGAGGTATTACCATTTTAGGGAGGAAACAAGTATGGAAGTTTTAAAAGTATCAGCGAAATCAAATCCCAACTCTGTCGCAGGGGCTTTGTCAGGTGTTGTGAAAGAAAGAGGATGTGCAGAGGTCCAGGCCATCGGCGCAGGGGCGCTGAACCAGGCGGTTAAGGCAGTTGCCATTGCCAGAGGGTTCATTGCACCTAGCGGTGTGGATCTGATCTGTATACCGGCGTTTGCCGATATCGATATCGAGGGCGATGAACGTACAGCCATTAAGTTGATCGTGGAGCCGCGGTATTTACATTGCAGAACATGAGTTGAAACGATCCGCAGGTCCGGAAAAGTCCGGGGCTGCGGATTTTCTTTTTGTTTTTACTGGAAAAGCCCCCTGTGATGTTATATAATAAAGTGTCAGTCATCTCGGACTGACAAAACCGGACAAGTGTCCGATGACAGGAGTACGTTTATCATGGTATTTGAAAAACAGTTTGATCAGGGCGAAGAACTGCTGAGTTTAAAAGAACTGATCGAAGACAGCAGAAAAATCGTAATTAAAATCGGATCCAACACTCTGTCCACGGAAAAGGGTGAAGTAAACCTGAAGGCGATGCATAACATCGTGGAACAGCTGGTAGAATGGATGAAATTGGGGAAGGACATCATCGTCGTTTCTTCCGGCGCCGGGATCTGTGGCGTGGGAGCCATCAACAAGTGGTTCCGCAGAAAAGATATGAACTATAAACAGGCGTTATGTGCCATCGGTCAGGTAGAACTGATGATGGCTTATAAGGAGCTGTTCAAAGAATATGATTATCATGTGGCGCAGTTACTGCTGACAAGAGATGACTTCAACGATCACAGCCGTAACCTGCACATCCGAAATACACTGTTCACTCTGGTGGATGAAGGTGTCGTTCCCATCGTCAACG
>JAFUQN010000059.1 GCA_017472365.1 Bacillota bacterium
CGTTTCGATGAAATAACAAGATGCGTGTGAAAGAAATAACAAACTTTACGTATTTGATATGTTTCACAGATTAGGGTATGATATACTATGTAAAGCTATGCATTGGCACAATGCAGAACTGTGATGAAAAAGGAGATCAGTCATGAGACAAATCCCGGAACTTCTGGCTCCCGTGGGAGGCGAGGAACAACTGCGAGCTGCGGTGGAAAATGGGGCAGACGCCGTTTACATGGGCGGAAGATTGTTCAATGCCCGTGTCAATGCGGGAAGCTTTGGCGGAGACCAGTTGAAAGAGTCGGTTCGCTACGCTCACAGCAAGGGCGTAAAAGTATATATTACATTAAATACTCTGGTGAAGGATGAGGAACTGGAAGAAGCGGTGAAGGTAGCCAGAGAATGTTACCTGGCTGGCGTGGATGCCTTGATCGTTCAGGATTTTGGCCTGGGCATGATGCTGCGTAAATACGTTCCCCACATGGAGCTTCATCTCAGCACCCAGGGGACTGTCTACGATCTGGACGGTGTTCTTCAGGCAAAGGCGATGGGGTTCGAACGTGTGGTTCTGGCTCGTGAAACGCCCTTCAAACAAATCAAAGCCATCGCGGAAGCGACGGATGTTCCGCTGGAGATTTTCGTTCACGGTGCGCTTTGTATGTGCTATTCCGGTCAATGCCAGATGAGCCGTTTCCAAGGTGGCCGCAGCGGCAATCGCGGCGGCTGTGCCCAGCCCTGCCGCTTACCGTATGAGATCCTGAGGAATGGAAAACCTGTGTTGGATAAAGGCGGAAAGGATCCGGTATTCAGTAAGTACCGCTTGAGCCCGAAAGATATGTGCACTATTGATAGCCTGGGAGATTTTATCGATGCGGGTGTCGCCTCTCTGAAAATTGAAGGCCGCATGAAATCGCCGGAATATGTGGCTGTCGTTACGAGGATCTACCGGAAGTATCTGGATCTGTATCAGAGAGACGGATGGTATGAGGTCAGCCGTGAGGACAGAGAAGCACTGCAGCAGATTTTCAACCGCGGAAGCTTTACGGATGGTTATCTCTGGAACAATCCGCGAAAGGACCTTTTATCCGGAGATCTTCCGAAACATCAGGGCTTGGAGCTGGGAAAAGTTTTGAAGGTGAGAACGGCTGGTGAAGGAAAGGCTATTCGTCAGTATCTGACAGTCAGACTTTCCCGTGATCTGAATCTGGGTGACGGTGTGGAGGTCCATTCCAGAGGGTACGACGGAGAGCTTCAGCTTTCCGGAAATATCGTGACATATATCAACGAAGCAACGCGTATTGCTGATAAACGATCTAACAGTAACCGCAAGGGTTCCGGAGCTTCCAAAGGCGGGAATAAGAGCCTGCGTGAAGCGCGCAGGGGACAGACGGTGGAGATCGGGGATATTCCGGGACAGATCGATCCCGGTGATGTGATCTACAAAATTTCGGATAAAATCCAGATGACAGAAGCTCGAAAGAGCTTTGAAATCAACAGTGGAACGGCAAAGAAAGAAAGCCGGAAGTTGCCCGTGAATATGGAACTTTCCATGCACGAAGGTCAGCCGGTTCGTCTGATGGTCACTCTGGCTGATGAGAAAGAAGAGGCTGTGGGAAACATTCCGCTGGCGGTAATTTCCGTATCGGAACTGGAGCCGGAAAAAGCGCTGAATCGTCCCATGGATGAGGCGGCAGCACGGCGCCAGCTGGAAAAGACCGGAGATACCATGTTTGTTCTGAACGAACTGAACCTGGATATGGAACCGGGTTTGACCGTCAGAGCGTCTGCGCTGAACCAGCTGCGGCGTGAGGGGCTGGAATTGCTGGCTGAAGCATGGGAACAGGAACAGGTGCGAACTGTGGAAGAAACGCCTGTCGACGATGAGAAAATCGAGACAGATGGAACCGTTCTGCGCAGAGGACAGCGGTCTCTGTATTTGTTCCGTACCGATGAAGAAATCCTGGAACTTGCAAAAGAATCCGAGTACGATAGAATTTATGTGTCGTATCAGAACTTCCTCGACAGAAAAGAACGGCAGAAGCTGAAAGAAATTGCAGGAAGGGGAAAGCAGGTCTTTGCGTGGCTTCCTCCCATTACCCAGGGACGGGAACACCGCTGGATCGACGAACACGCAGATGAAATCTGTCAGGCACTGCGCGAAGTGGAAGAAAGTGCTCCCGGGGATGGACTTTGGACAGCCCTTGCGGTGAATAATCTGGGACAGATCCGGCAATTCCGCGGACGGGGAGTGGCTCTTTACGGTGACTACGGACTGAACTTATACAACAGTGCGGATCTGGCCTGGGCAAAGCGACAGGGACTTTTTGGTGCCGTTTTGTGCCACGAAGCCTTTGACAATGGATTTGGAAAAGGCTTATCGCCGGAAGAACTTGCCGGCTTCGGCGGTCCTGCGAAAGAGATTCCGAAATGTGGCGGACTGGAAACAGAAACGGTCATCGGAGGAAGATTGCCGCTGATGATCAGTGCTCATTGTCCCATCGGCGATGCGACAGGATGCGGCGGACCGGTGAACGGATGTGGAGCTTGTGATGCAGCGGAATATGCATTGAAGGACAGAAAAGGACGGAGTTATCCGATTCTGACGGAAAAGATGGACTGCAGGACCATGATCTTCAGCCAAATGTTTGAAGAAGACAGCCGCGCTGATATGGCGGACATCAGAAATAAAGGATATAACGTTCGTATCTATGGGATCGATAAAAATGTGTTTTAAGGACATACTATGATCAGTCGAAATGCCCGGAGCAGAGACTCCGGGCATTTCTATTTTATCCGGAAAAAGGAGACGATCATCATGGGAAAACACAAAAAGACCATGGATGGAAATCATGCTGCGGCCTACATTTCTTACGCGTTTACGGAAGTGGCCGCCATCTTTCCCATCACGCCATCCTCACCGATGGCAGAAATCGTGGACAATATGGCTGCCCACGGAGAAAAGAATCTGTTCGGAAAGAAGGTATCTGTGGTGGAACTGCAGTCCGAAGCCGGGGCAGCCGGTACGGTGCACGGAGCTTTGACCACTGGTGCACTGACGACAACGTATACGGCATCACAGGGATTGTTGCTGATGCTTCCCAACATGTATAAAATTGCCGGAGAATTGATGCCGTGTGTATTTCACGTATCGGCCCGGACTCTGGCAACCCACGCGCTGTGCATTTTCGGGGATCATTCCGATGTGATGGCCGCGCGGCAGACAGGGTTTGGAATGTTATGTTCCGGATCGGTTCAGGAAGTCATGGATCTGGCGGGAGCAGCACATCTGGCTTCGATTTCGGGGAGAGTACCCTTTCTCCATTTCTTCGATGGATTTCGCACTTCACACGAGATCCAGAAAATCGATGTGATCGATTATGCAGATCTGGAGCCGCTGGTGGACCGGAAAGCGTTGGAAGAATTCCGGGAACGCGGGCTGGATCCGTCTCGCCCGGTAATCCGCGGTACGGCACAGAACCCGGATATTTTCTTTCAAAACCGTGAAGCCTCCCAGCCGTATTACGACGCACTCCCGGCAGTGGTGGAACGATATTTGGACGAAATTTCCGAGCTGACCGGGCGAACCTATCATTTGTTTGATTATGTGGGCGCACCTGACGCAGAACGGATCATCGTGGCCATGGGTTCGGTTTGTGAAACCATTGAAGAAACCATGGAGATATTGGAACGACAGGGAGAAAAGGTGGGACTGGTAAAGGTACGGCTGTACCGTCCCTGGGTTCCGGAAAAGCTGAAATCTGTGATTCCGGAGAGTGTGAAAAAAATTGCAGTACTGGACAGAACGAAAGAACCGGGAGCACCGGGAGATCCTTTGTATCTGGATGTGGTACATGCGTATGCTGGAGAAACGAATGGTCCCGTCATCGTAGGGGGACGCTACGGACTGGGATCAAAAGATACGACACCGGGTCAGGTCCTGGCAGTCTATGATAATTTAAAATGTGAAAAACCGAAGAACCATTTTACCGTAGGAATCCGGGACGATGTCAGCGGGAGCTCGCTGGAGTACAGGGAATTCAGTGCGGAACCGGAGGGGACGATCCGCTGTAAATTCTGGGGCCTCGGTTCTGACGGAACAGTGGGAGCCAATAAAGAAGCTATTAAAATCATCGGGGACCATACGGATTTGTATGCTCAGGGATATTTCGCTTACGATTCGAAAAAATCCGGCGGGCTGACAGTATCTCATCTGCGGTTTGGAAGCCGTCCGATCCGGTCAGCCTATGAGATTCATGAAGCTGACTATATCGCTTGTCATAACCAGGCCTACGTGTATCAGTACGATGTTTTGAAGGGGTTAAAACAGGGCGGTACGTTCGTTTTGAACTGCAGCTGGGATGAGACTGAATTGGAAGAACGGCTTCCGGCATCGGTAAGACAGTATCTGGCACAGAATCAGATCCGTTTTTATATCATTGATGCCGTATCCATTGCCCGGGAGCTGGGTCTGGGAAATCGCATCAATACGGTGATGCAGTCCGCGTTCTTCCGGCTGGCGGAAGTGATTCATGAAGAAGAAGCAATCAGTTATTTGAATGAATCGATCGAACGTGTATATGGAACGAAGGGGGAGGATATCGTCCGGAAGAACCGGGAGGCCGCTGCACGGGGAAGAACCGGACTGAAATGCGTCACGGTTCCGGAACGATGGAACGATATCGGGGATAATTGCAGGAAAAGAGATAACGAAAGGGAAGTTCCGGAGTTTATCGAAAAGATTCTTGTTCCGATGAATCGGCAGGAAGGAAATGATCTTCCGGTCAGCAGTTTTTGCGGGATGGAAGACGGAACCTTTCCGACGGGAACTGCAGCGTACGAAAAGCGAGGCGTTGCGGTGACGGTACCGTACTGGATTGCAGAAAACTGTATTCAGTGTGGGCAGTGTTCGTTTGTTTGTCCCCATGGAACGATACGTCCGTTTCTGATTTCGGAAGAAGAAGCGGCCGGAGCACCGGAGACGTTTGTGACTACGGAGGCGAAGGGCGCTTCGTTGAAAACGTATCGTTACCGGATCCAGGTGACTCCGCTGGATTGTCTGGGATGCGGAAATTGCGCAGACATCTGTCCCGCACCGGACAAGGCGTTGGTGATGAAACCTTTTGAAACCCAGATGGCGGAAATCGATCATTGGGAATATGCGGTGTCGCTTCCGGTCCGCAGCGATTTGGCTGACCGGATGACGGTAAAGGGAAGCCAGTTTGTAAAACCGGGACTGGAGTTTTCCGGAGCATGTGCGGGATGTGGAGAAACACCGTATATGAAGCTGGTGACCCAGATGTTTGGCGATCGCATGGTGATTGCCAATGCAACGGGCTGTTCTTCCATTTGGGGAGCGTCTGCACCTTCCATTCCTTATACCACGGACCAGAATGGGAGAGGTCCGGCCTGGGCGAATTCACTGTTTGAGGATAATGCGGAGTTTGGATACGGAATGGCAGTGGGACTGCGGGCCCTGGGGAAAGCGGAGAAACAAGATCAAACAGCGGGACGGGCTCCACAGGTATCCGTCTGGTGCGTCGGCGGCGACGGCTGGGCGTATGATATCGGTTATGGTGGTCTGGATCACGTTTTGGCTTCCGGTGAAAACATCAATGTTTTGGTGTTTGATACGGAGGTCTATTCCAATACCGGCGGTCAGGCTTCGAAGGCAACCCCTGCGGCGGCAGTCGCGAAATTTGCTGCCTCCGGAAAGAGGACCGGAAAGAAGGATCTGGGGATGATGGCGATGACTTATGGATATGTTTATGTGGCGCAGGTATCCATGGGGGCTGACAAGGCCCAGCTTGTCAAAGCTCTGAAAGAGGCCGAAAGTTATCCGGGACCGTCTCTGGTGATTTGCTACGCGCCCTGTATCAGTCACGGTCTGAAAAAGGGGATGGGAAAGACACAGGAGACGATGAAAGATGCGGTGAATTGTGGCTACTGGCATCTTTATCGTTTCGATCCGAGAAGAAAAGCAGAAGGAAAGAATCCATTCATTTTAGATTCAAAAGAACCGACGGCTGATTTCCGGGAGTTTCTCATGGATCAAATCAGATATTCATCGCTGTTGAACGCATTTCCGGACCATGCAGAGGAATTGTTCCAAAATGCAGAAAGCGATGCAAAAGAACGGTACGAGACATACCGGAGACTGGCGGAACGCATATAAACGCAAAAAGAAAACGACGGTGCATGAGCCGTCGTTTCTTTTTCTTCCGGAAAATCCGGAAAAGCAATGTTGTCTGTTTATGTGAGGTTGATGTTTGCATGGTTTATGATTCTAGTATAATAGAGGATTTAACATAAGTAAAACAAATAAAAATTATATTTTTATTAATCATTGTGATGAAAAGCGCGGCGGAAATGTGATATGATATAGTCAGGGAAATTTGGGATGAAAGGAGAGTGCTTTATGAAGAAGGTTTGGAAGAAAACGATAGCTGCTATGCTGGTACTGATTCTGACTGTGGGAATGCTGGCCGGATGCGGCGGCGGACCAGTGGAAAACGAAGAAGAGGATTCTGCTAATTATCATGTGAAGCTCTATTATGTGTCTGCGGAGTATCTGGAGACCGGGGATGAATCCATCGAACCCATGGTTGTTGTGGATACGGATGTAGCTGTTCCGCTGGAAGAAGCGGACGAAATTTATGAAACAACGCTGGAGCTTTTGGTACAGGTTTCGGAAGAAGGTATGGATACCATGATCCGCGAAGGAATGGTGGATGATGTGACCGTGACCGGTGGACTGGCTGTGGTGGATTTGAACGAGGATACCATGCACGGCGGTTCTATGGAAGAAGTTTATTTGATCGAGCAGATGGTTCGTACGCTGATTAAGAGTTTTGACGAAGTACAGAAAGTACGATTTACTGTAGAAGGCGAAGAAGTGGATTCGCTGATGGGTCATTTGGAAGCGAACTGCAGTTACGGGCTGATCACTGTCCAGGAGGACGGCGCAGACGTGGAACTGGTTTCCATCATGGAAGAATAGCAGAAAAAGAGGGGACTGAGACAAAATGAAAACCGCAAAGAATTATTTCAGAGGATGTCTGTTGGGAGGAGCCTGCGGGGACGCTATGGGCTATCCCGTGGAAACCATGGACTGGAACCAGATTCGCAGTGAATACGGTGCGCACGGGATTACAAAGCTGCCGATCAATGAAGAACGAAATGAAGCGTTGTTTTCCGACGATACACAGATGAATATCATGACAGTAGACGGACTGTTATGGGCCGATAAAAAAGCGAAGGAACGCGGGATCTATGCTTATACATCCAGCTTGTTCTATTGTTATCAGAAATGGCTCTATACCCAGACCGGCCGGTTTGCGGACAAGAATTACAACTTCCTGCTTGGAGGAGAAATTTTGGAAAACAAAGAGCTGTTTGCCAGAAGAACGCCGGATAAAGTCAATATCAGTACGCTGGAGGGCTGCATCAACGGGAAATACGGAACCATGAAGCGTCCGCTGAACCAAAATCCCGGAACGGGAGCTGTGATGCGTGCAGCACCTGTGGGATTGTACTTTTACAATGATCCGAAGATGGCGTTCCGCATCGGTGCTGAAAGTGCGGCAATCACTCATGGACATCCTGATGCATATCTTCCTGCCGGGTTCCTGGCCTGCCTGATCGCACAGCTGGTTCGCGGGAAGGATCTGGAGTCTGCAGTTGTCCGTGCACTGGATGAACTGGAAACATGGCCGGAACATGAAAATACCAGAGATCTGATCGAAAAAGCGAGATCCCTGGCAGCGCAGATGAATCGCAGCGGAAACATTCTGAGTGTCAATGAACTGGAAATGGCCAACCGCATCGATTTGGCTGCCATCGGCAGTGGTGAAACCGGCTCGGAACTGATTGCATTGTCGATTTACTGTGCACTGCGTTATTCCGATAATTTCGAACAGGCAATCCTTCTGGCGGTCAATCAGGGTGGAAACAGCGATACCGTGGCTGCTGTCTGTGGAGCGATCCTGGGAACGTATCTGGGAATGGATGAAATTCCCTATGCCTGGGTCAATAAGATCGAATGTTCGATTCTGTTGGTACACGGTGCAGATAAACTTTTAGAATCTGTGATGTAACTACATAAGAAATAAAAAGGAGCTGTCGCTCCGGCTGATCAGTCAGCCAGGCGACAGCTCTTTTTGTTTGCGATTGAACCGATCGCGCGTATGGAATCACTATCGACTGTAACAGTTAAAGAAGATAATCACCAGCAGCAGGAAAAAGAACAACAGGCTGGTATCGATTCCGCCATCTCCATGCAGTAATCCACATCCGTCAGACATTCAGAAATCACCTACTTTTTTCAGATTTTTCCGCAGCCGCCGCTTTCCGAGCGTCAGCTTACGAAACTACTATAGGATATTCAGAAGCCGGCCGATGTGTGACAAATGGATTGATTATAATGCGCGATTCCATGCACGTTTACTGAATATGGCCAGGATCGGGAAGATTTCCAGACGCCCCAGAAGCATGGCCATGGACAGAACCAGTTTGGAAAAGGGGTCAAAAAAACCGAAATTGCATGTGGGACCGACCATCTGAAGTCCGGGCCCGATATTGTTAAAACAGGCCAGAACCGCGGTCACATTGGTTTCAAAAGGATAACCTTCTATGGAAACCAAAATCACACAGGCGAGGATCGTGATGCAGTACGCAGATAAATACGCATTTGTATTTTCAATCACTTCTTCGTCCATGGGACGTTTGTTGATCAGAACTGCCTGAACGCTGCGCGGACGAATGGATTTTAATACATTCCGGCGAAGCGTCTTTAGCAGAAGAAGTACACGGGCGATTTTCAAGCCGCCGCCGGTACTTCCGGCACAGGCACCAACGATCATGACAAGGATCAAAAGCATTTTGGAGAATTCCGGCCAGAGATCAAAGTCGGTGGTGGCGTAACCTGTAGTGGTCATGACAGTACTGACCTGGAAGGCCGCATGGCGGAAACTTTCGGAGAAAGTGTCATACATCGGCCGAATATCGAAGGTGATCAAAAGTGAAGTCACAATCATGATTCCGAAGTATAAATGAAGCTCTTCATCGAGAAGGGCAGTTGCGTATTCTTTCAGAATCAGGAAGAAATACACGGTGAAATTGACACCGAACAAAGCCATGAAAATGGTTGTAACCCACTGAAGATATGGGGAATAACTCATAAAACTGTCGTTCAATACACCGAATCCACCAGTCCCTGCTGTACCAAATGTGTG
Source organism: Bacillota bacterium (assembly GCA_017472365.1). Taxonomy (GTDB): domain Bacteria; phylum Bacillota; class Clostridia; order Peptostreptococcales; family Anaerovoracaceae; genus RGIG446. The sequence continues at coordinate 9,225 of JAFUQN010000059.1, forward strand.
GCATACGGCTTCAAACAGGGGCATTCCACCAAGCAGGTAGAAGACCAGGCAGAGGATACTGAGAATGAAATACATCAGATACAGCATGCGGGCAGTTCCGCCCATACGGGGGGTCAGTTTACTGACACTGGGGCCGGGGCTCTCTGCGCGAAGAATATGCAGCGAGTAACCGGCGTCCCGCCCCAGCGGGACGATTGCCATCATAAAAACAAGAATCCCCATACCGCCCAGCCAGTGAGTAAAGCTGCGCCAGAAAAGCAGGCTCCGGCTTAAGTCTTCCACACTGGGGAGAACAGAAGCTCCGGTCGTAGTAAAACCGGATACGGTTTCGAAAAAGGCATCGATATACGACGGGACCTGGCCACTGATCCAAAACGGAAGTGCTCCAAAAACAGACAGAACGATCCAGGCCAACGCCACGGTAATCATGCCTTCCTGCGCGTAATACCGCTGGGACTGATAATCTTTCGTCAGACGGTACATGGCTGCACCGGCAATTGCACACAGTGAGATGGAACCGATAAACGCGGTACTCGTCCCATCACCATCGTAGACGGCGATTGCCAGAGACGGAGTCAGTAAAATGGCTTCTATGCAAAGCAGATAACTGAGTATGTGGCCTACGAATTTGATATTCATATGGTTACCTCACTAACTTGCATAGATATCGTTCAGATGGGTGATCGTATCCTGTGTGGTACTGAGGACAACCACGGAATCTCCTTCATAGTAGCAGGTATTCCCGTTGGCCAGCATGGGTTCATTTCCGTGGGTTACACAGGCGATCAGAATATTCTTTCTCAGAGGAATATCTTTCAGAGGAACACCGAGATAGCGGACGGTATCATCCACGCGGAATTCCATGGCTTCGGCCTGTTCGTTGGCAATGTGATACAGTGCAACGATTTCGCTGCCCTCTGCGTTCTGCATCGCACGGACGTAACGGACGATATCGGCACTGGTACGTTCCTTGGGGCTGATGATACTTCCGATCCCCATGTCGGTGAACAGGCTTCCATATTCCAGACGTCCGATTTTGGTGACGATTTTCTTGACGCCGCAGTGATGAGCGAACATGGAAATGATCAGGTTTTCTTCGTCAATGTTGGTCAGAGTGATCATGGCATCAGTCTGATAGATCCCCTCACTTTCCAGTACCTGCTGAAGCGATCCGTCGCTTTCCACCACAGAAATCTGGGGAAATTCGCTGTACATGCGGAGGCAGTTTTCGTGATTCTTTTCAATAACCTTGACTTTGACACCTGCATCCAAAAGTCTGGGAATCAAATGATAAGCGATTCGGCCGCCGCCGATGATCATGACATGCTTGATACGCTGCTTCGAGATCCCCAGGGCCTTCAAGAGCTGATCCAGCTGAGCCGTCTTTGCAGCGAAGAAGACGTGGTCCCCCTCTTCGATGACGAAATTACCGGAGGGGATGATGACTTCATCTTCACGGAGAACAGCTGCGATCAGGACCTGGATCTTGGCCCCTAAGATGGACTGTAAACGGTGAAGAACGACTCCTTTCAGAGGACTTGTTTCGTCGATACGCATTTCTACCAACTCTACACGGCCCTTGGCAAAGCTTTCGCGCTTGACAAAATTGGGCAGCTGCAGAATCTGGTAGATTTCTCTCGCAGCAGCATATTCCGGATTGATCGTCATGGAAAGCCCCAGCTCGTTACGCAGAGCAACCAGCTGTTCGCGGTATTCCGTATTTCTGACGCGGGCGATGGTGTGCTTCGTCCCCAGTTTTTTGGCGGTGATGCAGCTCAGCAGGTTGATTTCATCGGTACTGGTAGCGGCAATCAGCACGTCGGCTTCGCCGGCTTCTGCCCGGCGCAGAGTTTCCATGGAAGCGCCGTTGCCCTCTACAGTGAGGATGTCAAAGTTTTCAATATTATCGTTCAAAATTTTGGGGTTGGAGTCTACAACTGTCAGATCGTGTCCTTCTTTGGACAGCTGTTTCGTCAGAGTCTGACCAACTTTTCCGTCCCCGACAATAATGATTTTCATATTATATTTACTCCTTCGTATGATTAAAATGAAGAAATTTCCAAATGCATATGGAAACATTGTACCACACTTAAGATTTTTTGTCACAGTTCTTACTTAGATTTTACAATTCGGGGAGAAAAGATACGTCAGTGATGTGTACCCCAAAAAGTAGAGTCTATAAAAACGTGATATAATGTTTGTAGACAGGAGGAATGTACATGTCATCTATGCACTATTCAAAAGAATTAAAAATCCGTGTCGCCAAGGAAGCCATGCTGAA
>JAFUQN010000006.1 GCA_017472365.1 Bacillota bacterium
ACACTGGCAAAGGTCCGCGGCGAAAGTCTCCTCGACGTCCTGTCGGACGGCGAGATTGCCGATAGTTTACCGGCGAAGGCCAGAGCTTCTGTTCGCGATATGGTAACAGTCCTGTCGGAAATGGGTGAACAGTGGGACAAGGGCGAACTGAAGGTATCCGATATCTATGACAATCTTTTGATCCGCACCGGATACATGAAAGCGCTGGAAGATGCCAATACTGTGGAAGCGGAAGGACGCATCGAAAACCTTTTGGAATTCAAGTCGGTGATCTTCGATGAAGAAAAGGAAAATCCCAACGTGAACTTATCCGAATTTATGGAAAAGGTGGCGTTGGTTGCGGAAGTGGACAACCATAATCCGGATGAAGATGCGGTAGTCATGATGACCATGCACAGCGCCAAGGGCCTGGAATTTCCGGTGGTATTCCTTCCCGGAATGGAGGATGGCTTGTTCCCAAGCTGGCGTTCCTATGATAAAGGGTCGGAAGGCGTGGAAGAAGAACGCCGTCTCTGCTATGTAGGGATGACCCGTGCTCAGGAAAAACTGTATCTGACCAGCGCGGAAAGCCGTACCATGTACGGAAAGACCGACTATACCCGTGAATCGCAGTTCATGCGTGAAGTGGATCCGTCGCTTCTGGACGGCCATGCGGTATATTCCAAGAGAAACGCCGCGGCAAGCGCCGAGCGCTACCGCGCCGACGCTCCGTTTAACGGAGGTTACGGATTCGGTGGAAGCGGGCTTTATGGCGGCGGGATGAACGCCGCGGGTTCCTTTGGAAACGTAGAAGTCAACCGTCCCTTCCAGCAGATCCAGAAAATCAAAGCGGAAGTGGCCAAATCTGCGGCTCAGTCCAAAGCCAATGCGGCGAAAGTCCAGGAGCTGGTTCAGGGCGACAGAGTGAGACATACGAAATTCGGCGAGGGCATGGTGCTCGAGGTCAGCGGAAGTACGGTATCTGTCATGTTTGACAGTGCCGGACTGAAAAAGCTGGCGAAGGACATTGCTCCGCTGACAAAGATATAGAGAGGTAGCAGTGATGAACGTTCAGGAAAGAATGGCGGAATTATACCGCCTGATGGATTATCATAACGAACGGTACTACAATCAGGATGATCCGGAGATCAGCGATTTTGAATATGACAGACTGTCTTTGGAACTGCGAAAGCTGGAAGCGGAATATCCGCTCTTTATGCGCACCGATTCGCCCACCCAGAGAGTGGGCGGAACGGCCAGACGCGAGTTCAAAAAGGTGAAGCACGACGTTCCCGTCATCAGCTTACAGGACGTATTTTCGAAAGAGGATGTGTACGATTTTGTCAATAAGATGAGGGAAGAACTGGTGTCTCCGGAATTTGTGGTGGAACGAAAGATCGACGGACTCAGTCTGGTTCTGAGATACTATGACGGTGTTCTGAAAGAAGCGATCACCAGAGGAGACGGAGAAACGGGAGAAAGCGTTTTTGAAAATGCACTGGAGATCCGTACCGTACCGAGGACCATTCCCGCGAAGCTTCCGTACCTGGAAGTCCGCGGTGAAGTTTATATGTGTACCGAGAGCTTCGAAAAGGCCAACAAAAAACAGATGGAGACCGGCGGTAAGATTTATCAGAACCGCAGAAACAGTGCGGCCGGGACCATGCGTCAGCTGGATCCTTCCGTGGTGCGTGAGCGCGAGCTGGATATCTTCATCTTTAATCTGGAAATCAGTGAAGGAAAAGAATTTTCCAGTCATTCCGAAACGCTGGAATGGCTGAAAGAACAGGGCTTCGATGTGAGCCCCGGATATCAGATCTGCCATACGGCTGACGAAGTGTGGAACGCCATCTGTGAAATCGGTGACGTCCGCTGGAGTCTTGATTACGGTCTGGACGGAGCTGTGGTTAAGGTCAACGATCTGGAACAGCGCAGAAGTCTGGGAATGACATCGAAGGTTCCCCGCTGGGCTACCGCTTATAAATATCCGCCGGAACAGAAGGAAACCGTGGTGGAAGACATCACCGTTCAGGTGGGTCGTACCGGTCGAATTACCCCTCTGGCCATCCTGGCTCCGGTGAGACTGGCAGAAACCACCGTCAGCAGAGCGACGCTTCACAATCAGGATTACATCAACGAAAAAGACGTCCGCGTGGGCGACACCGTCATCGTACAGAAGGCCGGCGACATCATCCCGGAAGTCCTGGCAGTGGTGAAGGACAAGCGCCCTGAAGGAACGGTTCCGTACCAGCTTCCGGAGGTTTGCCCCATCTGCGGTGCACCGGTGGAACGCGAAGCGGACGGTGCACACATGCATTGCACCGGCGACGAATGTTATGCCAAAGACAGCCGCTCCATCGCGTACTTCGTTTCGAAAGATGCCATGAATATGGAAGGGTTCGGACCCAGTGCCGTGGAAGCGCTGATCAGCGAGGGATATATAAAAAACATTGCGGATATCTATGAACTGCACCGGTATCGTGACCGCCTGATCGAAGAAGGAATCATCGGAAAAGAAAAATCGGTGACCAATGTTCTCGCGGCCATCGAAAAGTCGAAAGAAAATGATATCGATCGTCTGATTACCGGATTCGGGATCAAGAACGTGGGAAAACAATCGGCCAAGACGCTGGCATTAAACTTCGCTGATATGGATGAAGTGATGAATGCGGGTGTGGAACTGCTGATGGGACTTCCGGATTTCGGAGCGGTAGTTGCAGAGGGGATCGTGGAATTTTTCAGTAAGGAAAAGAACCGTGAGACCGTAAGACGCCTGGCGGAAGCCGGTGTCAATATGCAGTCCCGTGCATCCGAGACGCGAAAGGACGACAGGTTTGCGGGTAAGACCTTCGTTCTGACGGGAACGCTGCCGTCCATGAAGCGCGATGAAGCCCAGGCAATCATCGAATCCTTCGGCGGAAAGTGTTCCGGAAGCGTGTCGAAAAAGACCAGCTACGTTCTGGCGGGAGATGAAGCCGGAAGTAAGCTGACCAAAGCACAGACGCTGGGAATCGCGATTATCGATGAAGAACAGTTCAAAGAAATGATCAAGTAGGTGACGATATATGAAGAAAAAGAAAATCGCGGGATGGCCGGTGGATCAGCCGCTGCCCGTGGGAAAACTGGATACGGATCTGTTGAAAGAAACAGTGTTCAGCCATATCCTGCATCTGCGTCCGGAAGTTCTGGTACGCCCCGGTGTGGGTGAAGACTGTGCGACCCTCGATTTTGGTCAGTACGAGTGTGTTATGTCCACCGACCCCATCACGGCGGCTATTTCGGAAATCGGCCGTCTGGCCATACATATTACCTGTAATGACATTGCGTCCAACGGTGTGGAACCGCTGGGCATTATGCTGGCAATGATGCTTCCCATCGGAACGACGGTGGGCGAGATCGAAACGATTATGATGCAGGCGCAGGAAGTTGCCGGGTCGCTGGGTGTGGAAATCATCGGCGGTCATACGGAAATTACACCGGCAGTAAACCGTCCGGTCATCGTATCTACGGCCATCGGGCGTACATTGTCGGGAGGATCGCAGAAAGCAGAAAACATGCGCCCTGGTGATGTGATCCTGATGACGAAGCAGGCCGGTCTGGAAGGAAGCGGAATCATCGCCAGCGACTTTGCGGATCAGCTGTCGGCGGTACTGACGGAAGAAGAAATCGCAGAGGCGAAGGGTTACCTGAATCTGGTCAGCGTTGTGAAAGAAGGAATTGCTGCAGGAAAGATGGGAACCGCCGGAATGCATGACATCACCGAAGGCGGTGTTCTGGGGGCTGTATGGGAACTCTCGGAGATTGCCGGTGTGGGCGTGGAACTGGAAGAAGATAAAATTCCGGTCAGCGATGTAACACGGAAGATTTGCGAGCATTTCGGAATCAATTATCTGCGTTTGATTTCCAGCGGATGTATGATGATCATTGTTCATCCGGATCGTGAGCAGGCGGTCATCGATGCGATCCACGCAGCTGGTGTGGATGTAACACGGATCGGTCACGTAAAGGAACACGGCGCGTCCAGAGTTCTGATCGGCGGTGATGGTATTTCCAGAGAAATCGATCCTCCGGAAAGTGATGAACTGTATAAAGTTGTAAAATAAAGTGTGGAATAGATTTGCTGTGCATATCCAAACTAATGACAGAGATCTGAAGAAGGGAGGTTCTGTCAATGGGAAAAGGATTGTTATACGCAGCATTGACGATTGCGATCATCGGCGCAGTGAACTGGGGGCTGATCGGCTTGATGCGGTTTGACCTGGTGGCGGCGCTGTTTGGTGATATGTCCGTACTTTCGAGAATCGTATACGGTCTCGTAGGTCTCAGCGGTTTGTATCTGCTGACCTTATACGGGCGGTTGAATCGCGATCATGCATCGGAATCATAGAAAAATCAATAGGGAACGTCCGGATCAGGGGATCCGGGCCCAGTTCCCGCAAAGGAGACGACATGGCTACGAATTTCAAAAAGTTACAGAACGGAAGCGATATCCGCGGCGTTGCACTGGAAGGAATCGCAGGAGAACACGTAAATCTGGATCCGGAAGCGGCATGGACACTGACCATGGGCTTCGTGCACTGGCTGTCTGACAAGACCGGAAAGCGTCCGGAAGAGCTGACGGTATCCATTGGTCACGACTCCAGACTGTCGGCAGGACAGCTGAAGGAAGGCGCAATTACCGGCCTGACTGATCTGGGTGTACGCGTATATGACTGCGGCCTGGCTTCTACTCCGGCCATGTTCATGTCCACGGTATTTGAAGAATATCAGTGCGACGGGGCCATCATGATCACTGCCAGCCATTTACCGTTCAATAGAAACGGCTTTAAGTATTTCGACAAGGACGGCGGTTTGAACAAGGCTGATATTGCGTGGATCACCGAATGGGCAGAACACCGTACAATGTACGGTGTGGAAACGCTGGAAATGCACCCGGAAGGAACGGTGGAAAGCCGTGATTTGATCGGTACATATTCTGACTATCTGAGAGCAAAGATCATCCGCGAAGTAGCTCACCCCGATCATCCGGAACAGCCTTTGAAAGGACTGAAAATTGTTGTGGACGCCGGAAATGGTGCCGGTGGATTCTACGCTTCCCGGATCCTGGAGCCTCTGGGGGCCGATGTATCTGGAAGCCAGTTCTTAGAACCGGATGGAACATTCCCCAATCACCAGCCCAACCCGGAAAATAAAGAAGCCATGGCGTCCATCAGTTCCAAGGTACTGAGCACCGGTGCTGACTTCGGTCTGATCTTCGACACCGACGTAGACCGCTCTTCTGCAGTGGACCGTACCGGTAAGGAAATCAGCCGCAACGCCATCGTGGCGATGGCGGCAGCGCTGATTGCCAAAGAACATCCGGGAACTACCGTCGTTACTGACAGTATCACCAGTGACCAGCTGACCGTATACCTGGAAGAATGTCTCGGACTGAAGCATCTTCGCTTTAAGAGAGGTTATAAGAATGTAATCAATAAGTCCATGGAACTGAATGCAGCCGGAATCGACAGCCAGTTAGCCATCGAAACCTCCGGTCATGCGGCTTACAAGGAAAATTACTTCCTGGATGACGGTGCGTATCTGGCCACCAAAATCGTAATCAAGGCAGCGCAGCTGGCGCAGCAGGGAGCGACCATCGATGTCCTGTTATCCAGCCTGGAAGAACCGAAGGAAGCTGTGGAAGTACGATTCCCCATCGAAGGTGAAAACTTCGGTGAAGTAGGTGCGAAGGTCCTGGATGAATTGAAGGCTTGGGCAGAAGAACGCGCTGACATGGGAGTTTCCGTGGTAGAACCCAACTATGAAGGCGTTCGTCTGAACTTCCGTATGGAAGGCCTGTCCGGATGGTGCTTACTGAGAAAGTCCCTCCACGATCCGATTTTACCGTTGAACGTGGAAGTCACTGAAGGCGAATGCGCTGTAATTTTGGAAGAAATCAAGGCATTTCTGAGAAGATACGAACAGGTTGTTGTAAAATAAGACATGAAAAAAGGAACTGCATGATGCAGTTCCTTTCGTTTTTTTGAGATTAGTATACAACCTTACCGAAGCAGGACTGTACCAGTTCAGAAGCCAGGATACCGGTCTTGTTTCTTTCGTCCAGGATCGGATTGACTTCTACCATGTCCACGGTCAGCAGCTTTCCGGATTCGGACAGGGTTTCTACCAGCAGGAACGCTTCACGAACGGTCAGACCGGAGTGTACGATGGTACCGGTTCCGGGAGCAGCTTCCGGAGTGATAGCGTCAACGTCGAAGCTCAGGTGGATCCCTTCGGTTTCACCGCCGGCGATTTCGATGGCTCTGCGGATGACTTCGGACATACCCAGCTTGTCCACTTCGTTGATGGGGAATACGGTTACACCAGCTTCCTTCATGCGGATGCGTTCGATGGAGTCGATGTCACGACCGCCGATCTGTACGCAGTGCTTCGGATCTACATAAACGGGACCCTGACCGAAGTTTACCATGCAGTCCGGACCGTGGCCGCAAGCTGCGGAGAAGGGCATACCGTGCATGTTACCGCTGGGAGAGGACTTGTCGTCGTTCCAGTCACCGTGAGCATCGATCCAGATGATACCGATGTTTCCGTAGTGCTTGGAAGTCGCAGCGATGGAACCAGCTGCGATGGAGTGGTCGCCGCCCAGAACTACGGGGAACTTACCAGCTTCCAGAGTTTCCTTTACAGAGTGATACAGCTTTTCATTTACGTCCAGAACCGCTTCGTAGTTTCTCAGAGATTCGCTGGTAGCGCCGTCCAGCTTCTGGAGGATGTCACCCTTGTCGTAAACTTCGTGGCCTTCTGCTTCCAGTCCCTTCTGGATACCAGCATAACGGATCGCCATGGGGCCCATAGCCACACCGCGGGTACCGGCACCTAAGTCCATCTGTACACCGATCAGATCAATTGTCTTCTTCATAATCTTCCTCCTCGCTTGTGATTACTCGCAAATAAAAAACGACGCTCCTGTTCGAAGGTGCGTCGTTTGTACTTTTCGCGTAGAGAGCCGCACGTTCGAAATTTCCACTTTGATGCGCCGTTTACACAGCTCTTTTAAAAGTAAAACTTTCTCATGTGCAGACATC
>JAFUQN010000060.1 GCA_017472365.1 Bacillota bacterium
CGACGAAGTATATCGCGCAGTAGCTTTCTTCATCCACAAGTACGGCCGCATCGATTGGCTGGAATCCAACAACGAATACTGGCTGGTGAGAGACGCTCAGCTGAGAACTGACTTCAACATCACCACCGGTTTCCAGGCGAAGGACATGGATCCTGTAAAGTATAAGTCCAAGATGAAGGAATACTACATCAAGGCAGGTCTTCCCGTGGCTCGCTATCATATTGTAGATAATCTGGAAAACTGCAGAGAGTTCCTGAAGAAGGTTGGCTATCCCGCAGTTGCAAAGCCGGACAACGGCGTTGGTGCAGAAGCTACATACAAGCTGAAGTGCGATGAAGATCTGGTAAACTTCATCGAAACCTATGATAAGAACGTATCCTACATCATGGAAGAATACGTCAATGCCACCGTTAACTCCTACGATGCGATCATCGACTCCAACGGCGAACCGATTTTCGAAAACGGTAACGTTACCGTTCTGTCCCTGATGGACGTTGTAAATGATCTGGGTAACTCCATCTACTACCAGCAGAAGGAACTGCCGGAAGACATCGTTAAGGCCGGTCGCGCCAGCGTTAAGGCGTTCGGCGTTAAGAGCCGCTTTATCCACTTCGAATACTTCCGTCTGACTCAGGATCAGGAAGGTCTCGGCAAGGAAGGCGATCTGGTAGGCCTGGAAGTTAACATGAGACCGCCCGGCGGCTTCACTCCCGACCTGCACAACTTCAGCTGCTCCACCGACGTTTATAAGATCTGGGCAGATATGATCGCGTTCGACAAGACCGATCTGGTTCAGGGCGAACAGTTCTACTGTGCATTCATGGGACGTCGCGACGGAAAGAACTTCGTTCTGAGTCACGAAGAGCTGTCCGAAAAGTACAGAGCTAACATGAAGATGGAAGACCGTATTCCTGACGCGCTGTCTGGAGCTATGGGTAACCAGATGTTCGTAGCGAACTTCTCCACCAAAGAAGAGATGGATCAGTTCTACTATGACGCTTGTCTCTGCCACGAAGAATAAAATAATTGACAATCCTTGGTAAGTATGATAAACTAGCCAAGCTGTAAGGGAGTAGTGAGCGTACTTCGGTACGTAACAAGTCAACATACTGGCTTCGGCCTGGCTTGTTTTCAATCGCGAGACTTATGCGTAGATGTGAAACTATGCATGGAGTCTGTCCTTTTTCGATTATGATGTCCCAAGTATGGTTTCACCGTACTTGGGACTTTTTATAATTTGGAGGAAAACAAAATGAATCTTGGATTTACACTGATTTTTAACAGTGTCTTGTTGGGTGTAGGGCTTGCGATGGATGCCTTTTCCGTATCGTTGGCCAATGGGCTGAATGAGCCTTGCATGAAACGATCCAGAATGGCTGGAATTGCAGGGATCTTCGCTTTTTTCCAGGCACTGATGCCTATGATCGGGTGGATCTGCGTTCATACCATCGCCCAGCATTTTGCAGCGTTCGAAAAGATGATCCCCTGGATCGCGCTGGTACTGCTTTGCTTCATCGGTGGCAAGATGCTTCTGGAAGGAATCCGCGGCGGTGACTGTGATTGTGACTGCGGTTGCGGAAAGGGAGTCGGATTGGGAGAACTGATGGTTCAGGGCGTAGCCACATCCATCGATGCGCTGTCTGTTGGATTTACCATCGCTGAATATGCACTGAAAGAAGCGGTTATTGCGGCTGCCATCATCGCGCTGGTCACATTCCCCATCTGTTTCGGAGGACTTGCCATTGGGAAAAAGGCCGGAACAAAGCTGGCAGGAAAAGCCGGAATCTTTGGCGGTGCAATCCTGATCTTCATCGGGATCGAAATTTTTGTTACCAGCTGGTTCTAATGTGATATAATTCTCACGTGAGTAGAAAACAATGCGGGAGAACTGATATGAATGACAAGAATGTAAGAAGCACCGTGATCCGGCGGGCGTTCAAAGATACGATTCCCGTCATGAGCGGGTACCTGGTCCTGGGGATCGGTTTTGGCGTTGTCCTGGCTTCCCGGGGATACGGTGTCTTTTGGGCAATGGCCATGAGCGTGTTTATCTTTGCAGGGTCTATGCAGTATGTGGCTATCGATCTGATCACCGGCGGTGTGGGGCTGGTTGCCACGGCACTGACGACACTGGCGGTCAATGCGCGCCATTTGTTTTATGGCCTGTCCATGATCGAAAAGTATAAGGGAACGAAGAAAAAACCATTCCTGATTTTTGCATTGACTGATGAAACGTATTCACTGGTTTGTAATGACGCGGCGATACGTGATGTGGAAGATAAAAACGGATATTATTTCTGGGTATCCTTACTGGATTACAGTTACTGGGTTACCGGAAGCGTTCTCGGTTCGCTGATTGGGGCGGTGATTCCCTTTGACATGACAGGAGTCGATTTTTCTTTGACGGCGCTGTTCCTGACAGTGTTCGTGGAACAGTGGCTAAGTACGAAAAACCACCTGGCGGCAATCACCGGCGTTGCGGCTTCCGTGATCTGTCTTGTGATTTTCGGCAGCGACAATTTCCTGATCCCGGCCATGATTCTGATCACTTTCGCATTGATGATGATGCGTGGAAGGGAGGGGATCACCAATGATTGATATGCATGCTGTCATGATCATTGCGGTGGCTGCCATAGTAACGGAGCTGATTCGTTTCGCCCCTTTTGTGATTTTCGGGGATAAACGAAAAACGCCGGAGTTCATCACCTATCTGGGAAAAGTACTCCCCTATGCGATCATGGGAATGTTAGTGGTGTTTTGTCTGAAAGGGATATCGCTTGTGGAAGCACCCCACGGACTTCCGGAGCTTTTGTCTGGCGCACTGGTTGTACTGCTTCATATTTGGAAGCGGAATACGCTGCTCAGCATTATCGGTGGTACGGCATGTTACATGTTATTCATTAATTTCGTGTTTTAGGAGGAAAGCGTTATGATGAGAGGAATGACAAGAAGAGAACGGGAAGTGACCGATCGTGAAGAAATAATCCGGATTTTGGATAAATGCAAGATTCTTCATCTGGGCCTGACCGATGGCGATGAGCCTTATGTGGCTCCGCTGAATTATGGTTACGTGATGGACGGTGACCATCTGACGCTGTACATGCACGGTGCCACACAGGGGTACAAACTGGACCTGATGCGGAAAAACCCGAAGGTATTTTTTGAAATGGAATGCGATGTGGAATGGTTTGGCGGCGAAGTGGCCTGTCAGTATGGAACTGCATATCTGTCCATCATGGGCCGCGGTAAAGCAGAAATTATTGAAGATGTGGAAGAAAAGAAAGCGGCATTGTCTCTGTTCATGAAATCCCAAACGGGAAAAGATTTTACGTTCACCGATAAAATCGTATCCGGCGTGGCTCTGATGAAAATTGATGTTTTAGAATATACGGCGAAACGTCGTCCGATGCCGGCACATATGGTATAATAAAGTCAATAAAATATATCCGCTTACAGAAAAGGAGGACTCTTATGTCGATCAGAGAAATCAGTTTTCCGTCCAATAACGGCAGAGATACAATCAAGGCTTGGGCATACAGCCCTTTGGGAGAACCGCGAGGTGTGATTCAGCTGATCCACGGTTACGGCGAACACTCCCGCAGATATCTCCACATGATCAGTGCTTTTAATCAGGCAGGGTTCGTTGTTTACGCTGACGATCATCTGGGCCATGGAAAAACAGGCTATGATGGCGGTACTTTGGGAGATCCCCATTCCGGTGGTTATATGACATATGTGAAAGACGAAAAGAGTCTTCATGATATCGCGGTGAAGGATTATCCGGATGTGCCGTATTTTGTCTTTGGGCACAGCTGGGGATCTATGCTGGCCAGAGCCTATGCGGCTCATTATGGCGATGATATCAAGGGTCTGATGTTATGCGGTGTCTGCGCACAGTGGGAAAATTGTGAAATTTATTATGCGGATCCGGAATTTAAGGCTGCTGTGGAAGCCGATCCCAACCAGCCGGCAACCGAATGGTTTGCGAAGGTATTCGCTGGAATGACCGACCGTATCGAAAACCCCAATGGTCCTTCTGACTGGATCGCTAACGATCCGCGGATCGTGGCTGACCACGCAGGTGACATGTTCAATACCTTTGACACTACCATCGAACTGCCCTGGGATTTCGTAAACATCCATCATTTTATCGAAAGTGAAGAATGGGGTCCGATGGTTCCGAAGAATATTCCCGTATATTTGATCGCCGGAGATCAGGATCCTTGTGGAAACTATGGTGAAGGTGTATATCATGTGGCGAATGTTCTGGCGAAAAACGGAAACAAGACGTCCGTGAAGATGTACCCGGGATATCGGCATGAAATCCACAACGAACTGGAACTGAGAGATGAAGTGGAAGCCGGACTGATCGCATTCCTGGAAGGAGTATTAAAGTAATGCTGATTACCAGAGAAGTGGACTATGCGCTTCGTCTTGTCAGAGCTTTGGCCGACGGACAGGTCCACAAAATGGAACGACTGTGTGAGGAAGAAATGATTCCGCAGCAATTCGCATATAAAATCCTGAAGAAGTTGTCCAAAGCATCGCTGGCAGAGAGCCTTCGCGGCCGCGAAGGCGGTTGCCGCATGACGGCGGATCTGGAACATGTGACGCTGTATGATCTGATGAACGCCATGGAAGCAGACCGGAGGATCAATGCCTGTACGTGTGACGGGTATCAGTGTGAATGGGTGACTGCAAAGGGATGTTACTGTGGAGTCAATCGAAAACTTCGCGAAATCCAGGCGAAGATGGACGAAGAGCTGAAGGCTCATACGCTGGCGTCCTTACTCGGTGACGATCTGTGATATAAATAAATGATTTGTCCATTACCGCATCGGAAGAATCATGCGTGGTTAAAAATCCGGTGCGGTATTTCTTTGAAATAAAAGTTGGTAAAAATTATCAAGAAATAAGTTTGAACTGGAAAACTGCGGGAATATATGTACCATCAATAAGAACGTTACCCCCCCGGTACATTAGACAATGAGGAGGACCAAATATGTATTTCAGAACTAGCGCAGAACACGAAGAGTTCAGATTAAAGATCAGAGAATTCGCAGAAAAAGAAATCAAACCCTACGCATTCCTGTGGGATAAGGAAAACCAATTTCCCACAGAAGCAGTGAAGAAGCTGGGAGAAAACGGATGGATGGGGATTCCCTTCCCGAAGGAATATGGCGGTGCAGGAATGGACGCCATGAGCTACGCCATCGCTGTTGAAGAACTGTCCAGAGTGGACGGTGGTGCGGGCGTAATCCTGTCGGCTCACGTATCTCTGGGCTGCTGGCCGATCTTTGCATTCGGTAACGAAGAGCAGAAACAGAAGTATTTGGTTCCCCTGGCGAAGGGTGAAAAGATCGGGGCTTTCGGTCTGACCGAGCCTAATGCCGGATCTGACGCAGGAAGAACCGAAACCACAGCGGTCCTCAACGGTGACCATTACCTCCTGAACGGGGAAAAAATCTTCATCACCAACGGTGGGGAAGCTGACACCTATGTTATTTTCGCAGTGACCACTCCCGGAATCGGAACCAGAGGAATCAGCGCATTCATCGTGGAAAAGGGCTGGGAAGGATTCGAGTTCGGTGACCATTATGACAAGATGGGGATCCGCTCTTCTGCCACAAGACAGCTGCTGTTCAACGATGTGAAAGTTCCTAAGGAAAACCTGCTGGGGAAGGAAGGCCAGGGCTTCAAGATCGCCATGGCAACCCTGGACGGCGGCCGTATCGGTATTGCATCCCAGGCTCTGGGTATTGCACAGGGAGCCTTCGAAGGTGCTGTGGAATACGCCAAGGAACGTGTACAGTTCGATAAACCCATTGCGTTCCAGCAGGCCATCTCCTTCAAGATCGCTGACATGGCAACCAAGCTGCGCTGCGCAAGACTTCTGATTTACAGCGCTGCTGATCTGAAGGAAGAACATTTACCTTACGGTATGGAATCCGCTATGGCGAAGCAGTACGCTTCCGACATCGCTCTGGAAGTGACCAATGATGCGCTCCAGATCTACGGAGGTACCGGTTATATGAAGGGTATGGATATTGAAAGAATGTACCGTGATGCGAAGATTACCACCATCTATGAAGGAACCAACGAAATCCAGAGAGTGGTTATCGCATCTCACATCCTGGGGAAAGAACCTAAGTCCAACGCTCCTGCTGTACCGCAGGCACCCAACAAGTCCGTGACCGGCCCCAGAAAGAAGATCGTTCTGAAGTCCGGAAGCGCACAGGAAAAAGTGGATGCTCTGGTGGACCACCTGAAGAAAGACGGCTATGATTTCTCTGTAGGCATCGCCATCGATACCCCCATTAACCAGGCAGAACGCGTTGTCAGTGCCGGTAAGGGGATCGGGGACAAGGCCAACATGGCTCTGATTGAAAAACTGGCAAAGGCCGCCGGTGCGGCCATTGGCTCTTCCAGACCTGTGGCAGAATCTCTCCAGTACGTTCCCATCGACCGTTATGTGGGAATGTCCGGACAGAAGTTCAGCGGAAACTTATACATCGCCTGTGGGATCTCCGGTGCGATCCAGCATCTGAAGGGAATCCAGGAAGCAGGTACCATCGTGGCGATCAACAAGAACGCCAATGCACCGATCTTCAAGAACTGTGACTACGGTATCGTTGGAGATCTGATGGAAATTCTGCCGCTGCTGGCAGAAGCTCTCGATAACGGCGAAGAAAAGAAGCCTGCTCCGCCCATGGTCAAGGTCAAGAGACCGACCCCGAAGAAGGAAAAACCGTCTTACAAGATCCACGTTTGCGGCGGCTGCGGCTATGAATATGATCCCACCAAGGGAGATCCCGAAAACGATGTTCCGCCCGGAACCTTGTTTGAAAACCTGCCGGAAGACTGGGTATGCCCGTGGTGCGCAGCTCAGAAGGCTGAATTCATTGAAGTGAAGTAACGGAGGTATACGATGCATTACGTTAGAAAAGTGACAAACGACATTTACTGGGTGGGTGCCAACGATCATCGTCTGGCTCTGTTTGAAAACATCCATCCCATTCCCAAGGGAGTATCCTATAACGCATATTTACTGCTGGATGAACAGTCCGTTCTGTTCGACACCATCGACTGGTCGGCCTGCAGACAGCTGTTAGATAATATCGAACATCTTCTGGGAGATAAGCCCCTGGACGTTCTGGTGATCAATCACATGGAACCGGACCACGGCGCTTCCATCGAAGAGATCCTGCTCCGCTACCCCAAGGTGAAGGTGGTGAGCACCGAAAAGTCCTTCATGCTGATGAGACAGTTCGGCTTCCACATCGAAGGCCATGAACTGGTGGAAGTGAAGGAAGGCGACACCATGAGTTTCGGTAAGCACGAAGTGACCTTCATCGCCGCACCCATGGTCCACTGGCCGGAAGCCATGATCACCTTCGATCTGACCGACGGAGTTCTGTTCTCCGCGGATGCCTTCGGCTCCTTCATCGCTCTGGACGGTAAGCTGTTCAACGATGAAGTGAACTTCGACCGTGACTGGATCGACGAAGCCAGAAGATATTACACCAACATCGTTGGTAAGTACGGCCCTCACGTACAGCACCTTTTAGCGAAGGCAGCGACTATCGTGGATAAGATCAATTATATCTGTCCGCTTCACGGACCCGTTTGGAGAAGCGATTTTGGATATCTGCTGGATAAATATCAGCACTGGTCCACCTACGAGCCGGAAGACAAGGCCGTCATGATCGCCTATGCATCCATGTACGGGAACACCGAATCCGTAGCTCAGGCTCTGGCCGGTAAGCTGGTGGAACGTGGAATCACCAACGTGGCTCTGTACGATGTATCCAACACCCACGTATCCTATCTGATTTCCGAAGCGTTCCGCGTTAGCCATCTGGTACTGGCATCTGTGACTTACAATCTGGGTATCTACCCGGTGATGCACAACTTCCTGATGGATATGAAGGCGCTGAACGTTCAGAACAGAATGGTGGCCCTCATTGAAAACGGTTCCTGGGCGACCAAGTCCGGTGATCTGATGCAGGACTTCCTGGATGACGAAATGAAGCAGATGACCGTTCTGAACCAGAGACTGTCCATCGCTTCCTCCTTACCCTCCAGTAAGGAAGAGGAACTGGATCAGCTGGCAGACGCCATCGCCGACTCTGTAAGAGAATAAACTTGTGGCAACCAACCGGCCGCTGACGAAACGTCAGCGGCCGGTTGCTCGTTTTTGCGGAAGGATATTCACAGAGAAAACACTCAGTCATAATTAAACAATATGTTGAAAAAATGTTCAAAAACATGTTGCTTTTTAAAAAATGCGGGAGTATAATCGGAACTAAGTTATCACAGAAATCGTTCGAACCGTAAGTAGAAATAGTAGTAGAAATGTAGATTTGGACGGTTAGTGATCACAAATATATACTTTGTAGGAAAAGTAGGAAAGAAGGAAAAAAGATGAAAATGAAGAAAATGACAGCTCTGTTTTTGGCATGCGTTATGATCATGTCCCTGATGGGTGGTTGCGGCGGTTCCGGTGGAGAATCCGGAGATGACGGCGCGAAGGTTTACAACATCGGTGTAGTACAGCAGCTGGAACACCCGGCTCTGGATCTTGCGACTCAGGGCTTTATTGATGCCGTAAATGAAAAATTCGGTGAAGAAAATGTAAAAATCGACGTACAGAATGGCCAGAATGAACAGGCCAACTGTGCAACGATCAGTAATAATTTCGTGGCTGCCGGTGTGGATCTGATCCTGGCCAATGCGACCACCGCATTACAGACCGCAGCAGCTGCTACAAACCAGATCCCCATCCTGGGTACTTCCATCACCGACTATGCAACAGCCCTGGATATCGCAGACTGGACTGGCGCTACCGGAACCAATATCTCCGGTACCTCTGACCTGGCTCCGCTGGAAGAACAGGAAGATATGTTAGTGGAACTGTTCCCGGATGCGAAGAAGGTTGGCATCTTATACTGCTCCGCAGAACCCAACTCCGCATACCAGGCTAAGGTATTCGGCGCAGCTTTGGAAGCTGACGGAATTGCATGGGAAGCATTTACCGCTGCTGACTCCAACGAATTACAGGCAGTAGCCACCACCGCAGTAGAAACCTGCGACGTGATCTACGTTCCCACCGACAACACTGTTGCTGGTGCTACTGAAGTTGTTAACAACGTATGTCTCCCCGCAGGCGTTCCCATCATCGCCGGTGAAGAAGGTATCTGCTCCGGTTGTGGCGTAGCTTCTCTGTCCATCAGCTACTACGACATCGGCTGGACCGCTGGTGAAATGGCTTACGACATCCTGGTCAACGGCGCTGACGTTTCCACCATGGACATCAAGTTCGCTCCTCAGGTAACCAAGAAGTTCAACGATACCAACTGTAAGGCTCTGGGCGTAACCGTTCCGGAAGATTATGTAGTGATCGAAGGTACCGAAGCTGAATAATAGAATCAGTAAGTTGTGTAAAAACAAAAAATGAGTGATCCGACAGGGTGCACGAATGCGAAATCCATCGCTTTCGCTGCGCCCTGTGGTGTAATTGATACAAAAAGAAAAGGTTAGGTTTCAGTATGTTGTTTGAATATTTCGCATCGTTGAATCCCATGGCGCTGATGCGTGCCCTTCCGGGGAATGTGGCGCAGGGATTGGTCTGGGCCATCATGGCGCTGGGCGTTTTCATCACCTTCCGTCTGTTGGATTTCGCTGATCTGACGGTAGATGGTTCTCTGGCAACCGGCGGAGCCGTTGCCGTCGTCCTGATCCGCATGGGAGTCCATCCGGCTCCGGCGCTGATTTTCGCATTTATCGCGGGAATGCTGGCTGGCCTGGTCACAGGACTTCTTCATACCGCACTGGGGATTCCGGGGATCCTGTCCAGTATCCTGACTCAGATTGCGTTATATTCTGTGAATCTGGGGATCATGGGGAAATCCAATCAGGCCATAAACGTTGACCAATATCCGCTGGTGGCATCTCTGAGATATGTTACCGGGGATCCGTCCACTAGAACCATGTTCTTCGTGGGACTGATCGGAAGCGTATTGTTATTGATCGTGGTTCTCTACTGGTTCTTCGGAACGGAGCTGGGAGCTGCCATTCGTACCACCGGCTGTAATCCCAACATGGCCAGAGCCCAGGGGATCAGCACCAATTTCATGACCGTACTGACTCTGATGTTATCCAACGGTCTTGTGGGCCTCTGCGGCGGCGTATACGCACAGTACCAGGGCGCGGCTGACGTCAATATGGGCCGCGGCGCCATCGTCATCGGTCTGGCCGCTGTCATCATCGGCGAAGTTCTCTTCGGAAAGCTGGTTGCCGGGAAAAACTTTACATTTGCTTATACCATGATGTCCGTCTGTGTGGGCGCCATCCTGTATTATATGGTAATCACCGTCGTTCTGTGGCTGAAGATGCCCTCCGACTACATGAAGCTGTTCTCCGCTGTCGTGGTAGCCACCTTCCTGGCAGTACCGCATCTGAGAGCAAAGCACCATCACAAGAAGCATAAGGCGAAGGGAGTCGTGAAGGCATGAGTATTATGTTAGAAGTCAAGAATGTACATAAAATCTTCAACGCCGGTACGATCAATCAGAAGATCGCGCTGAATGGCGTGAACCTGACGCTGAATGAAGGCGATTTTGTTACGATCATCGGCGGTAACGGTGCAGGGAAATCCACTCTGCTGAACGCGGTTGCCGGGGTGTGGGATATCGACGAAGGCGAAATCATCATCGCCGGTGATGATGTTACGGAACTGCCGGAACACAAGCGCGCACCGTATCTGGGCCGTGTGTTCCAGGATCCCATGAATGGAACAGCCGCCACCATGGGGATCGATGAAAATATGGCAATCGCCGCCCGTCGCGGTCAGCGTCGTACGCTGCGCTGGGGTACCACAAAGGCAGAGCGGGCCAAGTATCACGATATGCTGGTTTCGCTGGGACTGGGTCTGGAAGACCGCATGACCAGTAAAGTGGGACTTCTGTCCGGCGGTCAGCGCCAGGCACTGACGCTTTTGATGGCAGCCATTCAGAAGCCGAAGCTGCTGTTATTGGATGAACATACCGCTGCCCTTGACCCGAAAACCGCGGCTAAGGTTCTGGAAATTTCCGATAAGATCATTGCGGAAAATCATCTGACGGCTATGATGGTCACTCACAATATGAAGGATGCCATTGCCCATGGAAACCGTCTGATCATGATGCATGAAGGCCGCATCATTTACGACGTGTCCGGCGAAGAAAAGATGAATCTTCAGGTTTCTGACCTTCTGGCCAAGTTTGGTGAAGCCAGCGGCGGAACCTTCGCCAACGACCGCATGATGTTTGTGTAAGAAGATTTTTTCAACCATTTATCCAACAATCAAAGAGGGCCCGTCACTGCGGTGACGGGCCCTTGAGGTTTTTGAATTATTGGATCTGCAACGTAGCCAGACCGCTTTCACTGGTTTCTTTATAACGCTTGGAAATATCACGGCCGGTTTCTTTCATGATGCGAATACAGTCATCCAACGTGATTTTTCTGGAATCGCTCAGGAAGCTGGCCAGAGAAACGGCGTTGATGGCTCGCATGGCAGCTACGGCATTTCGTTCGATACAGGGGATCTGAACCAGACCGCAGATGGGGTCACAGGTCAGGCCCAGGTGATGTTCAATGGCGATTTCTGCTGCGTATTCGATTTTGTCCATGGACAGGTAGAACAGTTCGCCCAAAGCGGCCGCAGCCATGGCGCAGGCGCTTCCGACTTCCGCCTGACAGCCACATTCACTTCCGGAAATGGAAGCGTTGGTTTTGATCAGGTTTCCGATGATTCCACCGGCTGCTAACGCGTGGATCACGTGTTCGTCGGACAGATTTCGGCGTTTCTGCTGATAGTACAGGACAGCGGGCAGTACACCGGCAGCTCCGCAGGTGGGAGCAGTAACGATCCGGCCGCCGTTGGCGTTTTGTTCACTGACGGCGAAGGCATAGGCACAAACCATGCGGTTTTCACGGGTTTCCGGGCTTTCGTCGATATGCTGGCTGTACAGGAGCTGCTTTGCACGCTTTTGTACGTTCAGACCGCCGGGGAGGATTCCTTCGTCGTGCAGACCGTTGCGGATGGCTGCTTTCATAGTTTCCCAGATTTCAGAGAGATAGTCCCAGATTTCCGGGCCTTCGATATGTTCTACGTATTCCCACAGATGCATGTTATGTTCGTAACAATAGTCGGAGATTTCCTTGAAGGAAGCCACCGGATAGATGTCGGGGGCTGTGGCCACGGGAGAGTTTTCGAAACAGATATTACCACCGCCAACGCTCATGACCCTCTGACGGGCGATTTCCTTTCCATCTTTATAGGCAATCAGATCCATGGTGTTGGGATGGGGGATATCGGTCTCGGTGACATTGAAAATCACGTCACACGGGGTCGGTTCCAGGGTTTCTTTGATGATACGATCGGTTCCGTGACCGACACCGGTTTTAGCCAGGGATTCGTAGAGGATGGTCTCGTAACGATCCGCTTCCGGGGTCTGGGATTTGAAAATCATGCAGGCTTTTTCCGGACCCATGGTGTGGGAGCTGGAAGGACCGCGGCCGATTTTATACATTTCCCTCAGGGAGGTCATTCCGGTATGAGCACGGTCGAACCAGGATTCTTCCAGACGCAGTTCTTTGAGATGTGCCTGTCCGGTAAACAGATAGTCCACGGAGACATGGAAAAAGTTAGCCAGTTTATAGAGATTTTCTGTGGAAGGGAAGGAAAGGCCTCGTTCCCATTTGGAAATCGCCCGGTTACTGATGTCCAGCTGCTGGCCCAGTTCCGTCTGGGACAAACCGGCTTCTGCGCGGAGTTTACTTAAAATTTCGCCGAAAATATGTGTCATGAGCGCCTCCTTTGGTGAAGTGATGCGAATATAGTTTCGATATTGTATAGTTTTATTTTAGGACCGCAATCCGGGGCTGTCAAGGAAAAATCAACCATAAAGTGACAGTCAACTATCGGTTGAAAACTGTGTGGGAACACGGGGCTTGTCGAACAATGCTGAACGTGATAAAATTTCAGTGGCAACCAGCCCTCCGGGCTGTGACGCAGTATCGCCGGAACGGTTGCCGGAGAAGGAGAGTAGATTACTATGGTAGGATTTGGCACAATATTAAATGTGATCGGTGTTCTTGTGGGCGGGATCTGCGGGATGCTGTTTGGAAAGAGATTCAGTCCGCGGTATCAGGAAACGCTGACCTATGCCAACGGGCTTTGCGTGGTATTTCTCGGTGTGGCCGGGACGCTGGAAAAAATGATGACCGTGGAAAACGGATATCTGACCAGCGGTGGGACCATGCTGATGGTGGCCTCGTTGGCCATTGGTTCCATGGTGGGGGAGTGGATCGACTTGGAACGCCGCATGGAGAACTTTGGAGTGTGGCTTCGTGAAAAGACGAAAAACGAGGGTGATACCACTTTCGTGGACGGTTTTGTCACTGCGTCTCTGACCATCTGCATTGGAGCCATGGCCATTGTAGGACCAATCCAGGACGCTCTCCAGCATGACTATTCCACGCTGATGTTAAAGGCGATTTTGGACGCGATCATCATCATGGTCATGACGGCTTCCATGGGTAAGGGCTGTATCTTTTCCGCCATTCCCATCGCGTTGTTCCAGGGCTCCATCACTATTTTGGCCCGGTTCATCGAACCGATCATGATGGCGGAACCCCAGGCTTTGGCCAATTTATCCCTGGTGGGGAACATCCTGATTTTCTGCATTGGGACCAATATCGTCTGGGGAAAGAAATTCCGCGTGGCTAATATGCTCCCGTCCATCGTCATTGCAGTGGCCTGTGCGTATATCGGAATCTGGTAGAATAAGTTTGAAATGTGAGGAACTGCATTCGCAGTTCCTTTTTTTATTGCGAATTTGGAAAAACGGCTGGTTGTGAGACGAAGAATAAAAATGTTACATTGACAAAAAGGACTAAATAGTGTAAATTTACACTAAAGAAGAGAAAAGATACTAGAATTGATGTTTAGAGAAAACGATATGCGAAAGGAGCGCCAATATGACGCGAAACGATTTTATCAGTGAAATGAACCATCAGCTGAAACTGGTGAGAACAGAATATGGATTTACCCAGGATGTGATGGCGAAGACGCTGGGGATATCGAAGAAAACGCTGGTGGAAATTGAGAAAGGGCGCGGAACACTGGGATGGACCGGTGCCGTGGCGCTGTGTACCATCTTTGGGGCCAGCCAGGTTCTGGCGGGAGCGCTTGGCGGAGAAGCAACAGATATGATCCTGGCATTGGCATTTGAAGATGCGAAGCCGGACTATCCCAAGACCATGGGTGGAAAGGTCTGGTGGACTCACGTGGAAGAATACCGGGGATATAAGATCCAGCAGAACATTATTTCCGGACACTACCGGGCGCTGAACCAGGAGGATGAACGCGTATATTCGTCCTTTGATCTGGAAACAGTGAAGGCACATCTGGAACAGCTGAATCCGGCGTAGCAGTGACGATCGAAAGGGGTTTTGATATGAAGGAACGAAATAAAAAACTGCGGATCATAGGGGCGGCTGTATTTTATGTGATTTGTGCAGCTGTGATTCTCTTTGGTTATACGATGATGTCCATGCTGTTTGGAACCGCGATAAAAACCATCGAGGCAGTGGTTGTTGGGGGAATCGCGTTTACCATTTGGCTGGTGATCCGGACCGTTGACGGACAGAGGATTAAACGCAGATATTTAAATATAATGCTGATTCTGGTTCTCGCGGGATGCGTCGGCTGGGCTGGATACGGATACTATTTGGAATCCATCCCCACAGTCAGCGACCGGGATCTGATGCTTCACGAATATGCGCCTTTCCGTGAAGGTTCGAAGGCGGTGGTGTTAGAGGAAGAATCCGCCCTGAAATTCACGGAAGAACAGCGGATCCGTATTGACGGGGCAACGGCCCTGTATCCGGTGTATGCCGGGTTCGTTCAGGCCGTATATCCGGAAGGTGAGTATTCGAGATATGCGGGGCTGTCGGACGGCGGGGACAATGATGGTTACGGCATGGTGACTTGCAGCAATACCGTCTATGCATATGAACGGTTGTTAGATGGAAAGACTGACGTAATTTTTGTGGCCGGACCGTCGAAGGCACAGCTGGAAATGGCAGAGGACATGGGAATGGAGCTTCATCTGACACCAGTGGGACGCGAAGCTTTCGTATTCTTTGTTAACAGTAAGAATCCGGTGGAAGGACTGACCGTGGAAGAGGTACAGAAAATCTATTCCGGCCAGATTCGAAACTGGAGGGAAGTCGGTGGCCCCAGATGGTCCATCCGGGCCTTCCAGAGAGCGGAAAACAGTGGAAGCCAGACAGCCCTGCAGAGGCTTATGGGAGAGGTTCCTATCATGGAACCGGAGACGGAAAACCGGATCTCTGCCATGGATGGGATCATTCATCAGGTGGCCAACTATCGAAATCACAAAAACGCCATCGGATTTTCTTTCCGTTACTATTCCACTGAAATGGTAAGCAGTAATGAAATCCGGCTTTTGGCTCTGAATGGAGTCCTTCCCACCAGGGAGACGATTGCCGATGGGAGTTATCCCGTATCAAATACGTTTTATGCGGTGACGGCTTCAAAGACCGGGGAGCCTGCGCCGGAACAGATCGATGACAATATCGCGGCGTTCCTGCACTGGGTATGCGGCGAACAGGGTCAGCGCATCGTGGAGGAGACGGGCTATGTTCCGCTGTAACGATGATGTTCCCGAAGGGAACCGCGATGTTCAGCAACGTCCGGCAGTTCTTTTGATCCACGGCTTCGGCGGCAACCGCTCCGAGGTCCGGCCTTTGGCCGACCATCTCCGCGGTTCTGGGTTCGAGGTGATTTCGGTACAGCTTCCGGGTCACCGGGAGGACCGGCGGGAATTAGGAGGCGCAGAAGCCAAATCGAAGATTTGGCAGGATCATGTGATCCGACAGCTGGATGAACTTCGGAGGCGCAGTGAACGCGTGGTGATCATCGGATTCTCCATGGG
Source organism: Bacillota bacterium (assembly GCA_017472365.1). GTDB lineage: Bacteria > Bacillota > Clostridia > Peptostreptococcales > Anaerovoracaceae > RGIG446. The sequence continues at coordinate 16,005 of JAFUQN010000060.1, forward strand.
AGGACTTCTGGCTGTTCAGGCGGTGACGCGGGTACTGGACCGCGAAGCGGCTGCCGGAGAGACGGTAGCCATGGTGACCATCAATACCCCGGTGAGATATTGGAATTTCGTGCAGATATTCCGCAACATCCGGCGTGGCGGCTGGACAGCATTGAAAAACTACACAGCGCATGCGACTGGAAAGTCCGTTCTGGGAATGTGGGAGTTTCAAAAGCTGTTGTGGCGGACAAAAACGCGGTTTTCGAAGATTTCCTGTCCGCTGTTCGTGATTCAGTCGGCAGATGATGATACGGTATGGCCCTGTTCGGCCATTCATATTCTGAGAAAAAGCGGAGAAAGAGGGCGGATGATGATGTTTCCAGAGGGAGGACATCAGATCTTCGGCAGTAAAGCCGCCAACGAAGTCTGTGAAACAATCGAAGAATTTGTTCGCAGATGGGCCTCCAATGAAACATAGACTCGGAGATAAAAAGAAAGGGGAATCACATATCATGGGAGAATTTGTAATCGGCATTGGAATCATTGTCATGTTCGTGATGCAGCTGCTTTGTTTCCGGATCAGAAAGCCCTGGGGACGATGGATTCCGCTGGCGCTGATCCTGTTGGGTGAACTATACTGTGCAGGAGAATATTTCGGGATCTATCCCTGGTGTGAGGGCTACTGGAATGAACTGAGCGGGGCGATTCTGGCCATGTTCGTAGGCCTGTTAGCCATTGGAGTGGCGGTTGGCTGGATCGTCCACATTCTGCATCATTGGTGGATGAATCAAAGGGGGATTCGAGATGAGTAAGAGAAGGAAAATGAGGCTGGCCAGCCTGATCATGTTTGTGATCGCGGTGATTTTCGTGTTCTGTGCGGTTTCCAATCCGGCGCTGGGCCGCGTAATCTATATCGGGAATTGGGCCTTCGGGGGAGATCAATGGGTGTTTTGTTATAAGGTATACGCACTGATCATGGCAGGGCTGTTTGCCGGGTCGTTTTTTGTGAAGAAAGGTTGAACTTCGAAAGCGTTTGGACTACAATAAAATGTGGATCCAAAAATCACATTTTAGAGTAGAGACAGACGAGGTACAACAATGAAACTGAAAAAACAGGCCTACAGCTACGTGATGATGCTGGGCCATTTATGCGCTGACCTTGGGGGTGGAGCCTTACCGGCGATTCTGCCGTTCCTGATGGTACAGAAGGGGATTACATATACAGAAGCCGCGGGGTTGACTTTCGCCCTCAGCGGGATCGGTTCGGCGATCCAGCCCATCTGCGGAAGTATGGCGGACAAGACCTCCCGTCCCTGGCTGATGTCTTTAGGTATTTTCATGGCGGGCTGCGGGATCTCCATGCTGGGCTTCCTGGACAGTTATCCGGCCATGTTCATGGCTGTGGCTTTGACCGGGATCGGTGCAGCGCTGTTCCATCCCGACGGCGGTCGTATGGCGAACTACGTTTCCGGTGAAAAGAAGGGGAAAGGAATCAGCTTGTTCTCTGTTGGCGGAAATATGGGTGGAGCCATCGGGCCGATGCTGGCAGTCTTCGGGATCACCATGATGGGTGGAAATCTGAAGGGTGCCATCATCTTAGCCGTTCCCACGGTGGCCATGTCTGCGTTCATGGTATCGCAGCACGGTCGTCTGGCGGAATTCGCCGCCGAGGGGACACGGGCCACGAAGGCGGCGATTGCCGCGGGTCAGAAGGACGACTGGAAATCCTTCGGTAAGCTGACCAGCGTGGTATTCCTGCGTTCCACCATTCAGAACGGTATGACCACATTCATTCCCATGGTTTGGATGAATATTCTGATGCAGAGTGAGGCACAGTCCGGCTCCGTAACCACGATTCTGGCGCTGTCCGGCGCGGTTGCTACCCTGATCGGCGGAAACCTGGCAGACCGCATCGGCTTCAACAAGACCATTCGTACCGGTCTCGTTTTAGTAATTCCGTGCCTGGCGTGTCTGACCATGTCCAGAAACCTGATGATTTCGTATATCCTGTTGGTACCCTGTGCCGTATTCCTGAACTTCGCTTTCAGCCCTTCCGTGGCTCTCGGCCAGAAGTTCGTTCCCAACCATTTGGGTCTGGCTTCCGGAATCACCATGGGACTGGCAAACAGCTTCGGCGGCGTGGTATCTCCCGTATTGGGGAAGATTGCCGATACTCAGGGACTTCCTACAGTGATGTGGATTCTGGTGGTCCTGTCGGCAGTGGCATGTGTAGCATCTTTCTTCGTACCGGATGCACCGCCTGTTCTGCATGTGGAAGAAGAAAAAGCAGCGTAACTGTAAACGTCAAATCAAAATATCAAATAAAAATCCCCGCGGGTTTTACACTCACGGGGATTTGTGTTTTTTGATTCAGTTCAGAAGAAATTAGCCTCTAACAGCTTCTGCAGCCTTTACGATCAGTTCAGGAACCTTTGCGCACTTTTCTTCGCTCAGGGAAGCGATGGATACACGTACGCCAGCGCCCAGAACTACTGCGAATACTTCGGACTTCTGCAGTTCCTTACCAACAGCTTCAGCAAATTCTGCGCTTTCGAAGGGGATGGTGATGAAGAAACCGGAGTCGAACGGACAGCTCTTCAGGCCAACCTTGTCAGCAGCTGCGGTGAATGCAGCGCCTCTTCTTCTCAGCATGTCTACGTATTCCTTACGTTCAGCAGTTACCTTAGCCTTCAGGTCAGCGTCGTTGAAGATGCGAGCGATGGTTTCCATGGCAGCTCTGTTACCGTTGGACCAGGAAGCGCGGCTTGCTACGGAAGTAGCGTCCTTGAATTCCTTAGCGATTTCAGCGGTGGGAGCTACGCAAACCAGTGCGCCGCAGCGCATACCGTACATGGTGAAGCCCTTGGATGCGGAGAATGCGTACAGGGGCAGGATGTTTTCCGGATAATCCATCAGCTTCTTCATGAACTGACGATATTCCATAGCGTCACCTGCGAAGTCCAGATATGCGATGTCAACAACCAGGATGATGTTCTTTTCCGGGCTTACGGACAGCAGAACTTCGTTTACCTTGTCCCAGTCTTCCAGGGAGAAGGTGTAACCGGTAGGATTGTGAGCCGGAGTGTTGATGATGATCAGGACCTGATCCTGAACTTCTAACAGACCGTTCAGCTTTTCTGCGAAGGAAGCCTGATTGAACTTACCTTCTTCATCGAACAGAGTGTAGGTGGTCACCTTTCTCTGCTGTTCAGCACAAACTACCTTGTAAGGACCCCAGTGCCAGTCGGAGGTCAGGATGGATTCGCCCACTCTTGTGTAGCAGGATACAGCGTTTCTCAGAGCACCGGTACCGCCGGGAGCGTAGCAAGCTTCCACGAAGCCCTTGGTTTCGATGTCTTCGAATACTGCGGTCTTAACAGCTTCCAGATATGCGGGTACGCCGCTGATGGGAGCGTAAGCTGCGTAATCCTTCGGAGCCAGGTTCTTCAGAACGTCAACAACGGAGGACAGAACGATCAGTTCGCCGTCGTCATCCATCAGAGCACCGATGGTGGAGTCGAATACCTTTTCTTTACCGATTTCAGCGATACGAGCCTTAGCTAAGCTGGAAACGCCGAATAATTTGTCAGGAGCGCCGATGGTGGTACGGCCGTTTTCCTGAACCATAACAAACTTGCCCATTGTTAGTCACCTCATAATTATTTACATGAAAAAATACTATCCTCGATTAAGCATAGCAATGATGTCTATGATTTCATTATATCACTGGCAGATTATTTCGCAATAAAAACCTGGAAAACGATGAAAATCATGATAGAATAGGTTTTGTGATTGAATAAAAAAAGAAATCGAGGTTTTTACCGATGTATGTTAAGCAATTGTTTTGGATCATCATATCCTATTTTGCGGGATATCTGGTTTCGGAGGGGTTGAAACTCCCTGTCCCGGCCAATGTTCTCGGCCTGTTGTTTTTATTGTTATTACTGGTATTGAAGTGGATCAAACTGTCCGATGTGGAAGGAGTGGCTGACTTTATTATCAGTCATCTGGCATTGATTTTCGTACCGTCTGCTGTGGGAATCATGGAGTATTTCGGCCTGTTTCGGGAAAACTTTATCAAGATCATGGTTCCGTGGTTCGTTGCCTGTATCGTGGGATATGCGGTGACCGGTTGGGTAACCCAGGCGGCGATCCGTGTACAGGAACGCAGAGGGGGTGACGATAAATGATGGATATTATTTTCGCAAGCCCGGTATGGGGAATGTCCATTACGTTGGGAGCATACATGATCGGTGTGGCGATCCAGAAAAAGACGAAAATCATGGCGCTTCAGCCGATTCTGGTTGCCAGTGTCATCATCGTGGCATTTCTGACGGTAACGGGAAGAAGCTATGTGGAGTATTCAGCTCAAAATACATTTCTGGCTTATATTTTGTCACTTTCTGCAGTGGTTTTGGCCGTTCCGGTTTATCGGAATTTACATATCCTGAAGAAATACTGGCTTCCGATCCTACTGGGAGTAACGTCCGGCTCTGTAGCAACCATCGTGACAGCGATTCTGGTGGGAAAAGCCATGGGAACCGACATAGAGATCCTGATCTCTATGATTCCGAAAAGCAGTACGACACCCATTGCCTTTGCGGTATCTGAAACGCTGGGAGGAATTCCGGCCTTTACCGTGGCCCTTGTGGTTCTGACAGGAATCGCCGGTGCGGTTTTCGGCCCGGCTCTTTTGAATCTTCTGAGAGTCGAACATTATATCGCCCGCGGACTGACACTGGGAACGATCACCCACGCCATCGGAACGGTCCGTGCCTTTACGGAGGGGGAAGTCTGCGGCTCCATGAGCAGCTTAGCCATGGCCTTGGCAGGAACGCTGACGGCCTTTATCGCACCGTTGTTTGCAGCGATATTTTTTTAAACGAATGATTTTTTCATAGGACGTCAATACTACCTTCAGAAAATGGAGGTGGAAAAATGCGCTCAAAAAATACAGATACCTATGAAAGTCAGAACCGGAGTTTTCGATATACTCTGCTGGCCATTCTCGGCGTTTTGATCGTAGTGGCCATTTTGGCATATGCCATGAGATCCATGAACGGCGGGAATACGCCGGGAACTCAGGACCCGATGAATCTTGGAGCCATGGAAAATCCCACGGGAACCGGTGGTGGTCAGCCCGGCGATCGCCAGGATGTCAATGTTTCTCAACAGGTTCCTTCGGATATTCCTTCTGTGGACAGCAGAGATACCGCAGAAGACAGTGCGCCAACAGAGGGTGGCGGTTCTGCGAAAGATGGATGGACGCCCCCGGTGGAGAGTAGTAAGATCCTGAAAGAATTTTCTACGGAAACACCGGTCTATTCCAAAACGCTGGAACAGTATGTCGTCCACACGGGGATGGACTTTGAAGTACCGGCAGACACCCAGGTGAAGGCCGTAAGGGAAGGAACTGTGACCGCAGTGTATGAAGATGATACCATGGGGATCACCATCGAGATCGATCATGGAAATGGCCTGAAATCAAAATATGCCAACCTCAGCACCATGGAAATGGTGGAGGAAGGCGATGTGGTGAAGCAGGGCCAGGTCATCAGCGGTGTGGGGAATACCGCGCTGTTTGAAACACTGGATCCGGAACATCTGCACTTTGAATTGTGGAAAGATGGCCAGACTGTGGATCCGGCGGAGTTTTTTTAAAGCAATCAAAAAGAGCTGTCTCAGGACAGCTCTTTTGTTGTTTCCATATGTGGTACTTCGAAATTAGTGAGTTTCGTTGTACTTCTTGATACCCATAGCCAGCAGGTCCATTGCTCTTTCCAGGTCTTCCTTCTTCAGGATGTAAGCGAAACGAACTTCGTCCTTACCCTTACCTTCAGTAGCATAGAAGCCGCCGCCGGGAGCGTACATAACGGTTTCCTTGTTGTCTTCGAATTCGGTCAGCAGCCATACCAGGAACTTTTCGGTATCATCTACAGGCAGCTTAGCCATTACGTAGAATGCACCCTTCGGTTCCTTACATACAACGCCGGGGATTTCCATCAGCTTTCTGTACAGGGTGTCTCTTCTTTCCTTGTATTCAGCTCTTACTTCGTCGAAGTAGCTGGAATCAACAGTGTACAGAGCAGCGGAAGCAACCTGGTCCAGAGTAGCTACGGACAGTCTTGCCTGAGCGATCTTCATCATGTGAGCCTGCAGTTCCTTGTTTCTGGTGATTACAGCACCGATTCTGGCGCCGCAAGCAGAGAATCTCTTGGAAACGGAGTCGATGATGATTACGTTATCGTTAGCTTCAGGATACTGACCCAGGGACATCAGGGGTTCGCCGCCGTATACGAATTCTCTGTATACTTCGTCACCGATGATGAACAGGTCGTGTTCAATTGCGATGTCTACCATCAGCTTCAGTTCTTCCGGAGTCAGAACAACGCCGGTGGGGTTACCGGGGTTGGTGAACATGATAGCTCTGGTGTTTTCGTTGATCAGAGCTTCGATCTTTTCTCTGTCAGCGTAGTGATAGCCTTCTTCCGGAGTGGTGGTCAGCGGGCGGATGGTAGCGCCGGTGGTCTTAACGAAGGTGTTGTAGTTGGGATAGAACGGTTCGGGGATGATGATTTCATCGCCGTCGTCTAAGATGCAGTTCAGAGCGATCTGCAGAGCTTCGGAACCACCAGTGGAGATCAGAATGTCGCTGGCTTCATAGTCGATGCCGATGTTGTGATAGTAGTTCTTCACAGCTTCGATCATGGAGGGGATACCGGGAGACGGAGCGTATTCCAGAACCGGAGCGGTGAAGTTCTTGATGGCTTCAAAGTAAGCTTCCGGAGTCTTTACGTCAGGCTGTCCGATATTCAGCGGATAGATCTTCTTTCCCTGCTTCTTGCATTCTACCTGATACGGATAGAACTTACGGATGGGAGACAGATTGCACTTTTCGATTTTGCTAGAGAATTTCATTGGTAGGTCCTCCTCAATTAATTTCCCTCACCTTCAAAACAGAAGGCGTTTTTTGGTCTTTCATGTACATACACTGTGCGGATTCGCCTCCGCACCCAGTTTAAAAACAGTATAGCAAATTCACAGCTTTTTGGAAAGTATCACAGGTTAAAAACGTGATTTTTTTTCCAAAGATTCTGTTTTTCGAATATTGATTTTACAGGAGGTACAGAAAGCGGGATTTCACAGAAAAAACAACGTCGTAAAGCCGATGATACTGTGATATAATAAAGTGATTACGTATGCAATCGCGGGAGGGCGCCGCTTTGTGGCCGGCGCGGAGAGGGGGCCTCTATGTATGGGGAGATCCGGCGGAAGCTGGCGCTGACAGAAGCGAGAAAGCCTTATGACGAAAAGATCGGAGCGTTTCTGACGCAGACCGACCGCGTGGACTGGATTTTTTCCTGTCTCCGGCTGTCGGGAAGTCCTCTGACAAAAGAGAGTGTACGGAAGATCCTCCAGGGAGAGCTGGTCACCGATGTACCATTGTCGGATCATCAGAAGCTGCACGATTATGTGGATGCCATGAAGCGCCTTTCGGACATGAAAGAGATGCAATATGATCTTCTGAGCCGCAGCGGGATTTCCACGTTATACCGCGCAGTTTACGATGAAGAACCGCAGTATCGAAGACGTGATCCGGTGCTCCATCAGTGGGATTATCTTCCACCTCATTTTACGGAGTTGGAAGAACAGATGACGCTGCTTTATGCGCAGGTGGCCGAATGGAACGACGGTGCGGAACTGTCCGACGGTTCGAGATCCAACCCGCTGTACCGGGCCTGTTATCTGCATATGCGCCTGTTGGAAGTTTACCCCTTCGGCGAAGCGTCGGAGGATTTGGCGCGGTTTGCATTGTTGTATGAGATGATCTGCGCCGGATTGCCGGTGACGGTGATCCCCATGAGTGAACAGGAATATCATACCTGCGTCATGAACTTCCTGCGAACGGGAGATATCCTGCCGTTTTACCGGGTCATGGAGCGCGCTGTATTCAATAAATTAGAAGTGATCCTGCAGATGACTGCAGAGGATGAAGAATAGAAAGGAAATACCGGAATTGGGAGAATTCAAAACTATCAATGACAATTTGATCAAGAGATTACTGGGAGATATCGAAAGAGACAGAGTCATCGAAAATGCTCCTATGAGTAAATATACCACGTTTCGTGCGGGAGGAAATGCAGCGCTGCTGATCAATCCCGGCAGCATGGCAGAATTGTTTTCTGCGGTCACCATTCTGAAGATGGCGAAGGTACCGTATATGGTCATGGGGAACGGATCGAACCTGTTGTTCAAAGACGAAGGATATGACGGCGTCGTAGTTCGCGTGGGAGAAGGTCTGGACCACGTTCTGGTGGAACAGAATGTGATTTTTGCAGAACCTGGCGTAAAGCTGGGGCAGCTGGCAAAAATCGCTTTGGAACATTCCCTGACCGGGCTGGAGTTCGCCTCCGGAATTCCCGGATCTCTTGGCGGGGCTGTGTTCATGAACGCCGGTGCTTACGGCGGAGAAATGAAGGACGTGGTTCTGTCCACATCTTCGCTGAGACGAAACGGTATGATGCGTGACAGAAACCGCGATAACCTGGGATTTGGTTACAGAACCAGTGCGTTCCAGGGGAGTGATGAAATCATCATCGGCGTCAAGATCCTGTTGAAGCCGGGCCATCCGTATCTGATTCAGGAAACTATGCAGGATCTCTTGAAAAAGAGAAATGAAAAGCAGCCGGTGAACATGCCTTCTGCCGGCAGCTTCTTCAAGCGCCCAGAAGGTCATTTCGCAGGAAAGCTGATTGAAGATGCCGGCCTGAAAGGCTTACAGGTGGGCGGAGCGCGGGTATCTCCGTTACATGCCGGCTTTGTGGTCAACGAAGGCGGTGCTACTGCACAGGATATTCTGGACCTGATGAAGGTCGTTCAAGAAACTGTAAAGGATAAGTTTGGTGTGACACTGGAACCGGAGGTGCGGATCATTGGATAAGTGGCGTATGACATTCGATCTTCATACCCATACGTGTCTCGTCCGAAATGGAAAAGTAATTACTCATGCGGTCAGTACCATGGAAGAAGTGGTCCTGTCAGCCAGAGAGAAGGGCCTGAAAAAAATCGGGATCTCCAATCACGGTCCCGGTCATGTGACTTACGGTCTTCCGCTGGAGTCTGTGGCTGATTTGAAAAAAGAGCGCGACCGGCTTCAGACACTGTACGGCGATATCGAAATTCTGATTGGTGTAGAAGCAAACATCATCAATCGCAGCGGACTTCTGGATGTGAGACCGGAAGAACTGGCACAGTTTGACTATATTCTGGCTGGATATCATTACGGAATCTTCGGAGAACAGCCCGTCGGGGCAGCGGTTCTCCACGGGAGAAACTGGATCTGGGAAACGACGGGACGACGGATGAGGAATCCGGGGCTGAGAAGCGACAACACCCAGCGCATGGTGGAAGCCATCATGAAGAACCGGCCGCTGGCGGTGACCCATCCGGGAGATAAGGCGCCGACGGATATCGAAGCGGTTGCCAGAGCATGTGAAGAAACCGGAACCTGGATGGAGATCAACAACTTTCACAAGGATCTGACGGTGGAAAATCTGAAGCTGGCTGCAAAATTCGACGTGAAGTTTGTGATCGGCAGCGATGCCCACAAGCCGGAGCGCGTGGGTTGCTTCGAAGAAGGATTGAAGCGGCTTCTGGAAGCCGGTGTGGATCCGGAACGGGTCGTAAATTTAGAGCGTATGTAGACAACAGAGTTTAAACGGAGGAGACGGGATCTATGGAAATATTGATCGTAACGGGATTATCGGGAGCAGGGAAATCTCAGGCCATTCACTTTATTGAGGATATGGATTATTACTGCATCGATAATATGCCTCCTGCGCTGATCCGGGATTTCGTCAATCTGGCCGCCCAGGACAAGATGTCCATTCAGAAAGCGGCGTTCGTGGTGGATATCCGCGGCGGGGAGTTTTTCGGTGACCTGAAGACTGTTTTGGAAGAAATGAGAAACAGCGGAACGAAGTATCAGCTGCTGTTTCTGGAGGCCTCTGATGATGTTCTGATCCGCAGATACAAAGAAACGAGACGAAGCCATCCGCTGTCCAAGAGCGGTTCTGTGCGCGAAGGGATCGAGGCTGAGAGAAAGCGTTTGGAAGCCATCCGTAAGGAAGCTACGTACATTATCGATACATCCAATATGAAGGCGGCCCGCCTGAATTTGGAATTGCGTGCTGTCCTTCTGGGAGAAGAATCAAAAGAAAACTTTACGATCACGATCGAGTCGTTTGGATATAAGCATGGGATGCCGCCGGAGGCAGACTGGGTCTTTGATATGCGTTTTATTCCGAACCCCTACTATCTGGCCAGTATGAAAAAGCTGACCGGTAACAGTAAAAAGGTCCGGGACTACGTTATGAAATTCCCGGAATCCCAGGCGTTCGTAACCCAGGTCCACGGGCTGATCAACGAATTGATCCCTCATTATATTCGTGAAGGAAAGTACCATCTGGTCCTGGCGTTCGGCTGTACCGGAGGCCATCACCGTTCGGTCACCATGGCCAATAAGTTCGCTGAGATTTTTAAGGAGGAAGGAAAGCGTGTTGTCCTGATCCATCGAAATCTGGCGGTAAAAAAATAAAATCCCCCTTTCGGACTATCCGTAAGGTGTGATATAATAGCTATAACCGAGTATGTCCGGCCATTTTGTGCTGGAATCAATAGAAAAGGAGACGATTACAATGGATAAGTTAATTATCAGCGCATGTATTTGCGGTGCAGAAGTTACCAAAGAACAGAACCCTGCAGTTCCCTACACTGTAGAAGAAATCGTTAGAGAAGCAAAGTCTGCTTATGATGCCGGCGCAGCTCTGATCCACCTGCATGTAAGATGGGATGACGGTACTCCGACTCAGGACACCGCTCGTTTCCAGGAATGCATCGATGCGATCAGAAAGGAATGCCCGGATGCTATCATTCAGCCCTCCACCGGTGGTGCTGTTGGTATGACCGACCTGGAAAGACTGGCTTCCACTGACGTAGTTCCGACTCCGGAAATGGCTACCCTGGACTGCGGTACCTGCAACTTCGGTGGCGACGAAATCTTCGTTAACTCCGATAACACCATCATCAACTTCGCAAAGATCATGCAGGAAAGAGGCATCAAGCCTGAATGTGAAGTATTCGACAGAGGTATGATCCACACTGCTTTGAAGACTGCTCACAAGAAGGGTTTCCTGACCGAACCCATTCACTGGGACTTCGTATTAGGCGTTTCTACTCCGGCTACCATTCCTGACCTGTGCTACATGGTTAACTCCATCCCTGCAGGTTCCACTTGGACTGCTACCGGTTTGGGTAAGAATGCATGGCACATCGCTGCTGCTACCATCTCCATGGGCGGTCACGTAAGAGTAGGCTTCGAAGACAACCTGTACCTGGAAAAGGGCGTTCTGGCTAAGTCCAACGGCGAAATGGTTGAAAAGGCTGTTAAGCTGGCTAAGATCCTGGGCAGAGAAGTTGCTACCCCGGCTGAAGCTCGTGAAATCCTGGGCCTGGCTCCCCTGAAGTAATTCACACCTCAAGAAGGTACATAAACAAGTAATAAATGAGCGCTGTCTGCATTGCGGACGGCGCTCGTTTCTTTTTTGATATGAAAAGGAGTCCCGAGGGACTCCTTTGTTATTCTTCAATCTTACTTGCGATTTCTTCGATTTTTTTCAGACGGTGGTTCAGTCCGGACTTTGCCAGGGGTGGATCAGCCAGTTCGGCCAGTTCGGCCAGTGTAGCTTCGGGGTGATCCAACCGCAGGTTGGCTGCCTCAAACAGTTTCGGCGGGAGAGAAGCCAGACCGCGGCTATTTTTGATCTTTTCGATGGCGGCAATCTGTCGGCCGGCGGTATTGACGGTCTTGTCCAGGTTGGCGCTTTCGCAGTTCATGATGCGATTGGTCTTATTCTTCATTTCCTTCATGATCTTTACGTTCTCGAAGGTCAGAAGCTGGCCGTGGGCTCCCAAAATGTTCAGCAGGTCAATGATCTGTTCGCTGTCTTTCAGATACACAACGAACTGCTCTTTGCGATGGCTCACTTTAGCATTGAGACCGAAGCTGTTGATCAGCTTTTTCACATCGTTGGCCAGGTATTCGCTGTTGCAGACAAACTCAATGTGATATCCCTTCTGCGGTGCGCTGATGGTTCCTGCTCCCAGGAAGATCCCTCTCAGATACGCTTTTTTACAGCACTTCTTACGGATCAGTTCGGGAGGAATTCCGTCAGTGATATAGTTCGAACCTTCTTTGACACCTAAGATACCTGTTTCGCGTAGGATCAGATCGGCGTTCATATCCGGTGTAATGATCAGCTGATAGGCATGGCCCTTCTTCAGCGGCGTGGTATCTTCCACATTCAAATCCGCCTTTGTGTCGAAGTAGCTCTTTAATAATTTGGCAAACAGCCGCGCCGTAGCGGGGCTGTCAGTGGTCAGACGGACTCCCATCTTACCGCCGATGAGGGTGATGCTTCCGCACATGCGCAGAAAGCCCGCAATTTCCGCCAGCTGACAACATTTTTTATCCATTTCAAGATGGGTCAATTCCTGTTTGGTTTCGGAAGAAAACGACATGTCGGGGTTCTCCTTTAATAAAATTGCCGGTTCTACACGGAGCCGGCTGTGCACTATATTGTATCGTAAAAAAGCCCGGATGACAAGTATCCGGGCCGATTTTATTTGTGAAACAGTTCGATGCGGCGTGCTGTGTGGGCGATGGATAAAACCATACTCATCCCGGCAGCAATCCCCAGCGCGCAGTACAGTGTGGACGCGCCATAGCTCTGGACCATGTTCCATTCACTCAAAACTGCGTAGCTCATGGTGTAGAACAGCGATCCCCCGGGGATCAGCGGAACGACGGTGGGAATGTAGAACACAGTAGCCGGTGCCTTTTTGATGCGCGCCATGGTTTCCGCGTAAATGGTGGCGAAAGCAGCGGCTGCCACGGAAGACAGAAAGACATTTCCACCGAAGAATTCTGAGGCGAGCAGGTAAACGCCCCAGTCTAAGATTCCGCCCAGGACGGCTTCAGGAAGAAGCTGTTTACGGACGTTGAACATCAGTGAGAAGCCCAGAGAGCCGATTCCGGCTGTAATCAGCTGGACGGGAATTGTGGGGGAGATGGCGTTGACCAGATCGTAGGGAATGTCGATAACGAACATGGCGATCATGAAGCCGAGCGCCAGTCCGGCAGCCCACAGCAGAGCTTCCACCAGGCGCATCAGACCGGAGATCGTATTTCCGACCAAAACGTTTCGGACGGCATTGGTCAGAGTGATTCCGGGAATCAGCAGCATAATATAGCCGATGAGGATCTTGTCCAAATGGAGAACAGGAAGAAAGCCGGTACAGATCCCGGTGAGGATTCCGATGATGGCGGAACAGATCAGATTAAAACTGAGCTGGTTCATGGAAATAGGGAGAAGTTTCTCCTGAAGCCACCAGATCAGGATGGCGAATAAGGCTGCAACGATACCGTCAATCAGTGATCCGCCGAAGAAGACGGCGAAGCCGCCTGCCGCCAAAAGGCTTCCGCTCCAGGTGATCAGGCGACGGGGACGGGTATGTTCGATTTCACGGACCTTATCTTCCAGTTGCTCAGCGGGAATTTCGCCGGCGCAGCAGCAACGGCTCAGCTCGTTGAATCGTTCCAGCTTTTCGAAATCCGTGCCGATGGGACGGTTGATGCGGCGGGTCTGGGTCATTTCTTCGCCGTCAGCCATTTCCATGGTGACGATGATGCAGGATGTGATAACGAACACGTTCATGTGCTTTGCGCCGTAGGCGCGGCCCATGCGGGCGATGGTGTCTTCCACACGGCTGACTTCGGACCCGGTGACTAACATTCCTTCCGCCATATTCAAAAGACCTGACAGCAGGTCGCTATTTTTGTTTCTCATTATGTTAAACCTCAGATATCGTTTGTTCGGGAGATAAATCATATACCCGACTGGTGTATTCTACATCGGAAATATGGCTTTGACAAGGGCACCATTCTCTTTTCTGCGTTGATTTCTCCAAAACATATGGAGTATACTGAGAATAAGATATCGCTTGGGATAAAGGAGAGAACAATGAAGACGCTGGAACAGGTGAGAAAGGACTTTTCTTTCGTAAATGAATGTATCTATCTCGACTCGGCCACCACAGGCCTGTCCTGGGACGGTCAGGCAGATCTGGCCGGGGGCTTTTACCGTGAGGCGAAGCGTAGGGGATATGCCGGAGGCCACTCTGTCTGGGCTGCGAAAGAGGAGAAAATCAAGGACCGCCTGGCCGGTCTCTGGAGAACGAAACCGGGAGAAATATATTTTTATTCCAGCACCACGGAGTTTGTAAATCTGATCGCCTACAGTCTCAAGATCGAAGCAGGGCAGACTATCGTTATGGCCTGTGGCGAATACCCGGCAATCGTGAAACCGTGGCAGTTCCTCGTAAACGGCGGTGTGGGACTGGTTTTCGTGGATATTTCCAATGAGGAATATCACGATGAGGAGCTGATCAAGGCTATTGATGAACGGACAAAGCTGGTGGTGGTGTCTCACGTTCAGTATACCACTGGAACCAAGGCGGATTTAGTGAAACTGGGGAAAGCCTGTCATGAAAAGGGTACGCTCCTGTTTGTGGACGGGACCCAGGCCTTTGGAGCCACAGATACGGATCTCAGCGAAGTGGATTTCTATGTAGCTTCCACGTTCAAGTGGAGCTTGGGAGCCTTCGGCCTTGGCGTGGCTATGATCAAAGAAACGGCTTTGGATGATCTGGATCCGGCTTACTGTGGTTACGGCGGGGCAAGGATGCAGTACGGAACGCCCAACTATCCAACGCTTTGGACTTTGGACGGTGCGCTGGACTATTTTGAAGAGGTTGGCTGGGACAAGGTCTATGACCAGGTATCAGCTCTGACGGATCACCTTATGGATGGTCTCAGAAAGCTTGGAATTGACGTTTTAACACCGAGAAATGCTAAGGCGGGAATCATCAGCTTTCAGCACGAAAAAGGTGCGGAAATCGAAACGGAAATGGCGAAGAGAAAGATCTATTTCGCCTACCGGGACGGTTTCGTCCGCATCGCGCCTCATTTCTACAATACGATCGAGGACATCGATACCATGTTGGGCGCGCTGGCGGAGATGATCTGACGCTGGCGGGGAGGCCGCGGAGCGGGTGATTGCCGGAGTGAAAAGAAAGAGAATAAAAAAGCGACTGTGAAAACACAGTCGCTTGTGAACTTTTTGAATCCTAGCCGAACAGGAATCCGCAGCCCAGGAAGAGCAGGGCGGCAACTGCTGCGCCGGTCAATCCGTAGGGAGCCTGAGTGATGGAGTGACGGAAGTTGTCACAGCCGCAGGCAGCGGACGAAATAACGGTGGCGTCGGAGTATAAGCATACGTGGCTTCCGAATACGCCGGCGGACAGAACCGCAGCTACGCAGAGCGCAACGTTGGCATCTAGGTTCATGGCCAGAGGAATAACGATGGGCAGTGCGATGATGTACATACCCCAGTTGGTTCCGGTGATGAATTCGGTGAAGCCCAGAAGCAGGAACACGATCAGCGGCATCAGCTGCGGCGACATGAATTCGGTAGCAGAATTGATGACGAATTCGGTGAAGTGGATGGCATCGTTCACTCTTGCGAACAGGAACGCCAGAACCATCAGCATCAGAGGCATCATCATGTTTTCCAGACCCTTCATGCACAGGTCGGTGAATTCTTCTGCGGACATCAGTCCCTGAGCCAGGTAGAAGACGAACATGAAGCCCAGAGTGAACAGAACACCCATGGACATGTCGATGTCAAAGTAGACGGTGGAACCGATCAGAACACCGATGGGGATGAACAGGTTCATCAGCTTCGGATTATCGGGGAGTTCCATGGATTCTGCGTTGTGGATACTGATCTTTTCAGATCCCGGAGGAGCCAGAGGGCCACCGTTCTTAACGCGTTCTTCCGCTTTCTTCATGGGACCGTACTGAGGAATCACGCCCAGAATGAGGAGCGGAACCATGATCAGAGCGATCCAGCCGTAGAAGTTGAACGGAATTGTTTTAATAAAGTAGAATAAACCTTCTCCGGCAGGAGCCCAGCCGTTTTCTTCCAGAATTCTTGCACAGAAGACCGCCCATGTGGAGATGGGGATCAGCGTACAGTCGGGAGCGGCTGTAGAGTCGACGACATATGCCAGAAATTCTCTGGGAACTTTGTGTTTGTCGGTTAACGGGGCCATGCAGGAACCTACAGTCAAAGCGTTGAGGTAGTCATCAATGAAGATTGTCCAACCCAGAACGTAGGTGCACATCAGTGCGGACTTTCTGGTCTTGGCGAACTTACCGAGCCATTCGGCAAAAGCGAAGGAACCACCGGTTCGTTCGATCAACGCAACGATACTTCCCATCAGGCCGCATACGATGATCAGCCAAGGGGTATCGGGATCCAGCATAACTTCTAATAAATTTTCACTGAAGGCAGTTACAGTAGCGATGAACCATTCCGAGAAGGAGCCAATGCCCGTCATCGTGTCCGGTCTCGATACCATAATGAAACCAACCAGGGAAGCCAGAATCAGGGCTTCCAGAATACGTTTCGTCATAAAGATGTAGACTACCAGGAAAATCGCGGGAGCCAGAGACGCAACGCCGTAGTCTGCCGAGTCGGCCGGCAGAAAATAGCTGAAGGTTACAGCTACAACCATGATACAAAGCACGGTGATCAGCGATCCGCGACCGCCTTTCATCTGCCCAAAGAATTTAAACATATACCAGTCTCCTTCCTTTTCTATGGGGATATGCCCGGAGGGTGTTATTCTATCGATCCCATAATAAGTTTCCGTTTTGGTATACTAAAACGGTACGAACATTATAGCAAACTGGCCTGAAAATACAATAGAATTGTGAGGAATTTTCGGAAATATTTTCGAAAAAAATTCGTTGCAGTCGAGACGAAAATGTGGAAAAATAAAACTATGGCAAAACCTCGTTCCGCAGTGGAAATAAAGACCCTGGAATGAGATTTTTATATGAGTTTGCAGGAGAACAACAGGAGGACGACATATGAGAGTGTATACGTATAAAACAGAAAAAACCGGAAAGGAACTGGTTGGTGTGGGTGATTCCGCTGGAAAGTTCATTCATCCGTTGTCCAATTTCGGAATGGAATACAAGACGGTCCAGGAAATGATCGAGAAGATGAAGGATGCTGAATGGGAACTGTTGGAAAAGCAGGTCAACGAATGCAGCGAAGGCATGGAGGTGTCCGATGTGATTCTCTGTGCGCCGATTCCGCGTCCGGCTCAGGATATCGTTTGTCTGGGGATCAACTACATGGCTCATGCAGAAGAATCTGCCCGCTTTAAGGCTCTGGAATTCGACGGAAAGAGAGAGTTTGCGGTATACTTTGCAAAGCGTGTCAATGAATGTACTGCACCGGAAGGAATCGTTCCGGCGTATGAAGGCCTGGTAGACGGACTGGACTACGAAGTGGAACTGGCTGTGATCATTGGAAAAGATGCAAAGAATGTTAAAAGAGAAGAAGCACTGGATTATGTCATGGGTTACACCATCATGAACGACGTCAGTGCGAGAAACTTACAGACCCGTCATAAGCAGTGGTACTTTGGAAAGAGCCTGGACGGTTTTACTCCGCTGGGTCCCTGCATCGTTACAAAGCAGGATATTCCGGATCCCGGTAAGCTGAAGATCATGAGCCGTCTCAACGGTGAAGTGCGTCAGGACAGCAATACCGAACTGCTGATCACGGATATCCCGTACATGATCGAAGAACTGACCCAGGGGATGACTTTGAAAGCCGGTACGATCATTGCCACCGGAACACCCGGCGGTGTAGGTATGGGTTTTGTACCTCCCAGATTTATGAAGAAGGGCGATGTGATCGAATGTGAAATCGAGGGCATCGGCGTTCTGAGAAATACCATTGGAGACTAAACATGACGCAGGAACGTTTTCAGGCATTTGTGACGGGGATTTCCGTCTGTTACAAGTACATACAGAAGATCAAATCCGTGGAAATGACGGAATTTGGACTCAAAGGAGCTCATGCCATGTGCCTGTTCTTTCTGCATAATCATCCGGAAGGACTGACAGCGGCACAGCTCAGCCAGCTCTGCGCGGAAGATAAGGCGGCGGTATCGCGGTCGCTGGCATCTTTGGCGGAACAAGGGTATATCGAGTCTGAAGAAAAGAAGTACCGTTCACGGCTCCGGCTGACAGCGGCCGGAAAGACAGTGGCCAGTCACATCGATGCGATGATCGAACGCTGGGTCGAATCCGGCGGAGACGGCTTGACGGAAGAAGACCGTGAGGTGTTCTATCGGTCGCTGGAACTGATTTCGAATAATCTGCGGGATAAAATCGGGGAAATGGAATAGTCTTAAAGAGGAAACTGCGATGATTGGACCGAAACTTTTTTATCAGGGACATGGAAGTGTCCGGATCGAGACTCCGGAGGAAAAGGTCATTTATCTGGATCCTTATGCGGGGGAAGGATATGATCTGACGGCGGATTTGATCCTGGTAACTCATGGACATTATGATCACACAAAGCTGGAACTGATCGAAAACAGATCTGATAGTTGTATAGTGATCACGTATCAGGACGCAAATCAGGATGGAAACTACCAAAGCTATGATTTGGGATATGTAAAAGTAGAAGCGGTGGAAGCCGAGAACAAGAATCATCCGATCGGAGAAGGTGTCGGATATATTCTGACGTTCTCCAATGGAAAGGCGGTCTATTTTACGGGAGATTCCTCCACGACGAAGCAGATGGCAACATTTGCGGAGCGGAAGTTGGATTATGCATTTTTCTGCTGTGACGGAATCTACAATATGGATAGAGCGGAAGCGTCGAAATGTGCGAAACTGGTGGGAGCGAAATGTAGTATTCCCTACCACGTCAAACCCGGTGGTCTGTTTGACCAGGCCCTTGCAGAGGAATTCCAGGCAGAAGGACGGCGGATCATTGCAGCCGGCGAAATCATGGAAATTATTTAAGAAACAACAAAAGCGCTGTTTTTAACAGCGCTTTTCCATTGCGGCAATCAAAAAGGATCATCGATCGATGATCCTTTTTATGGTGCGCCCGACAGGATTCGAACCTGCGGCCTTCAGAGTCGGAGTCTGACGCTCTATCCAGCTGGGCTACGAGCGCATATGAAATAGGCGAACTTTTCGCATAACATATATATCATATAATGAAACGAAAAATCCCGCAAGCTTTTTTTGATGACAAGTTTTTTCAGAATTCGACAAGAATCGACAAAAATTTCAACTGAGAGAGTTCAACAAAAAATCAATATTTCGTCCATAAAAAGTTTAAAAAATATTGACAATCTGTTGAAATGTGATATCCTCGTAATATATCATTTCAAAATTGTGTTGTGAAAGTGTATAAAACGATGAAAAAGGACGAAGCTTATGACTTTTTATGCAAAGTCGCAGAAGGATTGGCTCTGATGTTCGGACCCAATTGTGAAACGATCATTCACGAAATGAATGGACAGCGGATCAAGAATCTGGCAGTTTACAACGGTCACGTGACCGGACGTAAGGCGGGATCTACCACCAGTATCTTCGGAAAGGACACTGCGCTTGAGGAAGAAACGCAGCAGAATCTGGATTTTGACTATCAGAACCAGATGGTCCTCGGTCCGTCGGGACGGCAGATCAAGTCTTCCACGTATCATCTGCGGGGTGAAGATTATCACTACGCTTTGGGAATCAACTTCGATATCACCGTCATGGAACAGATGCGGGGGATCCTGAAGCATATGACCAATGTGGAAGGTGATCTTCTGGACAGCATCGAAGAAAAGGAACATACCAATGTGGAAAAAATCTTCGACAGCTGTTTGGAAATGGTGAACCGGCCGCTGGAAAAGATGAAGAAGGGCGAACGTCTGATGCTGGTGAAGCTGCTGAAAGAAAAAGGTGTGTTCAATCTGCAGAGAAGCGTCCCCTACGTTGCAGAGCGCATGGGAGTCAGTAAATATACCATTTATAACTATCTGAACGAATTAGAAAACATCTAGGAATAAAGGAGAGTTATATCATGAGAATCGTAGAAGCGCAGGAAGCGAGAGAACGACTGACGATGCCGGTATGCATCGATCTGATGCGGAAAGCGTTCATGGATCTGGAATCCGGACAGGCCAGTCAGCCTCTGAGAAGCATTGTAATGCTGCCCCACGGTGAAAAGTTCGGTTTTATGCCGGCGTACCTGGGAGAACATACTTACTTCGGAGCCAAAGTCCTCAGCGCATTCCCGCAGAACATGGGAACGGAATATCCTTCTCATATCGGTTATGTTATGATGTTCGAGTCGAAACACGGAGTGTTTGCCGGTATGGCGGATGCCACGGTGATCACCGAAATCCGGACCGGCGCGGTCAGCGCCGTTGCCACCGATGTACTGGCGAGAAAGGATGCCCATAAACTGGCAATCATCGGCGCCGGAGCACAGGGACGAAGCCATCTGGCTGCCATTACCTGTATCAGAGACATCACAGAGGTATCGGTATACGATATGAGGGAAGAAGCGGCGAAGAAGTATGCTGCAGAAATGAGTGAAAAGTACGGAATTCCCGTCAGAGTGGCCAAGGATGCAGAGGACTGTGTCAGAGATGCAGATATCATCTGCACGGTAACACCCAGTAAGGATCCGTATTTAAAAAAGGAATGGATCAAGGCCGGCGCCCACATCAATGCTGTCGGTACATTCACTCCCAATACCCGCGAAGTGACCAGCGAGCTGGTTGCCGCGGCGAGACTGTACTCCGATCAGACAGAAGCCATGAAAAAGGAATGCGGCGAATATCTGATCCCGGTCAGTGAAGGTCTCATCGATGAAAGCCACATCGTCGGCTCCGTCGGAGAGGTCCTGCTTGGGAAAGCTCCCGCCAGACAGAGCGAAGAAGAAATCACACTGTTCGATGCTCTCGGACTGGCTATCGAAGATGTCATGTGTGCAGCGTATCTGTGCACTGATATAAATTACAAGTAGCGAAAAGTAGGAAAGAAGGAACACATTATGAAGAAAGCACTTGCATTATTACTGGCTATGATCATGGTCATCGGTATGCTGGCTGGATGCGGAACCACCGGTGGCGGTGAAGCAGAAGGTACCACTTCCGATACATTCACCATGGCTTACAATGGTGTTGTTACCCTGAATTCTGTTATGACTCAGGCTTCCAACGACCATAACGTTCTGTATTTGTTACAGGCTCAGTTGGTTCGTTATTATGACGGACAGGTTGAAAAGGATGCAGCTGAAAGCTATGAAATGAGCGAAGATGCTACCGTATGGACTTTCCATCTGAGAGATGGTCTGGTATGGTCCAACGGCGAAGCTCTGACCGCTGCTGATTATGCTTACGGTGTAAAATGTCTGTTAGACCCCGGTATGGGTTCTCCGCAGGCTAGCTCCTGGACAATGATCAAGAACGCAGAAAAGTTCATGAACGGTGAAGTTGCTTGGGAAGAAGTAGGCGTTAAGGTTATCGACGAAAAGACCATCGAATTCACCCTGGAACAGCCTCTGACCAGTTTCGATCAGACTGTAGCTTGTAAACATATCTACCCGCTGAATCAGGCATTCGTAGAAAGTGTTGGCGTGAACAACTTAGGTTCCTCCATCGACACCATCATGTACTCCGGTGGTTACACCATGACTGAATGGGTCCTGGAAAGCTCCATCACTCTGCAGAAGAACCCCAGCTACTGGGATGCTGAAAACCAGTTCCAGGTAGAAACCATCAAGCTGTTAGAAGTAGAAGATCCTAACACTGAAGTTGCTATGTTCGAAAACGGCGAAGTTGACGCCATCGAAGAAATGGCTTCTCAGTACTACGATCACCTGGCTGACTATCGTTATGACAACGCAGGCGGCGGTTTCATGTTCCTGTGGATGAACACTCACGGCTACAGCGAAGGCGCTGACAAGGTTATGGGTAACGTAAACTTCCGTAAGGCTCTGAGCTATGCCATCGACAGAGATGCAACCTGTCTGGCTGTAGACAGCGCTACCAAGGCTGCAAACAACCCCATCGACCCCAACTTCCCGGGTATCAACGGCGGAAAGTTTGTTGACGAATATCCCATCGAAACCTACCCCACCAATGGCGACGTGGCTAAGGCTCAGGAATACCTGACTAAGGCTATGGAAGAACTGGGTTACGCTGACGTAAGCGAAATCCCGGCTCTGACCATCGTTACCTGGGATACCGCGATCCAGAAGACTCTGGGCGAAGCTCTGACTGACCAGTGGAAGCAGAACCTGGGCGTAGACGTTCAGCTGGAACAGTACGTAATTGGTACCGCTATCGGTAAGTTCTACGAACAGACCTATGATATCTTCCTGATCACTTGGGAAACCGACGTTAAGCCCACCGACCTGTTACAGGCTATGACCTCCACCGGTGAAGCTAACCCCGGAATTTGGGCAAACGCTGAATTCGACCAGCTGGTTGCTGATGCAATCGCTGAAGTTGATCCCGCAAAGCAGGCTGAACTGACTCAGAAGGCTGCTCAGGTTATGATTGACGACGCAGGTATTATTCCGTTACACCTGAACGGTACTGTACATGCCAAGAAAGAATACGTTGATGGTTTCGTAATCGGCGTATCCGACGGTTTCCAGTTCTCTAAGCTGGTTGTAAATAAGTAATTGATTCGCTAGTTGTACTTGAAAGGGAGCGGCATCCTACCGCTCCCTTTTATCACTATCATTGCATCATTCGTAGTATCACATGAATTGACCTCACAAGGAGGTAACCCCTTGAAGAAGTATATTTTAAAACGATTTTTCATATCGCTCATCACCATCTGGCTCATCGCCACCTGCTGCTTTTTCCTGCTGAGAACGCTTCCGGGAAATCCCTTCGCTACCCAACAGCTGTTAAGTCCTGAAATGCAGGAACGTATGATGGAATATTACGGGCTGAACGGTCCGTTAAGCGAACAGTACCTGACCTTCATGAAGAACCTGCTCCACGGTGACTTCGGTTCTTCCCTGAAATACACCGGTCAGTCTGTCAACGGCATCATTGCCTCCACATTCCCCGTGTCTGCGCAGTTAGGTCTTCAGGCCTACCTGATCAGCTTCCCCATCGGGATCCTGTTCGGTATCATTGCTGCACGGAACCGCGGACGTACCATCGACTATTCGCTGGTGGCCTTCTCTGTACTGGGTGTATCCGTCCCGGTATTCGTACTGGCCTCCCTTCTCCAATATATTTTCGCCATCAAGCTCCAGATTTTACCGGTAGCGCTCTGGTCCAGCATGAAACATACCATTCTTCCTACCATTACCCTGGCAATCGGCTCCATCGCCTCCAAGACGAGACTGATGCGTACTTTGATGCTGGAAGTCATCACGGAAGACTACGTGAAGACCGCTAAAGCAAAGGGCCTTCCGGCCTGGAAGATCGTCTGGAATCACCAGATCAGAAACGCTATCATCCCCATGATCCCTTCTCTCGGTATGGAAATCGTCTCCATCCTGATGGGTTCCTTCGTTGTGGAACAGATCTATTCCGTTCCCGGGATCGGCGCTTATTTCGTAAATTCTG
The DNA here is from genome assembly GCA_017472365.1 of Bacillota bacterium. Lineage (GTDB taxonomy): Bacteria > Bacillota > Clostridia > Peptostreptococcales > Anaerovoracaceae > RGIG446. Next base: position 39,576 of record JAFUQN010000060.1, read on the forward strand.
TACGAAGCCTGGACTACACCATGACTCTGGGCCTGACCGTATTCTTAGCTATTTTCGTTGTAACCGCGAATTTCATCATCGACCTGATCTACGGTCTGGTGGATCCGCGAATCCGTGTAACAAAGTGAGGTGACTGAAGTGTCTGCGATCACATCGAAAGATTTTACACCGCTGCCGAAAGAACGCGATATGACAGACGTCATCGTTCGACCTTCCGTCAGCTATTGGAAAGACGTATTCCGTCGCATCCGTTCCGATAAGGTGGCTGTGGTCAGCTTCACCTTTATCCTCCTCATTTCCCTGATGGCGATTTTTGCTCCAATCGTTTGTCAGTACGGTTATGATACCACAAGTATGGGACAGGGAAATCTGTCCCCCAGCAGCGAGCATTGGTTCGGGACCGACTCTCTGGGCCGTGACCTGTGGGCCAGAGTATGGGTAGGCGCCCGTATCTCTCTGCTGATTGGTCTGTGCGGGGCAATCGTTCCGCAGATCGTCGGGATCGTTCTCGGCGGTGTCGCCGGCTACTTCGGCGGCTGGCTGGATATGTTGATCATGCGTATCATCGATATCGGTGCATGTATTCCGTCTCTGATCTACGTAACTTTGATCATGCTGTACTTCGGTTCCGGCCCGGCGGCCATCGTACTGGCAATTGCCATGTCCTTCTGGATGGACTCCGCGCGCGTCGTCCGCGGACGTATGTTACAGTTCAAAAATCGTGAATTCGTTCTGGCGGCAAAAACCCAGGGAGCTTCGTCCTTCCGCGTGATCTTCCGCCACATTTTACCGAATATCCTGGGTCAGCAGGTGGTCAGTGTATCTTCTGCGATCCCTTCCGCAATTTTCCTGGAAGCATACCTGAGCTTCATCGGTCTGGGCGTTGCATCTCCCATGACTTCCTGGGGTCAGCTGTGCCAGCTGGGGGCATCGTTCTACAGATTGTACCCCTACCAGCTGTTCATCCCCGGCGCATTCATCAGTGTCACCATTCTGGCGTTCTACCTGTTTGGGAACTGCCTGAGAGACGCATTGGATCCGCATCTGAGAGACTGATTCAGGAGGAAAGACAACATGAAAGAACATTTACTGGATGTCCGCGATCTGCGGGTATCATTTGACACATATGCCGGTGAGGTCCAGGCGGTCCGTGGAATCAGCTTCCATTTGGACCTGGGAGAAACGCTGGCCATCGTCGGCGAATCCGGCTGTGGTAAATCTGTCAGCATGCAGACCATGATGCGTTTACTTCCGATGCCGCCGGCCCGTCTGAAGAGTGGAGAAATCCTGTTTGAAGGAAAGGATCTGGCTCTCCTGACCGACAAGGAAATGGAAGACTACCGCGGAAAAGAATTCGCTATGATTTTCCAGGATTCCATGACCAGCTTAAATCCCACCATGCGAGTGGGAAACCAGATGTGCGAAGGCATCATGCGCCATCAGAAAGTGTCCAAGGAAGAAGCAAAGAAAATTGCCATCGATATGCTAGCTCAGGTAGGGATCCCCAATCCGGAAGCGGCGTTCCGCCATTACCCCCACACCATGTCCGGCGGTCAGCGTCAGCGCGTTATGATCGCAATGGCACTGTCCTGTAATCCCAAGATCCTCATTGCCGATGAACCGACAACGGCACTGGACGTGACGATGCAGGCGCAGATCCTGGATATTATGAACAAATTAAAGAAAACGTACGATACCGCGATTATCCTGATCACCCACGACCTGGGGGTAGTTGCCCAGATGGCTGACCGCATTGCGGTTATGTATGCCGGTGAAATCATGGAAGCCGGCAGCGCGCGTGAAATTTTCTATCAGCCCTCTCATCCCTACACCTGGGGTCTTTTGGGAGCTATGCCCAACATGATCCAGGACGTGAAGAGCGAGCTGTATACGATCCCCGGTACTCCGCCGGATCTGTATGCGCCTCCTGTCGGTTGTCCCTTCGCAGCCCGCTGTGAATACGCCATGGAAGCCTGCCTCAAGGAAGAGCCGCCTAAGTTTGTCACAGACGGCGGTCATGTGAGCAGATGCTGGCTCCACGATGAAAGAGCTCCGGAGGTCACACCTCCCGCAGGGATCCCTGCACTGAAGAAAGGAGTGAAGGTCGATGAGTGAGAAGCTTCTGGAAGTTACAGGGCTGAAAAAATATTTTAACGTTGGGCGAAACCAGACACTGAAAGCTGTCGACGGTGTTTCGTTCTCCATCGAAAAGGGAAAGACACTGGGTCTGGTGGGCGAATCCGGCTGTGGTAAGACCACCGTGGGCCGTACACTTTTGCGGATCTATGAGCCGGACGGCGGTAAGATCCTGTTCAACGGACATGACATCAGCCGCGTTTCGAAGGCGCAGTCCAAAGAACTGACCAAAAAAATGCAGATGATTTTCCAGGATCCGTACGCATCGCTGAATCCCTTCTTTACCGTAGGGGAAATCGTTGCAGAGGGCCTGGAAATCCATAAAATATGTAAAACCAAAAAAGAAGAAAGAGAACGCGTGGAAGAACTGCTGACCATGGTAGGACTCAGCAAGGACCACGCAAACCGTTTCCCCCACGAATTCTCCGGTGGTCAGAGACAGCGCGTCGGTATCGCCAGAGCGCTGGCATTGGATCCGGAATTCATCGTTTGTGACGAAGCAATCTCTGCTCTGGACGTATCGATCCAGGCTCAGGTGGTCAACATGCTGATGAACTTCCAGAGAGAACTGGGGCTGACCTATCTGTTCATTGCCCACGACCTGTCCATGGTGCGCCACATTGCGGACCAGACGGCGGTCATGTACCTGGGGACTCTGGCAGAATACGGTGATACGGAAGAAGTTTACTCTCATCCGATTCATCCGTATACGAAGGGACTGTTATCTGCAGTACCGGTTGCCGACCCCGATTATGAAAAGACCCACGAACGCATTCACATGGACGGCGAAGTCGGAAGCCCCATTAATCCGAAGCCGGGATGCCGCTTCTGCGGACGATGCCCCCTGGCCACGGAAAAGTGCAGAGAAGTGGACCCGATTCTCAGGGATATGGGCGGCGGCCATATGGTGGCTTGTCACAACGTGTAATCAGAAAGGAGAACGCCGGCGGCAGGTTGTTGCCGGCGAATAAATACTATGGCTTTAAATACACAGGAAATGGTAAAGATCGCTCTGGATCTGGTGGGTTACGATGAACTGCCCATCGATTCTCAGCTGACCGTTCCGGGAGAAAACATCACTAAGGTGCTGGCCGGGATCGATATGGGAACTGCGGAAATCATGCTGGCAAAGCAGCTGGGTTATGACTGCGTGTTCCGCCATCACAATCTGACTTCCAAGATGGGTCGTCTGGGCGAGCTGGTCAGTGAAGACCATTACAAAAAGATGGTACAAAACGGTGTTCCCGTGAACGTGGCTCAGAAAGTGGTGGCTGACAGAAAGCGTGCTTTGGAAATCGCTTTCCATGCCAATAATTTTGAAGGCGCAGGTCAGACTGCGAAGCTTCTGGAAATGCCGTTTGTGGGACTTCACACACCTGCAGATCTCCTGGGAGAACGCACCGTGGAAGCGAAGCTGAAGGAAGTCTACGAAGCGAAAGAAAATCCCACGCTGGGAGATCTGATGGATGCGATCATGACGATCCCCGAATTCGCTAATGCTCCCGACGGTCAGCGTCCGGTGATCTGGGTAGGTGACCGTGACAGTTATGCGGGAAAGTATGTCGTAGAGTTTTCCGGCGGGGTTGCCCCGGAATGGGAGGAAGTCAAGGCTTACGTTGACGCCGGTGTCGGTACTTTTGTATCGATGCACATGAACGGCGATATCGTCAAGAAGCTGCGCGAAGATAACCGTGCCAACGCCATTATCTGCGGCCATATGGCTTCCGATTCCATCGGTATGCGCATCATCTTAGAAGCCTGGAAGAAGGCCGGTAACATCGAATATACCTGCATCGGAGGTATGGTGTAGGAGGTACGAATGAGTACGATTCTCATCAAAAATGGAACCGTGGTGGACGGTACCGGAGCGCCCGGATATGAAGCAGATGTTCTGATCAAGGACGATACCATTGCGGCAATCGGTCTGGACCTGACGGCCCGGCCCGAGTTCGCCGGCGACATCGCTTCTGCGGATATCATCGCCGCCGCCGGAATGTACGTCACACCCGGTTTTATCAATATGCATTCCCACGGAGACTGTTCCGCAGCCATGTATCCCGATATGGAAAGCTCTCTGGGACAGGGGATCACCAC
>JAFUQN010000061.1 GCA_017472365.1 Bacillota bacterium
ACTAAGAAGGGCGAAATGAAGGTTACGAAGAATTTCGCAAAGAATGCCACGAAGAGGGACGTAAAGAAGGCCACATAGAAGGGCGTAAAGAAGGCCGTAAAGAAGGCCGAAAAGAGTTATTATGGGAAAATGTAACAGCCCTATTTGAGTATGGAATGGGGGCTGAAGATGTGTCGGCTGCGCTGAAAATCGGATTAGAGCCGGTGAAAGAACGATATGAAGTATGGAATAAGAAAAGAAATGTAGAAGTTCCAGCATAAATTGGTTTGAATGAAAAGGTCGCAGTAAATGACTAAAAAGGCGCTGTCTTTTGATAGCGCCTTTTGATGTTGAAGATTATGAATTTTACTGTTTCGTCTCCGGTGCATCGCACTTTCTGACCTCCGGAATGATCAGAATGAGAAGTGCAGAAATCAAAACCAGAATACCTCCCACGATGAACCAGGAATTGATACCGAAATGTTCTGATAAAATACTTTCGGCACCGAGTCCGATCGGGCCGAAGAGGTAGCGGAAACATCCGGTCAGAGTGAGCACGCGTCCAAGGTATTCGCCCTGGAAATGTGTCTGGATGATCGGTGTATAGGTTCCCCAGTAAAACGGACCGGAAAAACCGATGAGCCAGCAGCATACTGCAAAGAACCAGAAACCGGACGTCGGGAGCATTCCAGCAGCCAGAAGACTGAGAGCCATCAACATGTAAGATCCGAATACGGTATACACGCGGTTTTTCGTACCGCCCCATACACTGAGGACCAATGACCCCATCATGAATCCGACCGAGAAAAGAATCTCAACGATGCTTGCGTTCGTGCTGGTGCCGCCAAAGTAGGACATACTCATCAGCGGGAACAGAGCACTGACCGGCATCAGAGCGATGGTGTAAAGTCCGGTGATCAAGGCGAGATAAAAGATGCCTTTGTTCTGGCGCAGAACATGGAAGCCTTCCATGATTTCCTGTGACATTTTGATTTTTTTACGTTCTTCTCGGCGTTCCAGTTTCGGAATCCGGGCGATGGCCAGAGTCGCGCAGGCGCATAAGGCACCAGCTACGTCCAGCATAACAATGGTTTCAAGACTCCAGATCTGATAAAGGAGTGCGGCCGCAGCCGGACTGAAAATATCGGACACGGAAGTAAGGGCCTGGGAATAACCTGCACAGCGGGTCAACTCCTCGCTCGGCACGATCTGCGGAGTTACCGCCTGCATGCACGGAGAATGGAAGGCTGTACCGACGGTTCGAAGGAAAAGTACAAGCAGGATCATCCAGGTGGTCAGTGTCCCCGTATAACCGGCGATCGCCATGGCGAGACCGACCAGCGCGATCAGCACATCCGACAGGATCATGATCAGCTTACGGTTATAACGGTCGATCACAACACCGGAGATCGGACCTAAGATCGCCTGCGGGAAAAATGCCAGAAATACTGCAAAAGAAACAACGGCAGCCGATTCAGTGGTATCGGTCAGATACCAGATCATCGCAAACTGCAGGACAGAACTTGAAAATTTTGAGACCGCCTGCCCAGTCCATATGGTGAAGAAATTTCGTTTCCAGTTCTTGATACCAGAACCTGGATTATGTTCGTTCATGAATCAATTCCTCCCTTTTCTAAAAGACGTCATTCGATTAGTATACCATAGCCAAACGGATATGGAAAGACGGAGATTTATAATGGACGTAATTGGATCTCACGGCAGATTTCTTTTATGATCCGGATTAAGTCCTCCCTTTCAGGAGAGCTTTTTCTTTTATCACAAATCACATATCGGGTATAATCAAAGGTTTCATCATCGATACAGAAAATGTCAGAATGGTTCAGTTTTGGACCGTTTTTTATGTAGATTTCGGATACAAAGGAGATCCCGTGGCCGGATTCTACCATATTGAGACAGTTGTCCACGTTCTGACTTTCTACAATTCCGGAAGGCGACAGATGATATGCTTCCATAATTTCCATGGTGATCGTATACAGATGCTGACGTGGCTTTCCTGTGATCACGCGGCAGTCATGGAACGGCAGGTCGGACAATGGATGCGGATGTTCCGCGCTGGTGTCTGACACGAAGATTCCGTGGGCTTCGGATATGGATTTTGGAACGACGATCAGGAGTCTGTCCTTCATGACCGGAATATAGGTACAGTGAGAGGGCAGCTGCGCTTTGACGGACGAAGTGACGTTGGAGAAAACCAGGTCAATGGTTCCGTCCAGGAACATGGAAAAGAGATTCTGCCCGAAATCTTCCGATATGTTGAGCATGATCTGTGGATGTTCCTCTAAAAACATGTTGAGTGTCCGAAGGGTAATATAGGAGTTGATCCACGGGGTAATTCCGAGTGTGATCTTTTCTTCCTTTGCGGCACCGCACAGGGACAGTTCTTCACTTAACTTATTTTCCAGGGCCAGGAATTTTCGAGCATAGCGCAGGTAAATTTTTCCGGCTTCTGTAATTTCAAGCTGGTTCCGGTTGCGCACAAACAGCTGCTTCCCAAGTTCTTTTTCTAATCCGATCAAAAACTTGCTGAGAGACGGCTGTGAGATATACAGTTTTTCGGCAGCTTTCGAAATATTCTTTTCACGGGCAATCGCAAGGAAATATTCGCATTGACGCTTTTCCATAATGGTTCTCCTAATATCGTTCATGGTATGCACAAATGGCTATAGTTATATTCTGAAAAAGTCTTTTACTGTTCGTCTATAGTTGTGTATAATAGTATCAGAATTAACATGCTCGTTCGCTATTATAAATTATAGCGGAGACGGTTTTGGATTTCAATGTGAAAACGGATGAATCAATCATTGTTCAGAGGAAGGAGAATAGCGTATGGCACATTTGTATGACGTGCTGGTGATCGGTGCCGGCGTTGTCGGCTGTTCGGCGGCGAGAGAACTGTCGAAGTACCAGCTGAAGATTGCGGTGGTAGAAAAGGGACCGGATGTCTGTATGGAGACCAGCTCCAGAAACTCAGCGGTTCTTCATGCAGGTTATAATAACAAACCAGGCACTCGTATGGCAAAATATTGTGTGGAGGGAAACAGTACATTCGACCAGATCGCGGCGGAACTGGATATCCCGTATAAGAGGACCGGAAAACTGGTCGTTGGTTATACGGAGGATGACAGGGCAAAGCTTGAGAGTTTAAAAGCACAGGGCGAAAAGAACGGAATTGTCGGAATTGAGATCGTGGACCGCGCGTTCATCGATGAAAAAGCACCGCATGTGGGTGGAAACTTTGCCATGTGGTCTCCGACGACTGCGATTTTAAGTCCATTCCAGTTTACATATGGTATGGCGGAAAATGCTGCAGATAATGGTGTCGAGTTCTATTTTGACAGTGAAGTGACAGCCATCGAGCGCGATGAAGAGGGAATTTATACCGTAAAGACTGCCAGCGGAGAGATCCGCACCCGTTGGGTGGTGAATTGCGCAGGTCTTGGTTCTGACAAAGTCTCTGCGATGCTGGGAATTGATGAATATACTCTGTATCCGTGTCGTGGCGAATATTATATTTTAGACAAGCGGATCGGAGATATGCTTCCGCTTCCGGCTTATCCGGTGCCGAATATTAAGACCGGTGGTCTCGGTATTCATCTGACTCCGACTCTGGATGGAAATATCATGGTGGGACCGAGTACCGAATATATTGACGAGAACGACAACTACGCGGCTACCAAGGGAATCATGGACATGCTGATCGACGATGGCAGCCGGATTTTCCCGTATTTAAAGAAAGAATACTTTATCAGAAACTTCGCGGGAATCCGTCCGAAGTTAAATCCGCCGAGCATTGGCGGTTTCCATGATTTCGTGATCGAGCGCAGGGATGAGATCGCGCCGCATGCAGTGAACCTGGTGGGCATCGAGTCTCCGGGTCTTACAAGTGCAGTTCCGATCTCGAAGGAAATTGTCCGCCTGATCAGTGAAGTGGAAGAGTTAAAAGAAAATCCGGATTTCAATCCGATCCGCAAGAGAATGGTGACATTCCGCGACAAATCCCATGAGGAGCAGGCAAAACTCATCGAGGAAAATCCAGATTATGGTGAAGTGATCTGCCGCTGTGAAACGATCACGAAGGCAGAAGTACTCGCTGCGATCCGCGGACCGCTGGGCGCAAAGACCATGACCGGTGTGAAATATCGCTGCCGTGCAATGATGGGACGCTGCCAGGGCGGTTATTGCCAGACGAGAATTGCAGAGATTTTAATGGAAGAAAAGGGAATCAAACCGGAAGAACTGATCTATGAGCGTCGCGGTTCTTACATCTTTACCGGGGAGGTGCGATAAATGAATACGATCAAAAAACAGGTTGTGATTATCGGCGGCGGCCCGGGCGGTCTGGCTGCGGCTGTGAAACTGAAAAAAGCCGGTGTGGATGATATTCTGATCTTAGAGCGTGAACATGAACTGGGCGGAATCTTGCGCCAGTGTATCCATGATGGATTTGGTCTCACAAGATTTGGCGAGACATTGTCCGGCCCGGAGTATGCGCAGCGATTCATCGATGAAGTGGAAGAACTGGGGATTGCATATAAAACTGACACTACAGTGATCGGACTGACCGGAGATAAGAAGGTAACTGCTGTCAGCAGAGATGGACTCTTTGAGTACCAGGCAGATGCCGTGATCCTGACCATGGGATGCCGTGAGAGAACCCGTGGTGCGCTTTCGATTCCTGGCGAGCGCCCGGCCGGAGTGTTCACAGCAGGTGTTGCACAGACTTACATAAATTTAAAGAACAAAATGGTCGGCCGCAAAGTGATCATTTTAGGTTCCGGCGATATCGGAATGATCATGGCGAGACGTATGACTTTAGAGGGCGCAAAGGTGGAGGCTGTGTTCGAGATCCAGCCATATCCAAGCGGACTTCCGAGAAATATCGAACAGTGTCTCAATGACTATGGCATTCCGCTTTACCTGAGCCATACTGTAACGAAGATCAAGGGCCACCATCGCCTGGAGGCAGTGGAAGTGAGCCAGGTGGACGAAAAGCTGAATCCGATTCCGGGTACGGAAAAAGAGTACGAGTGCGACACTCTGATTCTTTCTGTCGGTCTGATTCCGGAGAATGAGCTGTCCCTGATGGCTGGCGTGGAGCTGGACCCGAGAACCAAAGGTGCGATCGTTGACGAGTTCTGCCAGACGACGGTGCCGGGAATTTTTGCAGCCGGTAACGTGCTCCATGTGCATGATTTAGTAGATTTTGTATCTCTGGAGTCGGAAAAACTGGCTGATGCGGTGGCAAAATTTGTAAAAGAAGGCCTTCCGCAGGCAGAAATCGGCGTGGAAACCGCTGGTCTTGTGGGCTATACCGTTCCTCAGAAGATTACTGGTGACGCAGATGTGACACTTTCCTTCCGTCCGAGAAAGCCGGTACGCGACCGCTATGTGGACGTATATCAGGGAGAAACACTGGTGACCTCCAAGAAGTATGTGAAACTGCTTCCGGCGGAGATGGAGAAGATCAAAATCCCGGCAGCGAAGCTGGTTCCGGGAGTGAATGTAAAGGTGGTGACAAGAGATGAATAGAACCTTAACATGTATTCTCTGCCCAAACGGCTGTGAGCTGGAAATTGTCTATGAGGGCACCCAGATCCAGTCTGTGAGTGGAAACAAATGTCCGAAAGGAGCCGGTTACGCGGAGCAGGAAATTAAAAATCCGATGCGTAACATTGCTTCTTCCGTAAATCTGGAGGGCGGTACGATGCCTCTTGTCAGCGTGCGCCTGACAGGTCCGATTCCAAAGGCAAAGATCATGGACGTGATGGCGGAGATCCGCAAAGCGTCTGTGAAAGCGCCGGTGCAGATCGGCGATGTAGTTATCGCGGACGTGCTGGGGCTTGGATGTGATGTTGTTGCTACGAGAAACGTGGGAATAAAATAGGGATTTTGTTGAGTGGCATCCGATTGGGTGCCATTCTTCATGATGGGATGGTTGTGCTAAAATAAAAACGTTAGAAAAGTCAAACGTTAACAAAAGTGAAAATTGTCGAACAAGTTGAAATCAAGAATACGAATTTATATAACTAAACCAGGGGTCGACGAAACTAAACTGTCTGTCGGTTGAGTAGCGAATGGAGGATATGGTAATATGCAATCATCAAATCAAAGGAGCGAAAGAACAATGAATAAACAAACATTTGGAAATATGGTTGCAGCACTGCGTAAGAAAAATGGAATGACACAACTTGAACTTGCTGAAAAAATGGGTGTTACAGATAAGGCTGTATCAAAATGGGAACGAGATTTGTCTTTTCCGGATGTGAATTCGCTTCCTAAACTTGCTGAAATTTTCGGTGTGACGGTTGATGAGCTTATGCAGATAAAAGCAGATACGAAGGAAAATGTAGCTGATAACAAGGTCTCTGGAGTGATTACTTTGGCATTAAAGGGGATTGCGTTGGCGATGGGCGTTGCAGTTACAGTGCTTTCATTTTTGAATGAAATCGAAACAACCTCGGCGGTTGGCATGTTAGGACTTGGACTGGCATGTTTAGCTGTCACGCAGTTTTCGAAAGAGGGAGAATAAATTTCCATCGAGTGTATATATAAAAATCCACTTGAAAATTTTAGGTTTCGTAGTACAATGTCTTTTGGTTTATTTCTTTTTTTGGGACAAGCAACAGGAGACAAACGTACATATGAATAGCATTTCAAAATTTTTTAAAGTAGACTTTCTTCAGGGGCCTATCATTAGGTCCCTGATTATTTTCGCGATCCCTCTTTTTATATCCAGTATCTTCCAGCAGATGTACAATATGGTAGATACGATGATCGTGGGTAATTATTTAGGTGACCAGGCGTTGGCGGCCATGGGGGCATGTGCGTCCATCAGCGATTTAATGGTCGGCTTCTGCCTTGGCGTTGGAAATGGTATGGCAGTCGTTGCGGCAAGAAGCTTCGGTGCCGGAAATGAAAAACTTCTGAAAAAATCCGTGGCCATGACCATCTGCCTCGGAGCGATGGTCACGATCGTTATTTCTATATGCGGCAGTCTGATTTTAAGACCACTGCTGGAACTGTTGAACAC
>JAFUQN010000062.1 GCA_017472365.1 Bacillota bacterium
ATCATAGTTGAATTCGGATACTACAATGGGAGCCATGATACAGAGGGTACCACAGGAAGTACCTGTTGCGAAACCGATAGCACAGCCGATCAGGAAGATCACTGCGGGCAGGAACTTCTTCAGTTCTTCTGCACCAGCCAGAGCGCCAACTACGAAGCTTTCGGAGTCCAGACCGTATCTGGTGAAGGAGCACAGGGTCCATGCGAAGGTCAGGATCAGGATCGGAGCGATCATCTGAATGAAACCATTGGGAACGGATTCAAAGGACTTTTCGAAACCGATCGCCTTACGAGCCCAGAAGTAAACGAAGGTGAACATCAGACCGATCAGAGCACCGATGGACAGAGCTACAGAAGCGTCGGCATTGGAGAATGCATTGATAACACTCTGATAAGATTCACCAGCTTCGGGATCGAAGAATCCACCGGAGTAGATCAGACCAATGATACATGCGATAATCAGAACGATAACGGGCAGCAGCAGGTCAGCTACAGAAGACTTACCATTGGCAGGCTGTTCATATTCGTCGTCGCCAGCGAAGGGTCTTTCCGGAGTGGTGAACAGGTCACCCTTAACCTGAGCGTTGTATTCATGCTTCAGCATCGGACCGTAGTCCAGGTTCAGCACGGAGATCACAACGATCATCAGCAGAGTCAGTAAGCAGTAGTAGTTATAGGGGATCTGCTTGATGAACATTTCGATACCATTTACACTATCGGACTGTACATAACCGGATACAGCAGCAGCCCAAGAGGAAACGGGAGCGATCATGCAGACCGGAGCAGCGGTAGCGTCGATTACGTAAGCCAGCTTAGCACGGGAAATGTGATGGCTTTCGGTAACAGGTCTCATAACTGCACCTACGGTCAGGCAGTTGAAATAGTCATCGATGAAGATCAGGCAGCCCAGCAGCATGGACATCAGCTGTGCACCGCAGCGGGACTTAACGTTGGTGGAAGCCCAACGACCGAACGCAGCGGAACCGCCGCCCTTGTTCATCAGGTCTACGATGATACCCAGCATAACTAAGAATGCGATGATACCCATGTTGTAAGAATCGGATACGGTGGTAACGATACCGTAGTCACCGCCAACCAGCTGAACGATGGTGTCCCAGGGAGAGAATTCTGTGTAGAGCAGAGCGCCTACCAGACAGCCTACGAACAGAGAGGAATATACTTCCTTACTGATCAGAGCCAGAGCAATAGCCACAACGGGCGGTAACAGGGACCAGCAGGTACCCACGAAACCGGTTTCCACGTCTTTGTACATCATGGCCAGAGCACCCAGCAGCACAACGATAACAACAATGGCTACCGCATATGCAGTACGTGTACTTTTCTTTTCCATTTTGTCCTCCTAATAAGTTGTCACAACACAACAACACATTGATTACCGTAATTTTACTTCACACCCTTTCTTTCGTCAAATTTTTGACAAGAGTTTTCTGTAAATTCTAACAATATATATGGTACTTTCTTGTAATAATTGCACAAAAATAAAAATCGCGAACACTTTCTTAACATGTTCGCGTTGTTTTTTGTCGTTTTTTTTGATTAATCAATTTTCTTTTGCCTTACGGATCAGGAATTCACACAGCCGTTCCGCTGCATGCTTCTTTCCGCGCAGAGCAATGGTGTTTCGCATATGCTCGATGGTTTCCGGATGCCGGAACAATGAGAATACCGCTTCTTCGATGGGAAACGTCTTCGTCACGGCCACAGCAAGACCATTGTTCAGCATAAATTCCACATTGCGCTCTTCCTGTCCGGGAATGGGGTTTACCATGATCATCGGCAGCTCTTTTGCCATGGCTTCCGATGACGTGATCCCTCCGGGCTTCGTGATGATGCAATCCGCCGCATCCATCATTTCGTGCACATTATCCACAAACCCATACACCCGAACGTCGCAGGTCAGCATCTCCTTCAGGCGATGGATCTTCCGGAACATTTTATCATTGTTTCCGCAGACCACCAGAATCTGAAAATCCATTCCCAGATGATCGATTTCGATCAGCGTCTTGTCGATCTTCCCGTATCCCATGGAACCTCCCATCAGAAGCAACGTATTCTTATCCGGATCCAATCCAAGCAATTTCCGGGCTTCACGCTTCTCCTTCTTTTCCGAGAACTCCGGACGGATGGGGATTCCGAAAGGCAAAAGCTTTTCCGCCGGAAGTCCCTTCTTTTTCATCTGATATTCCAAAAGCATGCTGGGCGTTACATAATAATCGATCCAGCCAGTTTCTTCCCACAGAGGATGCACCGTAAAATCTGTCACGATACCGGCCACCAGTCCGCGGTACTGTCCGTTTTCTTTTAAAATGCTCATCATTGCCGATGACAGGACGTGGGTACAAACCACTACATCCGGCTGGTATTTCTCCAGATACTCCTGCAGCTCAATGACCATATAAGTATGAGTCATCCGCAGCGGTGAGTACTCCGGCGACGGTGTCGTTTTCTTAACGATAATGTCATATGCTTTTGATGTGATCTTGGGAATATGCTTCGTGGTGATCAGATACCCTTTGGATATCAGGCTCTGCATCAGCGGTTCCACATAACCATACGCATCCAGTGTTTCACACGGTACGCCCATGCGTTCGAAGCAATCCGCTACCGCTTTTCCGGTGGCATGGTGCCCCTGACCTGTGGATATACTCAGTATCAATGCTTTCATAAATGTCTCCTATCCTCAATAAAAAAACCTAATGAGTTTCCCCATTAGGTAATATACTATAAAATTACTAATTCGTGAAGTATCTGCGTGCCGGCGTTTTCTTCAAAGCTGCTGTCAGTACGCAGGAAATCACGATCCCTACCGCTCCCTGCAGTATATTCCAGATGATTCCTACTACCGGTGTCACCCAGTTTCCATACATGACCGCTTCCGCAAAGTAATAACCCGCTGCCATGAAAGCGGTTGCCAGTATCATTCCGCCGATTCCCGCCACAGATACCGCCGCGCTTTCTTTTTTCTGCATCTTCAATGACAATCCAACGATAACAGCCATTCCGGCTTTGATTACCAGCGTCCAGGGCGCCCAGGCTGCAGAACCCAGCAGGATATCAGCCAATGCTGCACCGACGCCGCCGGCGAAGGCTCCATACTTCCAGCCCAGCAGCAGCACTGCCAGAAAAATCATTCCGTCTCCCAAATTAACATATCCTGTGGTCATGGGGATGGGAATGGGAAGTACCATGACGCAGACCGTCACCAGAGCTGTCATTACCCCGGTCAAAACGAGTGATGTAGTTTTTTCTGTTGTATTTGTTTTCATATTTTATCCCCTTTCGAATTGAATTTCCTTTTGACATGGATTATAATAACAGCAAAGTGTATTCTTCAAAAGATACAATTTTGATTGTTTTTATCAGTACACTTATTCATTTTTATCGATTTTATCCCCGAAAAATCATGTGTTTCATAACAGTTACAGTTTGTTTTTGAAAGGAGGACCATATGAACACACTGACACCTGTCCTCAACGAGGCTTCTTCCACACCGCTGTATCTGCAGCTGTATGACCATATCCGCACCGCCATTCTTTGCGGCGACATCCGCTCGGGAGAAAAACTTCCATCTCTGCGCAGTCTCTCAAAAACACTTCGCCTCAGTATCACCACCGTGGAACAGGCCTATGATCAGCTGGCCGTAGAAGGATATATCCAGTCCAAACCTCAGTCCGGCTACTACGCCTGTGCCATTGACCCGGAACACCTCCAGTCAGCCCCCCGTTCCAGATTTGCTGCATCGGACGACGAAACAACAGATTTCAACGGACTCTCCGGGCTGGACCGGACCCAGCTGTCCGGTTATTACGACCCTGCCTGTTTCGATTTCGTTAAATGGAAGAAATGTATGACACGTGTACTGACGGAATATACGGATTTCCTCTACAGCGAAGGGGATCTCCGGGGCGAAGCGCCGCTTCGTCATGAGATTTCCAAATACATTTATCAGGCACGGGGCGTCCGTTGTCAGCCGGAACAGATCGTCATCGGTGCCGGTACACAGCAATTGACCGGTCTTCTCTGCATCATTCTCGCCAACATGGGCATCGATTACGTAGCTTTCGAAGAACCGGGTTATCTTCCCGTCCGCAGCATTTTCCGTGACCGCGGTTTCAAAATGACTACTGTTCCCGTACAGAAAGACGGGATCCGCATCGAAAATCTGCCGGCCAACATCCGCTCCACTGCCTACGTCAGCCCTTCCAACCAGTTCCCTACCGGCTCTGTGATGCCGGTGGGCCGGTGCTACGAGCTTCTCGAGTGGGCCGAACAGAATGACAGCATCATTATCGAAGACGACTATAACAGCGAATTGCGTTACTTCGGCCGCGCCGTCCCGTCTCTGCAGGGACTGGATCACAATCAGCGCGTCGTATATCTGGGATCATTCTCTTCCACGTTGTTTCCAGCCATTAAAATCAGCTACATGGTCCTTCCGATGCCTATGCTGCAGATTTTCGAAGAACATCTTTCCGCCTACACTCAGACCTGTTCCAAGACGGAACAGCTGACGTTGGCCCTTTACATGGAAAAAGGGCTGTATCAGTCCAACATCAAGAAACTCCGCAGTTTATACTCTCAGAAGATCCAGGTGGCAACCGCCGCCCTGCGGCGGTACTGCGGCGATACGGTCACGGTTTTGTCCAACACCTCCGGTCTTCACATGCTTTTGGAACTCCCGCAATGCACGGAAGCTCAGCTGGCAGAGCTGTACCGGCGCGGTACGGTGGAAGGTTTACCGCTTTTAGCGGCATCTCCCTCCGGTGAAGCCTCCGGCCCACAATCCCAGCGCCTTCTGATTTTTTATTACACAAGAATCCCCCTGGACCGGATGGACGAAGCTGTCCGGACATTCGCCGGCCTGATCGGGACCATCTGATCCATGGATGAAAGCAAACACAAAAACCGCTCCGGAACTCGTTCCGGAGCGGTTTTTATTTCTACACTAACAATGCGGATATTTTTCTTAATCTAACAGGCCCTGTGCAGCTGCATCTTCGGTGGCTTCTGCAATCCACTTCGCATACAGTCCGTCAGCTTCCAGCTGGTCGATGATTTCGCTGATCTTTTCATTCAGAGCTACATTGCCCTTCTTGGTAGCTACGACATTTCCCAGTTCTTCAAAATCAAACAGGAATTCAGGAACCGCCAGTTCATCATAATTTTCTGCAAAGGACTGAGCCACGTCGGTCTGACAAGCCAAACCGTCGACTTTATTTTCCATCAGCATCATAACGCCGTCGTTCATCAGAGAAATCGGAGTTGCTTCCACATCTACGATCTGCGAAGTAGTCAGATTCCACTGTGTTGTACCGTTCTGTGCAGCAATTTTCTTTCCTGCAAAATCTTCTGCCGTCTTATACTGATCCACCTCGGAAGCCTTGACCAGAATGGTCTGGGCGATGGAAGTATCCATGTTATAGTAGGAAGACAATTCCATGACTTCTGCACGTTCCGGACTCCAGGACAGAGAACTGATGGCCAAATCGGAACTTCCCAGTTCTGCCGCAGCCAGACAGGATTCGAAGCTCATCTGGTCGATCTTCAGTTCCACTCCCAGCTGATCTGCGATATACTTCGCCATCTCGATATCGCTTCCTTTGATTTCTCCGGTGGTCAGATCCAAATATTCATAGGGAGCATAGTCTGGGCTAATCGCTACGGTGATTTCACCTTTATCCAGAATGGCCTGTAAGGAAGTATCTCCTACAACTTCGTCATTCCCGTTTCCACTTTCTTCTTCTGTACCGCCGCCACAGCCGGCCAGCATGCTCATTCCCAATACCAGAACCAATAACAATGCGAATAACTTCTTCATCTGTAAACTCTTCATTTTGAACTCTCCTTTATTTTATGACTTGATGTTGAGCTAGTTTGTTTTGACAATGTCGTTATCGTCGATCGATGAGCTTACTATAACACTGAGAGATGCATAAGTCAAGCATATTTATTCAAATATTTCCGATTTTTTTCGTTAAATATTCGTCAATGCCGATTGTGTATTCATATTTTATTCATTCCATCCTGTGATTCCGTTTTATTTCAATAGAAACAAAAAAGCGTCCGGCGCTGCGGATTTACCGCAGAGCAGGACGCTCTCCATCACTCTGTATTCTTTTTAGTCCAACAGCCCCTGTGCTGCCGCATCTTCGGTGGCTTCTTCCAGCCACTGTGCATATAACCCGTCTTCTTCCACCTGGTTGATGATTTCACTGATTTTATCGATCAGAGCGTCATTACCCTTGGCGCTGGCGATAACATTCCCGGCCTCTTCGTTTTCAAATAAGAAATCAGGAATCGCAACATCCGGGTAGTTTTCCACGTAAGATTCGCCGACATCCACCTGGACCACCATGCCGTCCACCTTTCCCTCGATCAGCAGTAGAACGCCTTCACCCATATCGGTGATGGTCTGAACCTGCACGTCGGGAATCTGGTCGCTGGCCAGACTCCACTGGATGGTTCCGTTCTGCGCCGCAATTTTCATTCCCTTAAAATCCTCTGCAGTTTTGAACTGATCTGCCTTGTCGCCCATAACTAATATGGTCTGGGCCATGGAAGAATCCATGTTGTAATAGCTGGACAGACACATAGTTTCAGCACGTTCCGGCGTCCAGGATAAGTTGCTTGCCGAGATATCACAGCTGTTATTTTCCACAGCGGCCAGACAAGATTCAAAACTCATCTGCTTCAGCTGCAGTTTCACTCCCAGCTGTTCTGCGATGTATTGTACCAAAACGACGTCGCTTCCTTTCACTTCACCAGTGACCAGATCCAGATATTCGTACGGGGCATAATCCGGACTGATGGCACAGCTGAGAACCCCTTTATCCAATACATCCTGTAATGACGTATCCGCTCCGTCATCACCGCCGCCACAGCCGGCCAGCGCGGTCATTCCCAGCAACAAGACCAATACCAATGCCGTGATTTTCTTCATTTTGAAATTCTTCATGTTCCATCTCCTTCTATCTCCTGACTCGTTATCCGCCAAATGACTGACAATATCGCTTTTCAATCAACGAATTATCGATAGCCCCGCAAACCCCTTTCCAGATCTGCATTAAATCAAATGATATGTTTTCGCTTCTTCCGTCAACTGGTCGCGGAAAGCCGGATGAGCCAGACTGATCATGGCGCGGACACGGTCCTTCATGTTCAGCCGCTTTAAGTTGACACAACCGTATTCCGTAGCCACGTACTGCACTTCCGAACGCGGTGTGGTGACGCAGGTCCCCATGGGGAAGGTCAGGGAAATCTTACTTTCCAGTTTTCCGTTCTTCTCGAACGCAGAAGCCAGGGCAATGAACGACTTTCCACCTTCAGACATCTGAGCCCCCTTAACGAAGTCCAACTGACCGCCTACAGCGCTCTGCTGATGGAAGCCCATGGAATCTGCGACAACTTCGCCGAACAGATTTACCGACATGGCAGAATTGATGGAGATCATATTCTTATTCTTCGCAATATTTCTGGTGTCATTGACAAAGGGGAACGTTCCGTTCCAGAACTGCGGATTATTGTCCATGTAATCATACATTTCCTTCGGTCCCAGGGAGAATGCAAAGACGCTGACTCCGTCCATGTATCCCTTCTTCGTGTTGGTCACGTTTCCGTTCTTCATCAGCTGTACCATGGGATCACTGAGCAGTTCCGAGAAAATACCCAGGTCATTCTTGTCCTTCAGACCGTAACCCACCGCTGTGGAAACTTTACCGAGACCCAGCTGGATCGTCGCACCGTCGGGAACTTCCGCCAGGATCAGCTCCGAAATCTTCTGCGAAACTTCATCTACTTCATCGGCCGGAAGCGGAGATACAATGCGGTCCGTATACACGATTCCGTCCACGCGGGATCCGTGGATCTTGCAGCGCTGCCCGACGATATACGGTGTCTGGGCGTTGCTTTCCAGTACGATGTGGCGCGCCTTGTCCACCATGAAATCGTAAACGCAGCCACCGGAGGGACCGTAACTGAACCAGCCCTGTTCATCGGGACGGGATACTTCAAAGAAGCAGACATCGGCACGGCCGATTTCCTGACACCAGTAGTCCACCTGACTCAGATGGAACGAGGTGAAATTCAGCGGCATTCCGTGTTTCTTGTGAGCATTTCGTTCCTGCGCCCCCAGGAAGAAGACCTCGATGGTGAACGGATTTCTCTCATCCACATCCGTTCCGAACATCTTCGACTTCATCAGAGATAAGCTGCAGAGAATGGTCACGTCCTCCAGTTCATCGCGACGTTCCCACAGTGCATCCATCAGCTCATACGCAAAGGAACTGGCAGTCCCTACGTAGACGCGGTCACCGGAGCGCACCAGCTTTGCGCCTTCCTGCGCCGTCATTCTTTTTTCTTCAAACATACACATACTTCCTCCAAAAAATAAATTTTTAACAACAAATTCATTGTACTAAGTTTCGGAGTCATCTGCAACTGCTTTTGATTTTTTCCAGCTGCCGGACATATAAAATCCCAGACCGATGAAGAACGGCGTAAATCCGGCCAGCGCATCCCCCAGCCAGAACCCGTAATGCTTCATATCCAGCATCAGTCCAAACAGTACCGAAAGACCGATGCGCATGATGATTCCGTCCAGAATCGCTGTCACGAAATTCATTTTGTAATTACCGCTGCCGTTGAGCAGGGCGTTCATGATTGCCCGCATGGAACTGCCGAAGAACAGCAGCACCGCGATGGGGATATAGCCTCTGGCGATTTCCAGTACTGCCCCGTCGTCGGTAAAGAGACCGAAAATCTGCTGCGGAAAGATGATGATCACCAGCGAAATAAACGCAGAAATCGAAAGTCCGATCTTTGCAATGCTCAGCATGATTTCCTTTACGCGGCTGAACTTTCCGGCCGCCAGATTCTGACCCACCATGGTGGAACCCGCCGTATTCATGGCGTTGGAGATCAGGTTGGAGATGCTGGAAATCTTATTGGCAATTCCCGCAAAGGCCGATACGGCCACACCGTAGGAGTTGATCCAGGAATTCACGAACAGTTTGGAAATCTGGATCGACGCGGATTTGATTGCCATGGGAACTCCCAGCTTGACCAGCGAACTGAGCATTTCCATATCCCAGCGCAGAAATTCCCGCCGGGTCATATTCAGTTCAAAACGCTGGCGGTTTTGAATCAGAAATACAGTACATGCTAAAAAGCTTATGGCCTGACTGATTACCGTTGCCAGCGCTGCCCCGCCCGGTCCAAAGCCCAAAAAGATGACAAATACCACGTCCAGAATCAGATTCGTCACTGCTGCGATACTGACGAAGATGAAGGGATGCTTCGAATCTCCCATGCCGCGGAGAATGGCGCTGACCACATTATAGCCATAGATGAACACCAGTCCCGTCATGCAGATTGTAGAGTAGCTGACGGCTCCGTCCCAGCTTTCTGCCGGTGTGTTCATCAGACGCAGCAGTGTGGATTGAAACGTCAGTGCCGTGACGCTGATCACTACAGCGCAGACCATGAGAAACGATGCCATCGTTCCCACGAATTTCCCGATTCTGTCCCTCTGACCGGCTCCGATATACCGGGCGATCAGAACCTGCCCCGCATTGGCAAATCCCATGGCCACGAATGTCATCAGATTGGAGATGTCGCCGCCGATGGCCACCGCGGAAATCCCTACTTTTCCCAAAACGTTCCCTACCACGATCATGTCCACCATATTGTAGACCACTTGGAGAAGGTTGGACAGGAACAGCGGCCACGCAAAGATCACCAGTTGTTTTGATATATTTCCTTGTGTAAAATCACGGATTTCTGATCCTCGCATTTTATGTACTCCCTCTTTCCGGATTATCGGATGATCTTCCCTCCGGAAATCACATGAACCAGAGGACGGTTCATCACACGGATATCTTCGTCGGGATTTCCGTCACAAATCACCAAATCAGCAGCTTTTCCAACCTTGATGGTTCCGATTTCATCGTCCATCATCATGATTTCTGCGCTGTTTTTTGTCGCCTGCAATAAAATGTCCATGGGCTTGAAGTTATAATAGTCCGTTCGCGCTGTGAATTCGTACCCCACGTGACTCATGAAGTTCTCCATATCCAGGTCAGAACCAAAGCCCAGTTTCAGTCCGGCTTCATACGCCTTGTTGATATTGACCCGTTCTTCATCGAAGTAACGTTCTGCTTTTTCCTTCAGATCCTGGGACATGTACATCGTATCACCGGCGCAGGCCAGAGTGATTGCTCCGGTAGGAACTAAGAAACAACCATCTTTCTTTAAAAACAGCTCGATGCATTCATCGTCCAGAAAGACGCCGTGTTCGATGGTGCGGAAGCCCGCTTCGATGGCGCGCTTGATCCCCACCGCGCTGTGGGCATGGCCGCAGACGTAACTCTCCTTCATCTCCGCCACTTCCACCGCCGCTCTCAGCTCGTCCGGCGCAGCGATAACCATACCCGGACTTCCCTTTTCATTGAGGAAGGCCCCTGTGACCATGTATTTGATAAAATCATTTTTCAGCTTAAACTGTTCTCTGGCAGCCTTTCTCACTTCCCAGGGGCTGTCCGCTTCTGCGTACAGTTCTCCGAAAGTGTCATTTCCGGTTTCGGTGGGCGTTAAAATCCGGCCGCTGGAAATCAGCCGGGGAACGTCCAGCTCTCCCCGTCGTCTGGCTTCTTCCAGAGCCACGGTCACATTGTACATACAGCCGCAGTCTCTGACCGTGGTATACCCGGCGTTCAGATATTCACGGGCATACTGATATGCGTTCAAAACACTGACGGCCGGACCACGGTCTCTCATCCCCTCGATATCCAGGGATTTCATGTACACATGGGCATGCATATCGATCAGTCCCGGAAGGACGGTCTTTCCCTCTGCATCGATCACCGTCGCTTCGACAATCGCTTCACTTTCCTGAGGCAGTTCTCCCGGTCTGCGGATGGCAGTGATTTTCGCTCCCTCCACCCAGATGTCACCCATGGACAAATCGTATCCTTCGGTCAGCGGTTCCAATAATCTCGCATTTTTTATGATCAGCATGGCGTATCCTCCCTGCAAAAACACCGGCGCTATACCGCGCCGGCGATTCGTTTTCCCATTAAATTCCCAGTTCCGGGTTCAGGCTTCTCATGGCCAGAATAGTCTGGCTGATCAGGTCGTCCAGTTCCCAGCCCAGCATTTCAGCACCCTGCTGGATGACTTCACGGGAACAACCGGCAGCGAAGTTCAGGTTCTTGAACTTCTTCTTGACGGACTTCAGTTCCAGGTCGTCCACACTCTTGGAAGGTCTCATGATGGCAACCGCGCCGATCAGCCCGGTCAGTTCGTCGGTGGCGAACAGAATCTTTTCCATGATGTGTTCCGGCTTGATATCCACAGTCAGGCCGTAACCGTGGCTGCAGGTGCTGTGAATGATGCGTTCATCCAGATCCAGGTCCTTCATCAGTTCCTGCTGCTTGATGCAATGCTGATCCGGATACTGTTCAAAGTCCAGGTCATGCAACATTCCCACCACTCTCCAGAAGTCTTCGTTTTCCGGATCGTGTTCCTTTGCAAAATATCCCATGACGCCGGAGACGATTTCTCCATGCTTCAGATGGAATTCATCCTCATTGAACTTCTTCAACATTTCACGTGCTTCATCTACGCTGGGTACAAAACTCATATGTATCTCACCTTTCTTTTCTTCCACAGCGCAATCGCGCCGTCCTCATATAAAATAAGGGGAAAATGCTTCGCTGCATGTTCCCCTGTGTTGTTATTTGAAATAGTCCGGATACTGGTTACGCAGCTCCACCGCATCGATCTTATAGCGGTTCAGATGCTTTTCCATCAGTTCTCTGGCTGTCTTTCCATCCTTATTGATGATGGCTGTCACGATATCCTCATGATCCTTGACGATTTTCTGGCTCTTCACCGCACTGAGCGCCATGTTGCGGACGCGGTCGAAGTGCATGGAGAGGGATTGCATCAGAGAACGGACCTGGGATTTTTTCGCAATGTCGAACAGAATGTCGTGGAATTCATTATCCAGCGCCATCAGGCTGTCCGGATAGAAGTTATCCATGTAGAAATTCTGCAGTCTCACGTTGACCATCAGTCGCTCGATGTCTTCCAGCGTTGCCTTTTCACAGACCAGCTCCACCACGGCACACTCCAGCACGTCGCGCATGAACCGCGCTTCTTCCACCAGGTCGTTGTCAATCAGCGATACCACGCTTTTTCTCTGCGGGTAGGTTTCGATGATCTTGACCCTGGACAGCTCGATGAGAGCTTCACGCACCGGTGTACGGGACAGCCCCATTTCCACAGCCAGCTCGTTCTCACTGATCTGACTTCCGGGAGCCAGCTCCAGACGTATGATATTGTCCTTGATCGTGCGAAGCGCATAATCTCTTCCCGTTTCGCGGGGAAGTCGTTCGGGTAAACGCATGGTTTTCCTCCTGTCTATGTCCTAATTTTAGTTTACAGGATTTTAAACACTTCGTCAAGGTTTGAGGGGTGCAGAACCGCAGGTCTTGTCCAACATATCCCAGCATCCCCACAGATACATGATCCCCATTGCCCGGTCATATAGGCCGTAACCGGGACGGCACTGCTCTCCCCACAGGTGACGGCCGTGGTCCGGACGCATGTATCCCTGATATCCGCAGTCGTGATATGCTTTCATGATATCCAGGATCCCCGTATCTCCATCGCAGTCTCTGTGAGACGCTTCCGTAAAGTCCCCGTTGGCGAAATGCTTTACATTCCGCACATGGGCAAAGGCAATGCGGTCGTGATACGTGCGGATGATATCCGCCACGTTATTGGCCGGATTTGCGCCCAGCGATCCGGAGCAGAGACAGAGGCAGTTATATTCATCATCCACCATGTCCAGAAAGGTCCCGATGGATTCTTTATCCACCAAAAGCCGCGGCAGTCCAAAGATGTCCCAGGGTGGATCGTCCTGATGGATCGCCATTTTAATCCCCGTCTCGTGACAGGTGGGCATGATCGCTTCTAAAAAGTATTTCAGGTTTTCCCATAGCTTTTCCTTGGTCACAGGGCGGTAGGCTTCGAACAGTTCATCCAGCTTTGCCATGCGCTCCGGTTCCCAGCCGGGGAAGGTCATCCCATGGAGATTTTTCAGGATGTAATCCGCCATCTCTTTATAATCTCCCTGGATCTTCGACTTTTCGTAAAACAATGCCGTGGACCCGTCTTCCATGGGATGGAACAGATCGGTCCGCGTCCAGTCAAAGACCGGCATAAAATTGTAAGTGACTACCTTGACTCCGAACTGTGCCAGATTCCGCAGAGTCTGTTTATAATTTTCAATATACTTGTCGCGGGTGGGAAGTCCGATTTTAATATCATCGTGAACATTGACGCTTTCCACCACGTCCATGTGAAATCCGGCGCCTTCGATCTGTTTTCTGGCTTCTTCGATTTCTTCCACTTCCCAGACCTCGCCCGGTTGTTTGTGATGCAGCGCCCAGACCAGCCCGGTCACGCCGGGGATCTGCTTGATGTGTTCTGGTGTGATGCTGTCGTTTCCGGCACCGTACCAGCGGAATGTCATTTGCATAGAGGTTCCTCCTTATTTTAAATCAGACCTGCGATCCGGGGCAGGCCCAGACTCAGAAACGGTACATAAGTGACCAGCATCAATCCCGCCAGGATCGCCGCATAATAGCGCAGCATATACGGCATGGTCTTCGTCAGGGTCGTGTTCCCCACCTTGATGGCCACGAACAGCGTATTCCCCACCGGCGGAGTGATATTGCCGATACACAGATTATACACCAGAATCAGGCCGAAGTGGACAGGGTGCATCCCAAAAGATTCCACCACCGGCTGAAAGAGCGGTGTAAATATCAGGATCGCCGGAGTCACATCCATAAACGTTCCGGCGATCAGCAGGATCATATTCATGATCAGGAGGATCAGATACCGGTTATCGGTAATCCCCAGCAGAAGATCCGATACCGCCTGTGGAATCTGAGTGAACGCCATGACCCAGCCGAGAATGTTGGAAACACCGATCAGGAATACCACCATTCCGCTCATCTTTGCGCTGTCCGTCACGATCTTCCAAAAGGAGTGGAACGTGATATTTCGATACAAAATTCCTAAAACCAGCGCATAAACCACGGCAATGGCCGACCCTTCCGTGGCGGTGAACATTCCTCCTACGATCCCGCCAATGACCACAACGATCAGAGACAGGGCAGGAAGCGCCCGGACCGCAGCGCGGATCAGCCCCCTCCAGTCGAACCGTCTCCGAGTTCCGGAATATCCCTGTTTCCGGGCGAGGATCACCCCTACAAGCATACAGCAGACGACCCACAAGACCCCGGGTACATATCCCCCTAAAAACAGAGCCGCAACGGACGTACCTCCCGATGCCAGGGAATAGGTGATCAGTGCGTTGGACGGCGGGATCAACAGTCCCGACGGCGCGGAAGCCCCGTTAGCAGCGGCGCAGAGCGCCGGATCATATCCCTGTTCCTCCTGGCCCTCGCGTACCATGCTCCCAACGGCAGCCGCAGCGGCCGATGCGGAGCCGGAAATGGCTCCGAAGAGGCCGTTTGCCCCGGCATTGGTCACCAAAAGCGCCCCGGGCAGCTTTCCCAGGAGCGCCATAACAAAGTCCACAAGACGCTTGGCAATTCCTCCCTGGTTCATCAAATTCCCGGCGAGAATGAAGAAAGGAATCGCCGTCAGACTGAATTTACTCATTCCCACGAAGGTCCGCTGCGCCGCGGTTACCACGGAGATTTCCGGCGGAACTATCGGAAGAATCGCAGAAAGTGACGCAATCCCGATTGCATAGGAAATCGGAACTCCGAGAACCAAAAGCACCAAAAGAACTCCGAGAATGATACCTAATGTTCCAATGGCCATGTGTCCTCCTTTCCTCCCTCGGTCACGAGACCCGTTATATTCATTAGTCCGTAGATGATATTTGCTGCGCCGGCCAGCGGCAGGACCAGGTAAAAAACTCCCACGGCCACTCCCAGCGATGATGTCATCTGACCCATGGCCAGACCGGTGATCTTCCAGCCACCGTACAGTAAAATCACGGCGGAAAATATCACTGCGATCCCTTCACCGAAAATCAACAGCACCTGTTTCATCCTTAGCCCGGCGCGCTCTGCCAGGACCGGAATATTCATGTGGCCCCGCTCTTCCGTCACAAGACAGGCTCCGCACAGACTCATCCAGGCGAACAGATAGGACACCAGTTCTTCCGACCAGGCGGACGGAGCTTTCAGAATATATCGCGTCACTACCTGCCAGCAGGTCAGTACAACCATAGCCAGAAAACTGAGTCCTCCAAAACCGTTCAGTATCATTGTCAATCCTCTTCGAAATGCGTTCATCTCCCTTCCTCCTCATCCCCGCGATATAAAGCGTTGTATTCCATGATCCTGTCATAGATGCTCTGCAATTCCGGATCAGTCTCCAGCAGCGTCCGGTGCATCGGAACGCAGATTTCCCGAAACGGTTCCACATCGGGATAGTAAAACTGTACACCCTGGACCTCGGACGCCCGCTTTCTGGCCGCCTCTACGGCACCGGCCCACCGATACCGCTGGACTTCATTGACCAGGCGAAAACCCTCCTCAAAAATCTCACGTTCCGTTTCGGACAGTCCGTCCAGAAAGGCACAGTTTCCGATCAGAAGATCGGGAATCATCTGATGCATATCGTAGGAAAAGTGTTTACAGACATCCCCGTGTCCGTTGGATGTCAGTGCCAGCTCGTTGTTTTCCGCTCCGTCGATCACACCGGACTGAAGGGAAGTATATACTTCCCCGAAACCCATAGGCGTGGCCGAACCTCCCAGAAGCCGCATCATTTCCACATTGGTGGGAGACTGTTGTACGCGGATCTTCAGCCCCTTCAGATCGGCCGGGGACAGAATTGCTTTTCCCACAGTATAGAAATTTCTCGTCCCGGCATCCAGCCAGGTAACTGCCTCAAATCCGGCTTCCCTCGTGGACCGGAAAATATCTTCCGTCACGTCCGGATCATCCATGGCAGCGTGGTACGCTTCCTGCGATCCGAACAAATACGGCAAATTGAACAGTGTATAGTCATCGGAGAACGTCTCCAGAATGGAGTTGCTGGCTACACAGAAATCGATGGCCCCCGTCTGGGTCAACTGGATCATGTCAGTCTGGGATCCCAACAGCTCGCTGGGATAGATCTCTACGTCATATGTTTCACCCAGCTCTTCTTCGATCCATTCTTCAAAGGCCTTTAACCCCAGATTGGTCGGGTGATCCTCTGCCTGGTTATGACCGATGCGGACGATCTGTCTGTCCTCTGCACCGCCGCAGCCCGTCAGGATCGTCATCAGCAGCACCACCGTCAGCGCCGCCGGAAACTTCGTTCGAAACAGGTTCTCTTGCATTGCAATCCCTCCTCTGCGGTATCTTCGGCGAAAACCGGCGAATCCACAAGAAGATTCTTGCAAACTGCGCCGTTCATCGCTATAATACCTTAGAGACTATATTACCTGTTCCGCGAAAAATCATACGGAACAATTCAGGAGGCCCCATGAAAATCAAAGACAAAGACAAATATAAATTTACGATCAAGACCAAGATCACTCCCGAAATTTACCGCAATTTCGCTGCGTTCGACACCTTTATGCTGAGAAAGCGCTGGGTGATTCCTGCGTTCGGAGCTGCTGTATTTGCTGCACTGGCCGGTATTTTCTTCATGAAGCAGATGAACCTTCTGGCAATCGCCGCCATGATCTTTACCGTTGCGATCCCTGTGCTCTTCTACACCACGTTCCAGAACATCATGCGCAGAAATACGCACAATGCTCCCCGCGGAGCTGTAATCGACGACTACCTCGTAAGTCTGACCGAAGAGGGCTTTGAAATTTACAGCGAAGAAGAACAGGCTGACTGTACATGGGCTGATATGAAGGCGGCGTTCCGTCTGAGCAACTGCATTGCTCTGTACATTACTAAGGACCGTTCCTTCCTGATTTCCCAGTTCAATGAAAAGCGTTACGAAGAAATCTGGGCGTTTATCTGCAGCCATTCCGGAAACAAAGCGAAGGACCGTCGTTCCGCTGTTTCTTAATTTCACGAAACTGAAAGACCGCATTTTGCGGTCTTTTTCAATTTTTTGAATCTTTGTTCTTGAATTCTAGTATACAAGTTGTATAATGAAGATGGATTACTTTGTATAACTAACGTTTTGAGTGTAATAATAGAGGTCAGGAGGATCAGATTATGAATGATGTTCTTCAGAAAATTTTCCAAATCGGGATTATCCCGGTCATTGCCATCGATGATGCGGCCAAGGCAGTTCCTCTGGCCAAGGCTTTAGTGGAAGGTGGTCTTCCGGCAGCGGAAGTCACATTCCGTACAGATGCTGCAGAAGAAGCCATGAAGGCCATCGCAGCGGAAGTTCCGGAAATGCTTCTGGGCGCCGGAACGGTGCTGACCAAAGACCAGCTGGACCGCGCTCTCGGTGCCGGTGCTCAGTTCATTGTCAGCCCCGGTTTCAATCCCGACATGGTGAAATACGGTCTGTCCAAGGGAGCTCTGATGCTTCCCGGTATGGCCACCGGCGGTGAAATGGAACAGGCTATGGCTCTGGGACTGGATGTGGTGAAGTTCTTTCCCGCGGAACAGAACGGCGGCGTTGCCAAGCTGAAGGCTCTGGCGGGCCCCTACAGAAATCTGAAGTGGATGCCCACCGGCGGTGTCAATACCAAGAACCTGATGGATTACCTGTCCTTCGATCAGATCGTCGCCTGCGGCGGTACCTGGATGGTCAAGAAAGAAATGATCGAAAACGAACAATGGGAAGAAATCACCCGGATCTGTAAAGATGCGGTCAAAACCATGCTGGGCTTTTCCATCCATCATCTGGGCATCAACTGTGCCAATGAGGAAGAAGCTGCAGCGACGGCGAAGATGCTCTGCGCCCTGTTCGGCTTCAATTATAAACCCGGGAATTCTAGCATTTTCGCGGGAACTGTGGTAGAATGTATGAAAAAGCCGTATCTGGGCGACAACGGTCATCTGGCCATTGCCACCTGGAATGTGGACAGAGCCATGTACCATCTGGGACGTCAGGGTGTGGAATTCGATGAAGCCACGAAAAAGACGGACGATAAGGGAAATACGAAGGCCATCTACATCAAAGGACAGATCGGCGGGTTTGCGATTCATTTAGTAAAGAAATAACTGCGATAGATCAGAAAGGAGACCTATTATGGGTAAGATCATTACATTTGGTGAAATCATGCTTCGTCTGGCTCCCAACGGTTACTACCGTTTCTTCCAGAACGATCAGATGCAGGCCACATTCGGCGGCGGCGAAGCCAATGTTGCCGTATCCTTAGCGAACTACGGTATGGACGTTGCTTACGTCACCAAGCTGCCGAAGCACGCCATCGGTCAGGCAGCTGTAGATTCTCTGCGTTATTTCGGCGTAGACACTTCCATGATCACCCGCGGCGGTGACCGTGTCGGTATCTACTTCCTGGAAAAGGGTGCTTCTCAGAGAGGTTCCGTATGTATCTATGACAGAGCTCATTCTGCGATCCAGGAAGCCAGCCGTGACGACTTCGACTGGGATAAGATCTTCGAAGGTGCGGAATGGTTCCACTTCACCGGTATCACCCCGGCTCTGGGCGCCAATGTGGTCGAGATCTGCCTGGACGCTGTCAAGGCCTGCAAGGCCAAGGGCATCAAGGTCTCCTGTGACCTGAACTACCGCGGCAAGCTGTGGACCCGTGCTCAGGCTCGTGAGGCTATGACCGAGCTGTGCAAGTACGTCAACGTCTGCATCTCCAACGAGGAGGACGCCAAGGACGTGTTCGGCATCGAGGCCGAGGCTACCGACATCTACGGCGGCACCCTGAACCACGAGGGCTACAAGAGCGTTGCCAAGCAGCTGGCTGACAAGTTCGGCTTCGACATGGTCGCCAT
>JAFUQN010000063.1 GCA_017472365.1 Bacillota bacterium
ACTAGAAAAAGTAGAGAAGATAGGCATCGAAAAAGGCGAGTTTCTGCATTTGATCGACCAGATTTGTAAGAAACTTTCAAAAGGAAAATCCGTCTCTGTCATCGCTGATGAATTAGAAGAAGATATCTCTGTCGTCGAATCGGTTTGTAAAATCGCAAAAGATTTTGCTCCGGATTATGACTCGGAGCAGATTTATGAAGCCTTAATCATCAAAGAATCCCTTTGATTTCGAAGAAAAGTGATTTGAAGAAAAGTGATTTGAAGAAAAGTGATTTCATAAAATAAGCCGCAGGCATTATGCCTGCGGCTTTCCTTTTATCTTATTTTCTTTTCTACGCTGTTCCTTTTGTTTCCTTCGGATCTCGGCAGTCTCGTTCTTCCCCAACGGTTCCATATCGATCTGGTACAGAATATTTCTCCATGACCCCAATTTCCGCAGAAGCTCACCATACGTCCCGGAGGGAATCTCGTTCTTCAGCGGTGCACGTCCCAAACGCTTGGCTGTCCGACGGATCACACCCAACTGACGACGGGTGTTTTCATCGGGATCCAAAACTTTATACAACTCCTCCGAAGAATTTTTCTTCACCGAGGTTTTCCCGAAATCCTTCAAGTACGTATTGGAAAACGGCGCGATCTTTTCCACGGATTCTTCGTGGGTCCAGCCTTTATCCACGCCGGAAGCCTTCAGGACTTCCGCCCAGGTCGTAAAGCGCGTTTTAAAATATGGAATCAGTTCCCCCAGCTCTTCCATTTCCGGAAGCCGTCCCAACTCTTCGGAGAGCCCGCGGACGCGGGCGATTGCCGCCTCGTAGCACTGACGGTCCTCCTCCATCGTCTCCACGGAGACGCCGTCCTTCCCGGCGCTTTTGGCCAAACCGGCCTTTTGTAATGCATACGGCCACTTCCCAAAACGCTGTTTGATCAGGAGCCTCATATCCTGAGGAAGCTCCTTCTGCGCCGGAGAATGACCCAGCCGATCCGCAGCTTCCTTTAAATACGCTAAAAGCTCCGCATCGGAATATATCTTCTTTTTGTCGTCCTGCAATGTGTATTTCCTTTCCGATTACGGTTCTCCGTAACCCAGTGCCCGGCGCTGTGTCAGCACCTGCTTCACCATTTCCTCCCGGTTTTTCGCCGACAGTTCATGGACCAGCCATTCCGGCTGGATTTCTTCCACCAGCCTTCTCACCGCTGTCGATGTAAACGGCTGATGAGTATCGATTTTTTGTATATAGTCATAAGAAAAACAGAACTTCTCCACGTAATCTTTGGGAAGATCTGCCGGAAGCGTTCCCGCCGTCGCCTTTGCAAATTCCCCGCTCAACGACTGGTGTAAGTGGAACCCTCTCACGTATTTTCCCAGATCCCCGTGGTCACGGTACATCTTCAATACGTAATCCACGGCTTCTTCCTGAGTCTTCAATTCCCAGTTGTTGTTCATCAGATGCCCCGTATCCAGCATGATTCCCTTATTTGGGTATTCGATCCGTTCCAGGATTTCCCGTGTCACTGCCGGATCGATAAACCGAAATCCCGGCCACCATAAATTTTCAATCAGCAGGGCCACACCCAGATCCTCCGACCCGTAAACGCGGTTGATTACATCTACCACCGCATCGATGACCTGACGGTCGGTATGGTTCCAGCGGTACGTATACGTCTCCTCGATGGATACATCCGACGCGTGGAACACCGAGTAAGGCGCTTCCAGCGCCAGGGCCTGCTCCAGATCAAAGCGGTAACGCTTCACCAGATCCTCGGCCCCTTCGCCGTGGTAGAATTCCTTCCACTTTCCATCAGTCCCGAACCGTTCCTCCACCGCTGCTGTATTTCCCAGGTAATAGTCCAGCCAGTCGTTGAAAAATGTCAGGTGATACCCATTGACGATGTTCTCCGGCATCTTTCTGGTCACCGGCTCTCCGCCCCAGACCCATTCGATCCCATCGCACCCCGTCTCCTTCACCATAGCTTCGAGACTTTCTGGGCCACCGTAGTGGTCGATCATATAGTTGTCATAGGGAATACTGAACAACTGCTTCATAGCGATAACTTTCCTTTCTTTGTCCCCAAATCTTCAGGGAGCACATTGCATTCGACACCTCCATCATATACCAGAGGAGGCCGTTCTTGCAACCCTCCGGGCAACCGGCTCCGCTGTGATTTCCGTAGCTCCGCCTCATTCCACCAGCCCATATTTCACTTTGATGCGGTCCAGCTTCTCGATCATCGGTCCTGCCAAGAACCAAAGGAAGACCATGGTTGCCGCGGCATGGATCATATCAAAGGGAATTCCCTGCATGTACGCCAT
>JAFUQN010000064.1 GCA_017472365.1 Bacillota bacterium
ATCAGAAAGACTCCGTAATGAATATTATACCGTTTATCCACCATATAATATCCATCATATACTCCCACATCCATTTCATCCCAAGTCAAAAACTCAATATCATATGTAGATTCAAACTCCTCAGGCATTACGAAAATACGAATACTATCCTCACGTTTATTTGATTTAAACCATAGGAAATCGATCTTATTTTTACGATTTGCTTCTACCAATCGATATTCTCGCGGAACATCCTTCGGGTACCAATATCCACTCCATCCTTCTAGTAATTCCGTTTCCTCTTCCGTACGAAGGGTTACGCCTTTTCCATCATCTGTTTTAAATAACGAGAAGACTCGCTGGCGATATGCGGCGGAAGCAGTAATTGCCAACGCATTAAAACCAATGAAGGCCACCAGAAGATATGATGCCACTCTCACCCAACACTTCGTTCGCTTCTTTTTCACATTTATTACAACGGTCGCTTCTTCACGTTCCAAATTATGAATAAAAGATAGCATTTCCTGATGATAGTCTTCCGGAACTCCGATATATTTTTTTTCTGTCTGAAGGATTTCCTGATCGATTTCACTTCTGATCATCTGAGCTACTTTGTTCAGATTGTTACTCATATGTATCTCCCTCCTTCTGTAATCTCTCAACTTCCATCTTTAACTTCTCCCGAATCCGCTGAAGCCGAACTCTCACCAGCCCATCTGATATTCCTAACAGCTGGCCAATATTTGCACTGCGCAATTTTTGATCGTAACTTAAGTATACTAAGTCCCGTTCAGTCTCCGTAAGAACTTCTAATGCCTTGATCAGAAAATCCAATAATTGGGGACTTGAAAATAGTTCCGACTCATTTTCAAGCGTAGGAGTTTCCAAACATTCTCCTTGGTTCCACTTTTCCCAAGCCTCTTGTTCTCGATTTTCCTCTCGAAAATAATCCGAAACCAAGTTTCGCGCCATGACCCGAAGATAACGATGTACTTCTTTTTTCTCTTTGTCACAAAATTTATCAAAGTTTTTCCAAACCTTGACCCACAAATTCTGAGACCACTCCAAAATCAATTCTTTATCTTTAAAATAATCGAAAAAGAAAGTATAGACTAGTTTTTCGTTGTCCAAATACAGTTCTTCCAAATTCTTATATGTCTTTTTCATCAATTTCAAAGTTACCCCCCCATTGGAACATTTTTACATTTCATAGGTGTTTCGCATTACTAATTACCAATTTTGGGAAAGAGTACGTTTTTATCACAATACTTCTCAATTACTATAACTGCCCTTTTGTACATTTGTAACAACATCCTTCAAAATTATTTATCAAAGTAAATTCTATCACTTATTGGAGTTTTGTTTGAAAATATTCTACATTCTTTTATGTATTTCCTCAACCATAACATACAATGAAATCGAACGATACCCCATCCCCATCGCAGTTCCCGAGCGGATACTCCGCAGGAGCAGTCAGAATGATGAGATTGGTTTGAGCGACAGAAATCAAAAACGTGATTCGTTTGTTCGAGAGCGAAGCTCGAGTTACGAATCACGTTGATTTCCGCGAAAAACAGCCCATCATTCTCTGCGACGAGGACCATCCTCGAGGGAACGCAGATGGGTGATGTGGTATCTTTCCTTTTCTATTTATACTCCTGTATGCCCGAATCCACCAGCTCCGCGCTCTGTCTCCGACAGTTCTGCGGACACTTCCCACTGGACGCGTTCATATTTAGCCACCACCATCTGGGCGATACGCTCGCCGTCATTGATAATAAAGGGTTCCTGACCCCAATTGATCAGCGCCACTTTGATTTCACCGCGGTAGTCACAGTCGATGGTCCCGATCCCGTTGACGAGACCGATTCCCTTCTTGATCGCCAGACCGGAACGCGCACGAATCTGTGCTTCGTATCCCAGCGGTAATTCAATATATAATCCCGTGGGCACTAAAGCTCTCTGGCCCGGTTCCAGCGTCATGGGTTCTTCCAGATGGGCTCTCAGGTCCATCCCTGCGGCGCCTTCCGTCTCATACTGAGGAACCACACCGCTGTCACTCTTGATTTTTACGATCACTTTATCCATTGATCAGCGCCTCCAGATCCACATCGCGGTTGGTCACCAGGGATACGCAGTACTGGCTCAGGTCGCAGATCAGTTCCGATGCGCGGACCATGTCATCCAGTGTAACGGCATCGATTTCACCCAGGACCTTCTGCGGTTCTCTGGATTCGCCCAGCAGCAGGATATTCTTACCGTTGGCGAACATGCGGCTGTTTACGTTTTCCAGACCGAAGATGTAGCTGCTCTTACTCTGTTCCTTGGCCATGGCCAGTTCGTCGGCAGTGACACCATCTCTCTTCAGCAGTTCCAGTTCACAGGCGATTCCATCCACAGCATCTTTGATTTTGTTGCTGTTAACACCGGCGTAGATGAAATATGCCCCGGCATCCATATAAGAGGTATGACCGGAATATACAGAGTACGCCAGGCCCTTTTCTTCACGGATGTTCTGGAACAGTCGGGAGCTCATGCTTCCGCCCATGATGTTGTTCAGAAGAACCATGGGATAATATAAGTCATCGTTATCCAGCTGGATCCCCGGTACTGCCAGACAGATGTGGCTCTGTTCCACGTCCTTCACGCGGATCTGCTTCTTGGGAACGTAGATCCGGGAGCTGGAAGGTCTCGCCGGCTTGGAAGCAGTCAGCTTGGACAGACGGCCTTCGAAATAGTTGCACATATATTCTTCATCGAAGTTGCCGGCCAGAGACACCACAATGCTGTCGCGGGTGTACTGCTTTCCGATGTAGTCAATGATATCATCGCGGTTGATCCCTGCTAAGGACTGTTCCGTACCGATGATCTGGCGTTCCAGCGGAGTTCCCTGGAATACCTGTTCCGACATCATGTCGTGAACCAGATCGTCCGGTGTATCCTCAGTCATCTTCATTTCTTCCAGGATGACCATGCGTTCTTTGTCCATTTCCACTTCGTCGAACTGGGAGTTCAGAAACATGTCGATCAGGATATCACAGGCCTTTTCCAGATTGGAATCCAGCGTCTTGATGTAATAACAAGTCGCTTCCTTTCCGGTAAATGCGTTCATATTTCCGCCGATGCGGTCCACATCCTCGGCAATCTGCTTCGCCGTGCGGTTATCGGTTCCCTTGAACAGCATGTGTTCAATATAGTGGGAAATCCCGTTGTTTTTATCAGTTTCATCTGCAGAACCGGCTTTGACCCAGATCCCCACGGACGCGGACTGTACATAAGGAATCTTTTCCATGGCCATGCGGATCCCACAGTTTAATGTTTTCTGTATCATCATGGTGCTTTAAACTCACTTTCCCTTGAAGTTCGCCAAGCCCTGAAAGCACCTCTTTCCAAAGACTTGAACGACCTAACTATTATACAGGATTCTCCATGCAAAATCAATAGATTCCAAGGTCATATAATCGTCCCGGCTGTAACCCTTTTTCTTCCAACCCATCCAGAATCGCCGGGAGAGCCTTCACCGTTTCCGGCTTGGGATGCATCAGGATGATCCCTCCATCCAGTTCCTTTTTCAGGACTCGCTTCGTGATCACCTCTGCGGTCGATCCCTCCCTCCAGTCGATGGTATCCGCCGACCACAGCGTCAGCCGATACCCCAGTTCCCTGCAGATTTCCACCGTTTCCGCATCGTAATCTCCCGACGGCGGAGCAAACAGGCCCAGTTTCTCGCCGCCGATCAGCGGCTCGATGGCCTGTTCTGTCTTCGTCAGCTCCTCCCGGACCTGGTCAGCGCTGATCTGCGAACAGAGCTTGTGACCGTAGCCGTGACTTCCGATTTCGTGACCCTCGATGTACATTCGACGTAACAATTTCGGGTTCTTTTCTGCCCACTTTCCGCTAACAAAAAACGTGATCTTCACATCTCTTTCTTTTAATATATTCAAGATCTTCGGAATCTCTTCCTCTCCCCAGTCCACGTTACAAGTGATCCCGGTCCGGCCGCAGGGATCCACCTGGCGAAAGACCGTCCCTTCCTCTTCGTAGACCGCCGGGCTGGCCGCGGGAATGTTTCCCACGGCCGCCTCGAAGGCGGTTGCCAGAAGGATGGCCAGACCGAAGGTCAGGGCCGCAGTTCGTTTCCACATAAAAAATCACCTCAGAACATTGGATTCTGAGGTGATCAAAGTATTCTTATTACTTGTTAGCCTTGATGATCGGAGTATCTTCCAGACCCTTTCTGGTCAGGTTGATTCTGTTCTGGTTATCGATTTCAGCTACCTTTACGGTTACGATATCGCCTTCGCCCAGAACGTCTTCCACCTTTTCCACTCTTTCCTTGGAAATCTTGGAGATGTGTAACAGACCTTCCTTACCGGGCAGAACTTCTACGAATGCGCCGAAGTTCATCAGACGGGTTACCTTACCGGTGTAGGTTTCGCCAACTTCCACTTCCTTAACCAGCAGTTCGATGGCTTTTACAGCAGCATCTGCACTGTCCATATCGGGAGAAGCGATGTAAACCAGACCTTCGTCGTTGATATCGATCTTTACGCCGGTATCTGCGATGATCTTGTTGATGGTCTTTCCGCCAGGTCCGATAACGGTTCTGATCTTGTCGGGGTCGATCTGCAGGGAGATGATTCTCGGTGCATACGGAGACAGATCCTGTCTGGGAGCAGACAGTTCGTCCAGCATTTCCTTCATGATGTGGAGACGGCCTTCACGAGCCTGAGCCAGAGCCTGTTCCAGAATTTCTCTGGACAGACCGTGTACCTTGATATCCATCTGGATCGCGGTAACACCCTGTGCAGTACCAGCTACCTTGAAGTCCATGTCGCCCAGGAAGTCTTCCATACCCTGGATGTCGCTCAGGATAGCCATCTTGGAGGAACCGTCTTCTTCAACGCGTTCAACCAGACCCATTGCGATACCAGCTACAGGAGCCTTGATGGGAACACCGGCATCCATCAGAGCCAGGCAGCTTCCGCATACGGATGCCTGAGAGGTGGAACCGTTGGAGGACAGAACTTCGGATACGACGCGGATCGCATACGGGAAGTCTTCCACGCTGGGCAGTACGGGGATCAGAGCTCTTTCAGCCAGAGCACCGTGACCGATTTCACGACGGCCGGGGCTTCTCATGGGACGAGCTTCGCCTACGGAGTAGGGCGGGAAGTTGTAGTGGTGCATGTAACGCTTTTCGGTTTCGTCGCCGATACCGTCCAGAGTCTGAGCATCACCCATGGGGCCCAGAGTAGCTACGGACAGAACCTGAGTCTGGCCTCTCTTGAACAGACCGGTACCGTGAGCTCTCGGCAGTACGCTGGTTTCACACCAGATGGGACGGATTTCGTCTCTCTTACGGTTGTCCGGACGAACGCCGTCATCCAGGATCATCTTTCTAACCTGTTCCTTGGTGATGTTGTACAGAACTGCATCAACGTCCTTGGCATTTTCAGGATAGATTTCAGCGAAGTGTTCCTTCGCTTCCTTTTCAACAGCATCCATGTTGTCCAGACGTTCCTGCTTGTCGTAGGTCAGGATCGCTTCACGCATCTTAGCGGTAGCGTATTCACGAACTGCTTCGTCGATGTCAGCAGGAGCCTTGTATAAGTTGCATTCTCTCTTGGGCTTACCAACTTCAGCCACGATTTCTTCGATCCATGCAACGATGTTCTTGATTTCTTCATGAGCGAACATGATCGCGTCCAGAACGATGTCTTCCGGAACTTCGTTAGCACCAGCTTCTACCATCATGATAGCGTTCTTGGTACCAGCAACAGTCATGTGCATTTCGCTTTCTTCTCTTTCAGCCTTGGTGGGGTTTACGATGAAACGGTCACCGATACGGCCGATCAGTACGGAACCGGTGGGGCCTTCCCAAGGAATGTCGGAGATGGACAGAGCGATGGAAGAACCGATCATAGCCGCGATTTCAGGCGGACAATCCGGGTCAACGCTCATTACGGTAGCAACCACCTGTACGTCGTTGTAGAAACCCTTCGGGAACAGCGGACGCAGAGGACGGTCCATCAGACGGGAGTTCAGGATCGCCTTTTCACCGGGACGACCTTCTCTCTTAATGAAGCCGCCGGGAATCTTACCAGCAGCATACATCTTTTCTTCGTAATCGCAGGACAGGGGGAAGAAGTCGATATCCTGTCTGGGCTCCTTGGAGCAAACAGCAGTAACGTTAACAACGGTATCGCCGTAACGCATCATGACCTGGCCGTTAGCCATTTCACAAACCTTACCGATTTCAGCCTGTAACAGTCTTCCACCAACTGCGGTTTTGAATGTTCTGTAGTTTTCGTATTTCATTAGAACAAACCTTTCCTTTCTTACAGATTTTTCTCTTGTAACCGGGAACGGCTTGACAAGCTAACCCATTGGGGACAATGAGCTAAATCTCAAGCCGACCCCGTACCCGATTTTATAAAAGGCGGGGATAAACCACGCCTTTTCGTTGCGAAACTATTTTCTCAGACCCAGACGAGCGATCAGTGTTCTGTATCTTTCCAGATCCTTTTCCTTCAGGTAGTGCAGCATGTTTCTTCTCTGACCTACCATCTTCAGCAGACCTCTTCTGGAGTGATGGTCCTTCTTGTGTTCCTTCAGATGTTCATTCAGGTCGTTGATTCTGTAGGTCAGAACTGCGATCTGAACTTCGGGGGAACCGGTGTCGCCTTCCTTGGTAGCGTATTCAGCAATGATCTGCTGCTTAATTTCCTTAGTAATCATAGTTAATTCTCCTTTTTCTCATTCGCCTTTGGCCGGGTAATGCGTCGGAGTGTCGCAAAACTCAGGGAAAGGCATACTTATAATTTTTCAACCTCTTTATGATATCACGTGATACCCGCTTTGTAAAGAGATTTTTTCGGTCAAACCTATTGTTTTTTCAACAGTTTGTGATACTCTCTGGCCGTATCGCAGTTGCGCTGGATTTCCTCCGTCAGAGCTTCGATGTTGTCGAATTTCCGCTCATCGCGCAGCTTCTTCAGAAACTCCACTCGGATCTCTTTTCCATACAGATCTGCTTTCACGTCCAGAAGATGGGTTTCCACATTCTTGTGATATAACCCGATAGTGGGTTTGGAACCCACATTAGTGATGGCAGGGTACATCTGACCGTCCACTTTGCAGCGGGTCACATAAACGCCGCTGGCCGGTGTCACCATGGTTTCATCCACCGTGATGTTGCAGGTGGGAAAACCGATGGTACGGCCAATGTGGTTGCCCTCGATGACCTGTCCTCCGATGGAATAATTGCGTCCCAGATAACGGGAACACTCTTCCATCTCGCCCTGCGCGATCAGCCCCCGGATCAGCGTACTGCTGACCACAGAACCTTCCAGAGATACAGCGTCCATGACGGACACATCAAATCCCATGATACAGCCCTGCTCGATCAGCGTCTGCGGGTTTCCCTGGGCCTGATAACCGTAGCGGTAATTGAAGCCGCAGACCACGTGCTTCACGCAAAACTGTTTCACCAGAAGCTCCGCAGCAAACGCCTGCGGCGTCATTGCCCCGAACTCCTTTGTATAATCCAGAGAAAACAGATAATCCACGCCCATAGCTTCCAGGATCGCTTCTTTTTCATCGTTATAAATGATATTCTTCACCATATTGGTTCCGGATATCACATTTTTCGGATGATTGGAGAAAGTGAACACGGCACTTTTCAGTCCCTTTTCCTTCGCCTGCTTCACAGCTTCGGCGATCAGCGCCTGATGGCCGAGATGGACTCCATCGAAGTTTCCGAGAGCTGTGGCAGTATATCCGATCTCTTTGATTTCATCTAAGCATTTAAAAACCTTCATGTCTGAATACCTTATCAGCAATAAATTTTTTCTGATCCGCTTTCCACAGAGCCGTCCCCAGGAACACGCCGTCTTCGTAGACGCGGTATGCGTTCAGGATCTTTCCATCGATACCGAGATGTTCGATCACATCATCCACATTTTCGGGAACAACGGGGTCCTGACGGCTCACCAGATCGCTCTTCATCAACCAGCCACCGTTGGAAAACCACGCACCGCGTCCCTGACGCAGCTCCAGCTTTCCCAGATGGGGCAGCGGATAATCCGCAGGGATCACATGCTTTGTCCAGTCCTCCTGCAGCTGTTCCGGTGTTACGGCATTTTCCAGCGTAAATGCGCCTGTAGCGCTTCTGACAAGGAAGCTCATGGCAGCGCCCACGCCCAGCGTTTCTCCCACATCGTGGCAGATGCTTCGGATGTACGTTCCCTTGGAACAGACCACATCGAACATAACACGGCCCTTTTCCAGATCTGCTTTCACCAAATCCAGGCTGTAGATCACCACTGGCCGCTTCGGAATCTTGACTTCCTCACCGCTGCGGGCGTAATCATATAATCTGCGACCACCGATGCGGACAGCAGAATATTTGGGCGGTGTCTGTAAAATCAGACCGTGGATCGGTTCCATTGCTTTACGGATATCATCTTCCGTAATTCCGCCGATCTGATCTCTGCGGTCTTCCACCACATCTCCCCAGATATCCATGGTTTCTGTGGTCAAACCCAGGATCATTTCACAGCGATACGTCTTCCGGTCCATGTCCAGATATTCATTGATACGAGCCGCGCTGTTGAGACAGAGCGGTAAAACGCCGGCCGCCATGGGATCCAGCGTTCCCGTATGTCCGATATGCTTAAAGCCGGTCAGCTTTCTCAGCAGATACACAGCATCATGAGAAGACATTCCCGCCGGCTTCAGTAAATTGATGATGGCGTTCATATTTCCTCCTGTTTCTGTACATCGTACGCAACGAACCACTGTTCAATTGCGTCTTTCACCAGCGCCTTTGCTTCACCGATGGACTTGCGGATGGTACCACCGGCAGCTTTCTTATGGCCGCCTCCGTCGAAGGCATTGGCAATGGTCAGAACTTCCCCGTAGCTCTTCGCTCTCAGGCTGACCTTGATTTTATCCGGTGCATCTTCTTTCAGCAGTGCCGAAATTTCCACGCCGGCGATGGTCCGCATCGTGTCGATGAGACCTTCGGTCTCCCACATTTCCGCTCCGCTTTCAGCCAGCATGTTTTGTGTTACACAGACGATATTGGCCTTCCCACCGGCGATCATTTCCATGTCGGCAATGGCCAGGGAATGCATTCTCAGCTTTTCCATGCGCTCGTTATCATAAATTTCGTTACACACCTTTGCGTGATCCAAACCGAAATCATACAACATCGCCACGGCCTCATGGGTTTCCTTCTTGGAATTACTGAATCGGAAATCTCCAGTGTCGGTAGTGATGGCTGCGTACAAAGCATCCGCCATGAACGGTGTGATCTCCACGCCCATCTCCAGAAGCAGCTGAAGCATCAGTTCTCCTGTAGATGCACTGGAAGGTTCCACATAACAAACGGCATCCTCGAACTGACCTCCATTTTCGTGGTGGTCGAGACAAGCTAAGCGGTTGCCGCGGAGAAATGTTTCATTTCTCGAAGCAAATCGTCCCAGTTCGCCACAATCCACAGCCATGCAGAGCCCGGGAACGTCGAAGACGTCCGGATCATCTGTGATGAAATCCTTCACCAGAAACTGCAGATTGGCCGGAACCACTTCGTCGCAGAAGATATAGGCCTTCTTTCCCTGGTTTCTCAGTGCCGCGCATAAAGCTCCGCAGGAACCTGCTGCGTCACCGTCCATTTTAGAATGAGGAAACAGCAGGACGGAATCGCTGCTGTTTACCAATTGAGCCAGTTCTTTCATGCGTTCCGGCTCCTTTATGAATTTATTCTTCATCTTCATCCTCGTCATCGAAGTCATCGGAAGGTTCGTCATCCTTAGGGATGTTCAGCTTACTGAGAACCTCTTCCATATGACGTCCGTATTCCATCGATGTGTCAAACTTGAAAAGC
Source organism: Bacillota bacterium (assembly GCA_017472365.1). Classification (GTDB taxonomy): domain Bacteria; phylum Bacillota; class Clostridia; order Peptostreptococcales; family Anaerovoracaceae; genus RGIG446. Next base: position 9,872 of record JAFUQN010000064.1, read on the forward strand.
AGTTCCGGAACGTGGCGCAGTTTGACCTTGCGTCCGATTTCCGTACGGATCTTACCCTTCGCTCTCTGGAATGCATCCAGGATGCCTTCCTTTTCTTCCTGAGACAGATCAGAGTTCTTTCCCAGTCCAAAGGCTGTCAGGTACAGCGTAGCGTAGCTGCCGTCAGAAGATACGTCGACAGCTGTTACGCTTACCATATTCTTTGTGAACCGGGGATCCTTCAGTTCCCGCAGCAGCAGGTCGCTGGTCACCTTGCGGATCTCTTCACCTAACCGGCCGGGTCTGTAACCTTTTCCCATACAGTTCTCCTTTTATTTTCTTTCGATTTCTTCCATCTTGAAGGCTTCGATGATATCGCCTTCCTTGATGTCGTTATAGCTTTCGATACCGATACCACATTCGAAGCCCTGAGCAACTTCCTTGGCATCGTCCTTGAATCTCTTCAGAGAAGAAATCTTACCTTCTTTAACTACGATACCGTCACTCACCATACGGGTATGTGCGTTTCTATGTAACTTACCTTCAAGAACGTAAGCCCCACCGATGGTACCGACACCGGGAAC
>JAFUQN010000065.1 GCA_017472365.1 Bacillota bacterium
GTAGGCCTTGTTATCTTCGCGGTGGTACGGTTCGTCTTCATCAAAGTCAGAGTTCAAATCCGTACCCATGGTGGACAGGGAGATGCTGGGGTTGCCGAATGCTGCGTAAACCGGTCCGAACTTTTCATAGAACATTTCGTAGGACTTGGGAGAGATACACAGTGCGAATGTTCTGTCGAAAGACTGGGTTGCCGGGTCGTATGCTCTGCGTACGGTGTAACGGTCGTCGATGGTCTTGATGGCGTCTCTCTTCTGATATACGCCGTCAAATGCGTCGGACCAGTTCATGTAGGCAAAGTCGAATTCCGGGTAGACATTGAAGCCGTTCTGCTGTGCGAATGCAACGAGATCGGTGAAGCCTTCGTCGCCGCCCACAGCCTTGGTCCACTTCAGCTTAGCCGGGTAGGTGTAGTAGTCCATGGTACCGTTTGCATAACCGGTGAGACGGAAATCAATGTTGGGGATCCCCATTTCGGTCAGCTCGGTGTACATGGTCTTAACATCTTCAAAGGTGGTCAGAGGTGTATCTGTTTCCACCGGGAAGGACAGGAATCTTTCCAGTGTTTCGATGGCACCGAAGGATTCGATGAACAGCGGGATATCGTCTTCTACATTGTCCAGCTTGGTCAGCACGCCGGTTTCGGTCCAGTAGTCACGGAGAGCCAGCGCCATGCCGTTATAGGAGGCTTCGTAGTAGTCCTTTACGCCCTTTTCAGCGGCCACTTCGGGGTCAGTCAGCAGGAAGTAGCGGATCCGGTAGCTTTCGGTGTACTTCCGTTCGGAGGTAACGGTCCAGGTAGCGGAGCCGGATACGGAAATGGAGTCTGCCAGGTTATAGGTGTCGGAAGGACGGGGAGTGAACTTTGCATATACGGTATTGTAGGGATGCAGAGTACCGCCGTGTTCGGACATCAGGGTTGCCAGAGAGTCACCTTCGGTAACCAGTGCCATGTACCCCACAGTGGTGGTGATCGGTTCACCGGCTTCGGGGTCTGCGGCAGCGGTCGTGGTGGTGGTGGTTTCGGCAGCGGCAGCGGTATCCGTACCTGCAGCCTTTGCGGTGATCCGTTCGGGAGCGATTTCGCCGTAGTCGGTTACAACGCCCCATACAGGCCAGCGCATAACTTCGGAGTGCTGTCCGGAGATTTCGTGGTACGCATAGTCCGCACCGTAAACCTGACCGGAGATGTTGTAGGTAATGCCCTTAACATCCTCGAAACGGATCAGAGAACCGGAACCGTCGGGGATCATGGTGTACCCGCAGTAGGTGTTGGAGCCGGTACCGAAGTAGGGCAGGATCTGTACGGTGTCGAACTGATATGCTTCTTCGTCGAATTCGATACCGTTTGCAGGCAGACGGACTTCAAAGCCGCCGTCCACGATCTTGTCTTCCAGAGCCAGACGGAAACGCGGGGGAGCAGCATCGTCGCCCTCGTAACCGGTCATGCTGTGGTCGGCGTCCAGTTCTTCGTAGGTGTACAGAGGACACCAGGTCTTGATGATCTCTTCCAGTTCACGAAGCTCTCTCGCCTTGATATCGGGGTCACATACGTATACAGCCATTTCCATGGTGATGGGGAACTTGGACTGCATTTCGATGATACCGCGTTCTGTCAGTTCGGGAGCATTGGGGTCCTTCAGGGTGTAGAAGGATTCCAGCTTTTCACGGAGCCAGTCGTTTTCGATGTAGTCCAGTACCAGACTCTGGAACCGGCTTACTTCGATCAGACGGGGAACCAGACGGGTGGTCTGCTGTTCGCCCAGGGTGTATTCCACACGCATACCGCCCTTGATGTTCTTCAGGGTGATCTGCCCGCGGAGTGCGGCTTCCTTATAGGAATTCATTTCCTTGGAAACGTCGTTGTCCAGGTAGTTGATCACGACCTGAGACAGCAGCTCTTCCTTTACCGCAACGGAAGTGCTGGCGGTAGCTGCAACGTCAATGGGGTTGGAAAAGAAGGTCTGGCCGCTTGCGGTATCCACTACGGCAACCTCGCCGGTGAATTCTTCAAACCACATCTGATAGCCGTTTTCTTCTTTTACCATGATCATTTCGGCCAGCTTCTTGTCCGGATTGTTGTATACCTGCGTCATGTAGTCGATGATGGGATTTTCATCTTCGTCTACCTTGTCAGCCCACGCGGCGGAAACACCGGTGGTAAACATACCCAGGAGCATAACCAGAGCAAGGAATGCCGAAAGAATTCTGCTTTTCTTCATAATATCTTTTCTCCTATCTCTCGTTATACTTACAACCGGTAGCTGATTTCTTCCACGATCTGAACCAGGAACATAACGATCTTACCAACCAGGGAGGTGAACAGGATCATCAGGAACATGATGAACGCCATACCAACGATGGTGGCTACGCAGGTCAGAATGTTCTTACCGATGGAATAGTCGTGGGTGGACATCATACCAATGACAACCAGGATTCCCAGCCATACGTATGCGAAGGAGTTCAGCATGGTTA
>JAFUQN010000066.1 GCA_017472365.1 Bacillota bacterium
AAGGTTGGCCAGACCGGCCATGGAACCGGATTCCTGAAACAGCCGGATCGTAGCGCCGAAACACATCAGGATGATGAACACGAACTGATAGGATTCGTTGGCCAGCGTTCCGTAGATCATATCGATATATCCACTGAAGAACCGCTCCTTATGGATAAGAACAGCGCCCAGAAACGATGATAAAAACATCATTTCAGCCAGACGCTTTGTCTTCAGCGCTCCGATCATCAGCACCGTGATTGGGAGAAAGGCTGCGATGGTGTGAGTCATGAGAATCTCCTTTATGGAAAGAGCGGCCTGCGCCGCCCGGTCTTATTCTGAAAGATTTAGCTTATAGTGGAAGGCGTACCAGGACAGCGGATCTCCAGGAATGTGGAAAGAGAACGTAACGATCCCTTCGCCGGAGTGGTCCACGGAGCCGATGATTTCGTCGTCTAACAGCTGCAGCGGATGGGACCGCATCGTTCGGTTGAACTCTGTCAGGTCGTAACAAACCTTCTGAGCGCCTGGGAATTTTTCGCGGAACCGGCGGTACGAAGCGGAACGCAAATCAAAATAGTGGAAGACGCCCACCCAGTGGGTCCGCGGATGGAGATAGGGGAGGAGCGTATCGAACAAACTCCCTTCTTCGTAAGCGGCATATTCCACAGTGGACGTATCGTCGATACAAAGATCCACACATCCCTGTTTCAGCGGATATTTGTGAGATGCATCCACAATGAACAGAATATCCACATCCAGCCCCATACGCTCGAACAGAGATTTATAATGTTCGATGGGTGCGGCATGTTTATCGGTGATGATATACAACGCCTTGGGATCCAGTCGATGGATATTGGTGAATAGATAACAGCAGGTGTTGATCAGTGGTTCTATGACGATTTTATCCGTCAGATCAAGATGCTGGATCCGTTTTGTGATCCAATTATAGGACTTCTGGTGAAGGTTGATCACCGGCGGCGGAGAGTCCTTGTAAAAGCGGCGATCCACGTCTACGACTTCCTCGGGAGAAACTTCGCCCTGGTCGCTGTAGAGGATCCCATTATCGATGCGGGCACTGTAACCGCAGTCGCAGTGCAGCCGTGCGGACTGGACCTCCAGCTGGGAAATCTGCATATCGCTGATGTTCAGCGGAGTATTGCAGTGGGGACAATATAAATATGGTAAGAACTTCAGAGAAATTCCGCGGGAGGCTCTTGGCTGGGTCATGGACATTTGTTCCGTTTCCAGCTGGCGGCGCAGTTCCTCGCGGATATCTGCGGCAACCGCCTGAAGGCGGTTTTCTTCGCGTTCGATGCTGGACAGCTGGTCGTGAAGAATGGAACGATAGGTGTTCCGGTCCTCCTGGGAGACGAAATGGGAGATACGGTTCAGCGACAGGATCCGGTGGATGTCAGACAAGGACAGATCGAATTTCTTTAGACGAAGAATCAACTCCAAGTCGTCACGGCTCTGTTCGTTGAACACATATTGTTTTTCCTTTGTTTCTGGAATTAGAAGTCCCATCTTCACATAGTAGCGGATGGTCTGGCTGGAAACACCATATTTTTTTGTCAGTTCTCCGATCTTCATAACGTCCTCTTAACGAAAAAGTATACTTACTATACTTTTTTTGAAAAAATGAGTAAAATCAACGCTTGACCTGTTGTAAAGTCGATGATTCATAATGTAACTATAACATAGCATGATTCAATTTCTTTGTCAAAAAATCGAGGATTTGAGAAAGGAGACTACATATGTTCCAACAAGCTGAAAGATTACAGTATTTAGAACCGTCCCCCACCCGCATCATGTTCCGGAAATGCTGGGCGCTGATGTCCCAGGGGATCAAGGTTACTGCGCTGACGCTGGGTCAGCCGGACTTCGACACACCGGAATACATTAAGGAGGCCTGTAAGAGCTATATTGATCAGGGCTACACCGTATATGCAGAAGATACCGGGATCGAACCGCTGAAAAAGGCCATTGCAGCGAAACTGAAGAAAGAAAACGATCTGGACTACGACTGGGAAGAAATCAGCGTCACCACAGGGGTTTCGCAGGGGATGTTTGCCGCATTTATGGCGTTCCTGAATCCCGGAGATGAAGTTCTGGTACCGGATCCGGTCTACGTTACGTATAACCAGATTCCGCGCATCGCCCAGGCGGTGATCAAGCCGTATCAGCTGAAAGAAGAAAACAACTTCCAGCCGGATATCGCTCAGATCGAAAGCCTGATCACGGAAAAGACCAAGATGATCTGCCTTGTATCGCCTTCCAACCCCATCGGAAGCGTTATGAATCTGGAATCTCTCCAAGGAATCGCTGACTTGGCCAAGAAGCATGACCTTCTGGTAGTATCCGACGAAATCTACGAACGCCTTGTTTACGGTGACACCAAGTGCATCAGTATCGCCTCTCTTCCGGGGATGAAGGAACGAACCATCGTCTTCAACGGTATGAGTAAGAGCATGGCCATGACCGGCTGGCGCCTCGGCTACATCGCCGCACCGAGAGAGCTGCAGGAACCCATGAATCGTCTGGGCTTCTACATGACCGCAGGCTCTGTCTCCTTCGTTCAGTACACCGGTGTCAACTGCCTCACCGACGAAGATGGTTCCATTGAACGCATGAGACAGGAATTCGAAAAGAGAAGAAACTATTTCGTAGAAGAGATCAATAAGATGAAGCATTTCTCCTGTCGGATGCCGGAGGGTGCATTCTACGTATTCATGAATATCACCAAGACCGGAATGGGAAGCCAGGAATTCTGCGATTACGCGTTGGACAACCACCGCCTGGCCATGATCCCCGGAAACGCCTTCGGTGAAAGCGGTGAAGGCTTCGTGAGACTGTCCTACGCCACCTCCATGGACGTCCTCCAGGAGGCAATCGCCAAGCTCCGCGCCATCGACGCTGAGCTGGCGTAACGCCGGCGGAGGTATCCTATGAGCTGGGAGATCGTACAGGGCGCCAGAAACATCGTCTTTGTGGGCGAGTCCGGCTGTGGAAAAACGGAGCTGGCTATCAACTGCGCTCTGGCGATGAAACAACAATATGAAGAACGGCGGGTGACCTTACTTGACATGGACCAGTCCAAGCCCAGCTTCCGTTCCCGTGATGCCAGGAAACCGGTGGAAGATGGTGGTGTGGAACTGGTCTTCGGAGAACAGGTCATGGAATCGCCCATCGTTCCGCCGGGAATCAAAAAACGCCTCATGGATCCCGACGGGATCAACGTCCTGGACGTAGGCGGAAACGAGATCGGATCGGTGAACATGGGTCAGTTCGAGGGATTTTTCGACGGAAAAGATACCATCGTATTCTTCGTGGTCAGTCCCTACCGGCTGTTGTCGCTGTATAGTGATCATATCAAAACGATGATGGAGGCTGTGGAGGAATTCAGCCATCTGAAGGACTTCCGCCTGATCGGAAATCCCAATATGGGAGAATATACGGACGAATCTGTTGTGACGGAAGGCTGGGACCTGATCCAGGAACGTCTGGGAGAGCTGGATGTGACCTGTGACATCGCAGCCATTCCGGACTGGCTTTCGGGAGTTAAACTTCCGGAAAGCTGTCGTCACCGGCTGGTGATCCGACGTTACTTACAATATCCATAATGTACAAAATCCATAGGAAATGAAAGGAGAAGTGACTTATGGCGAAAGTAG
>JAFUQN010000067.1 GCA_017472365.1 Bacillota bacterium
GTGGAACTGAGACATGAGCTCCACATCCACCCGGAATTGTCCTTGGAAGAAGTGGAAACCAAGCGCCGCTTAATGGAGTTCCTGGCAGCCAACGCCCCCGGCGTTGAGGTGGTGGACCGCGGCCGTTGGTTCTATGCGGTGTACAAAAGTGATAATCCTGATGCCAAAAACATTGCCTTCCGTACGGAAATCGATGCGCTTCCCGTAGAGGATGATATCGATGTTCCCTATAAGAGCATTGTTCCTGGAAAGGGCCACAAATGTGGCCATGACGGTCACATGGCGACGCTGGCGGGATTTGCGGCGGAAGTCAGCGAACGTGGTGCGGATAACAACATCTATTTTGTCTTTCAACACGCCGAAGAAATCGGCGCCGGTGGGGAAGAATGTTCCGTTCTGATGAAAGAAGCGAAGATCGATGAAGCGTATGCGGCTCACAACTCTTCCGACTTCGAAAAGGAACTGGTTGTGGTGAAGCCGGGAACATCCAAGTGCGCTTCCGAAGGTTTGGAAATCATCTTTACAGGAACGCCCGCTCATGCCAGTCAGCCGGAAAACGGGAAGAATCCTGCTCTGGCTGTTTGCAACATCGTCAGCGAAATTTCGAAGCTTCTGGATCCGACTCGTTTCCGCGGGTTGGTTCTCTGCACGGTGATCCAAATGGATGTGGGGGAACGTGCCTTTGGCTGTTCTGCATCGAAGGGAAAGCTGCTTTTGACGCTGCGCGGTCAGTATGAAGACGAAATGAAGGCGCTGGAAAGCGAAGTCCTGGCGCTAGCTAACGCCCAGGCCGAAACATTCGGACTGGGGGTTGCCGTAGAGTATCACGACGTCTTCCCGGAAAACAAGAGCTGGCCGGAATCCACGAAGCGTGTGGAAGAGGCCTGCGCGAAGGCGGGACTGAAGTTCTACGAACGCCCCGATTTCCAGAGAGCTTCCGAGGATTTCGGTTACTTTACCAAGGATACACCCGGCGCTTATATTTGGATCGGTAACGGTACAGATTATCCGCCGATTCATACATCCAAGTTTGATTTTATTGATACACACACTCAGGTATTCAGCCGTCTGTTCGGTGCTTTGGCCGGTGTGAGATAGAGAGGTGCATTATGATTACTTATAAGATTGCGTCCATTCCCGGAGACGGTGTGGGCAACGAAGTCGTTCGCGAAGGGTTACGTGTTCTGGACCACATTGCCAAGGTGGATGGAAGATTCCAGTTCGAAGTGACCCACTTCCCCTGGGGTTGTGAATACTACCTGGAACAGGGAAAGATGATGGATGAAGACGGTATGGAACGTCTGGCAGAACACGATGCCATTATTCTGGGCGCCGTTGGTGCTCCCGGTGTTCCCGACCACATTTCTCTGTGGGACCTGTTACTGAGAATCCGAAAGGGCTTTGATCAGTACATCAACCTGCGTCCTGTAAAGCTTCTGAAGGGCGCTCCCTGTCCGCTGAAGGACGTGAAGAACGAAGACATCGACATGATTTTTGTTCGTGAAAACAGCGAAGGCGAATACGCAGGAAGCGGAAGCTGGCTGTACAAGAATACCGATCGCGAAGTTGTCATTCAGGATGGCGTGTTCTCCCGTCACGGCTGTGAACGCGTGATCCGTTACGCATACGAACTGGCTCGCTCTCAGGGTAAGACTCTGACCAGCATCAGTAAGGCCAACGCCCTGAATTACTCCATGGTATTCTGGGATCAGATCTTCAAGGAAGTGGGTAAGGACTATCCCGATGTAAAGACCTATTCCTACCTGGTAGACGCTGCATCTATGTTCATGGTAAAGGATCCCAAGAGATTCCAGGTTGTGGTTACTTCCAACCTGTTCGGCGATATCCTCACCGACTTAGGTGCGGCAATCACCGGCGGCATGGGTTTGGCCGCCGGCGCTAACCTGAACCCGGAAAAGAAGTTCCCTTCCATGTTTGAACCGATCCACGGTTCTGCTCCGGATATTGCCGGGAAGGAAATTTCCAACCCGCTGGCTACCATCTGGACTGTTGGACAGATGCTGACTCACCTGGGTTATCCCGAATGGGAAGACAAAATCGTGGCTGCCATCGAAGATGTACTGGTGGCTGGCGATGGACTGACTCCGGACCTGGGAGGAACTGCTCATACCGCTGATGCAGCTGACGCTGTGATTGCAAGATTAAAGTAAAGGAGATTATCGATGTTAGACAGAATTTTTTATAACGGTCTGATCAAGACCATGAATGAAGACCAGCCTGTAGCTGAAGCTGTAGGTGTAAAGGACGGAAGAATCTGTTTCGTAGGTTCCAACGAAGAAGCTGCTGAAATTGAAGCAATGGAAAAGGTGGATCTGGGTGGAAAGCTGATGCTGCCTGGCTTCAATGAAGCTCACATGCATCTGGCTACGTATTCTTTCACTAACTCTAACATTGCAATGCACAAGTTCACTTCCGTTCAGGAATGTCTGGACTCTGTAAAAAAGAGACTGGAAGACAAGCCGGAAAGCCAGTGGATCTTTGGTCGTGGTTTCAACGAAGACCTGTTCACCGACGAACGCAGATATCCCACCAAGGAAGAACTGGACGCCATCCGCGACGACATTCCTATCATGCTGGTTCGTTCCTGCGGTCACGTTGCGGCTTGTAACACCCTGGCGGTGAATAAGATTGCCAACTTCCCGGAAGCTGCAGATATGGGTCGTCTGATCGACCTGGAAACCGGTGTGGTTACGGAAGCTGCTACTAAGGTGTTCTACAAGATCATCAACGAACCTACCGTGGAAGAAGTGGAAGAAATGCTGCACTTCGGTCTGGAACAGCTGGTGAAAGAAGGGATCACCATGTGTCAGAGTGACGACCTGAGAGCCGTTCCCGGCGCTGACTGGAGAAAGGTTCTGGCTGCGTTCAAGAACCTGGAAAAGAAGGGTAAGATGCCGGCCCGCGTTTACGAACAGTCCCAGTTCATCAAGTTCGAAGAATTTGAAAAGTATCTGGAAGCTGGCTACAGAAACAACCAGGGTGGCGAATTCTTCCGTGTTGGTCCTTTGAAGCTGATCGAAGACGGTTCTTTAGGTGCGAGAACTGCGGCTCTGACCAAGCCCTATCCGGGAACTGATAAGCAGGGTATTTTACTGTTCACCCAGGAAGAACTGGATCAGTTTGTGATCACTGCACAGGCGTACAACATCCCCGTGGCAGTTCACTGCATCGGTGACGCTTCCATGGATGTGACTCTGAACTCCATCGAAAAGGCAAAGGAAATGTATCCTTCCGATGATATCCGTCACGGTATCGTACATGCACAGCTGACCAGACAGGACATTCTGGACAGAATGGAAGCTCTGGACGTGATCGCCTACATCCAGCCGGTATTCGTTGGTTCCGACATGGATATCGTGGCGGAACGCGTGGACGAAGAATGGATGAAGCACACTTACGCATGGAAGACCATGGATAACATGGGTATCCTGACTGTAGGCGGCTCTGATGCACCGGTGGAAAGCTTCTCCATCATGGAAAACATCTACTTCGCGGTGACACGTCAGAAGAAGAATGGAACTCCGGAAGGCGGATGGCTGCCGGAAGAAAAGCTGACCGTGGAAGAAGCTGTGAAGCTGTTCACTGTAAATGCTGCTAAGTCCTGCTATCAGGAAGACGATATGGGTATGATCAAGAACGGTATGAGAGCCGACTTAGTTGTTCTCAACGAAAATATCTTTGAAATCGATCCCAACAAGATCAAGGATGTGACCGTGGCTCAGACCATCACCGGCGGTAAGACTGTGTATCTGGCATAAATCGAACATAACAAAAACAACGAAAGGGAGCGCTCAGCGCTCCCTTGTTATATCGTTATTTTTCAGCTGCCAAAAGGTGTAGTGTCCCGGGTAATCGGTACATCGGGATCAAAGGCGTGAAGTGCATCCAACACCTTATCCACATTCTTTTGATGTTCAAACATAAAGTCCTTGTAGAACTCGCCTCCATCATAGGAAAGGCGCAGGCGCACCATAGGAAGCTGTTTCCCGCAGGTTCCCTTTACACTGATGGCAGTGTTTTTGGAAAGCGCAGAGGTCACAGCCGAAAACGGAAGATATTGATCCCCTGGAAAGCCCGGGAAATAGACTGCCCGTCCGCTGACACGATACTGTTCTACCCGTTTCGATTCCTTGCGGTCTAAAGATGGATCCTTCAAATCAAAATCTTTGGAAAGAGATTTCAGTTCAAATAATGGCATACATACACCCCCCTATTTTTTACAGTGGAATCATTTCCATTAAGATACCCCTTTCTGTTTGGGAAGAAACAGGCTGAAAAGGAAATATTGTATGCCTTATAAATATTTTTAGAATTCTCGTTCCAGACAGTACTTCAATACTTCTTTGAGCTGTGGAGATACCCACTTGTCTCGATGGTGGATCAGCTGCTTCCAGACGCGGATATCCATGTCAGTAACGTTCAGTGTAATCAAACGACCATCATTTAATCTTTCCTTAACAACGTATTCAGGGAGGAAAGAGATACCGATCCCTTGTTCTACCAGGTTACAGATCAGGTCGGTACGGCCCATTTCCAGAACAGGGCGGACTTCCAGGGAGGAAGCAGCCAGCTGTTCGTCGAAGAGCCGACGGTAGGACATGTCCTTTTCGGTGAGGATGAAAGGCTGTTCCAGAAGGTCGCGGACAGAGAGGGCGGGAACGCCTGATAAAGGGTGAGTGGGAGAAGCGATGAAGTAGGTCTTGATTTCTTCTTCGCCTACAATGACGTAGTCCGCGTTATATACGTGGCTGTCCAGTGTCAGAATGGCATCTGCTTCATTATGGTTCATGAGACGCAGCATTTCACCGGTACCGGCGGTAGTGACACGGAGCGTGATACCGGGATAGCGTTGACGGAATTCCACATAGGGGTGATCCAGAAGGGAACTGCAGAGAGAGTCGGCCATGGCCAGGCGGATATATCCGTGGATTTCGGTCTGTTCCTGGGCATCATCGATCATATCGTCGGCCAAGCGAGTGATTTGGTGGGCATAAGTGAGAAGTTCTCGGCCTCGTTCCGTTAAAGCAACGGTGTGGTTGATGCGTTCAAAGAGCTGACAATCCAGTTCCTGTTCCAACTGTTTGATCTGAAAGGAAATGGTGGATTGAGAATAACCCAGCTCCTGGGCGGCTTTGGTAAAGCTGGAGAGCTCGGCGACCTGAATAAAGGTGACCAGATTTTTAATATCCATAGAATTATGCTCCTTCTGTCGCGGGACGAGAGGCGCCGTAGGCGCCGATTGCCCGGGAAATATAGAATCGAATAATTAGATTGTTAATATCATTATTATCAATTTTACAAATGATACTATCTAATATAAACTATGTATTAGATAAAAACAATATATTATTCTGTGTTTTCGATAAAATTCAAAAATCACAGATGAGGAGTGTGTCATGGAACAATTAAAAAATGTATTTTACTTCCTCCATGGGGTATTATGGGGCGATCTGTTTACAATTCCGCTTCCCGGTGGTAATTCCATGGGAATTTCTACACTGGTATTACTGCTGATTCCGGCGGGTATTTTCTTCACCATTCGTCTGAAGTTCATGCCGATCCGTTTATTCCCGGAAATGATTCGTGTAACCTTGGAAAAGAAGACCAATTCCAACAGCTCTCTGTCGGGATTACAGGCACTGATCGTATCCACTGCGACTCGTGTCGGTATGGGTAACCTGATGGGCGTTGTGGCTGCAGTTTCTGCAGGCGGCGCCGGTGCTGTATTCTGGATGTGGATTACTGCGATCCTGGGTTCTTCCACGGCGTTCGCAGAAGGGGCACTGGCTCAGATCCACAAGGATAAGGATCCTCTGTACGGCGGTTTCCGCGGAGGTCCCGCATATTACATCCATAATTTCTTTAACAAAGGAAATGGAAACAAGAAGCCCATCATTGCAATTCTGTTCGCGCTGTCCGGTCTTCTCTGCTGGTGCGGCATCAGCCAGGTCATCAGTAACTCTGTCGCATCTTCTTTTGAAAATGCGTTCAACATTCCGCCGTTATACACCACCATCGCGCTGGTAGCGGTTTCCGCAGTGATCGTTTTGAGAAAGAACACCACTGTAAAGGTTCTGGATATTCTGGTTCCCATCATGGCTGGCTGTTATTTCTTCATTACCATTTTCATTATTGTGAAGAACGCAGCGCTGCTTCCGGGCGTGTTCAGCCGTATCTTTGAAGAAGCGTTCGGCATCAGAGCAGTTGCCGGCGGCGGTCTGGGTGCTGTTGTGATGAACGGTGTCAAGAGGGGTCTGTTCTCCAACGAAGCCGGTTCCGGTTCTGCACCGTGTGCAGCAGCTGCTGCGGATGTGACTCATCCCGCAAAGGCTGGTATCTTACAGGCGTTCGGTGTATTTATCGATACCATCGTGATCTGCAGCTGCACCGCGTTTCTGATGCTTCTGGCTCCGGAATCTGTGATCGGAGGTCTGGAAGGGATGGCTCTGCTTCAGAGTGCTATGGAATATCATCTGGGGACCTTCGGTGTATACTTTATTGCAGCGACTCTGTGGACCTTCTGCTTCTCCACTTTCCTGGGCGTTCTGTTCTACGCACGTTCCAATGTGGCGTACCTGTTCGGTGACAACTGGGCTTCTCAGACTGCGTACAAGGTACTGTGCCTCGTGATGCTGTTCATCGGCGGTCTGGCGGCATACTACTTCGTATGGGACCTGAGCGACTTCGGTATTGCCCTGATGACGGTCTTCAATCTGATTGTTCTGATCCCCATGTCCGGTCAGGCTGTGAACTGTCTGAAAGACTATGAAGCTCAGAGAAAAAAGGGTCTGAATCCTTAAATTGAAAAATTACCCTCTGCCTGTTGGCGGAGGGTTTTCTTTTTGTGGCGGACATTGTAAAATAGTATCGAGACTTCAAACTGGGAGGATAGGATGATCATATCGGCATCGCGTCGGACGGATATTCCGGCTTGTTACAGCGATTGGTTTATGAACCGAATACGCGACGGTCACGTCTGCGTTCGAAATCCGTTTCAGACATCGCAGGTCACATGTGTGGATCTGGATCCGGCTGCGGTAGACTGTATCGTCTTTTGGACGAAAGATGCAGAACCCATGATGAAGCATCTTCCGGAGCTGAAAGAGCGAGGATTTGAATTCTGTTTTCAGTTCACGGTGACACCGTATGACGAACGTTTGGAGCCGGGAGTCCGGAATAAGGCAGAAATCGAAGATACTTTGATCCGTCTTTCACAGCAAATCGGGAAAGAGCGCGTCCTGTGGCGATACGACCCGATCATCTTCAATGAGGAGATGACGGTGAAGTGGCATAAAAAAGAGTTTCTGAGACTGTGTCAGAAATTCGCACCGTACGTCTCGCGTGCTACCATCAGTTTTCTGGATCTGTATCCACGACTTTTGGAAAAGAAGCTGCGTGCAGCAAGCCACGACGAAATGATGAGACTTTCTGATTTTATCGGAAGGACGGCAGCTCTTTACGGGCTGGAAGTTGTCACCTGCAGTGAGGCGATGGATTTGAGCAGGTTCGGAATCGGCCGGGGATCTTGCATCGATCCGAAGGTGATTTCAAAAATCGTGGGACTTCCCATGAAAGTTCCGAAGGATCCCAGTCAGCGAGCCCACTGTCAGTGCTATCAGAGTGTGGATATCGGTGCGTACAACACGTGTCAGGCAGAGTGTATCTACTGTTATGCAACCAGCCGTGTTGGCCGGCTGGAGGCGGCCCGACAGGGCCATGACGTGAATGGGGAGCTGCTCCTTGGCTCTTTGAAAGTCAATGAACGACCGGTGAAAAAGAAAATGGAATCCAACAAAGTGATGCAGATCTCTATGTGGGATTTGAAATAAAGAAAAAGAAGGAACAAAAAATGACGATGAAGAAATACGACACAATTTTATTTGATTTGGACGGTACTTTGACCGACTCCGGCTTGGGAATTGCGAATGCCGTTTTATATGCATTGGATAAGTATGGAATTCCCCAGGGCGATGTGGATTCCAGCCAGTTTGTGGGACCGCCCTTACGAGAATCCTTTAAGCGATTCTACGGATTCTCCGACGAAAAGGCAGAAGAAGCGGTCACCATCGCCAGAGAATACTATACAGCCACCGGCGTTTTTGAAAATACTCCCTATGAAGGTGTATATGAAATGTTAGATGCACTGAAAGCTTCCGGTAAGAGATTACTGATGGCAACAGCGAAGCCGGATCTGTATACTGACATGGTTGTGGATAAGTTCGACTTGAGAAAGTACTTTGAGTATTTTGGAACGGCTACGATGGACGGTAGCCGCGTTCACAAGGATGTAATCATTAAGATGGTGCTGGATGACTGTGACGTAACCGACGTAGAACATGCCATCATGATCGGAGACCGTGGATCCGATATCACCGGGGCAAGCGCCTACGGCCTGGATTCCATCGGTGTTCTGTACGGATACGGTACCCGTGAGGAACTGGAAAAGGCAGGAGCCACTTATTTAGCTGAAACTACCGCTGATGTGGTGAAACTGCTGTTAGGAGAATAAGAAATCTGTTGAAGGAGGAGTCGTGAAAACGGCTCCTTTTTTTCGTGG
The DNA here is from genome assembly GCA_017472365.1 of Bacillota bacterium. Taxonomy (GTDB): domain Bacteria; phylum Bacillota; class Clostridia; order Peptostreptococcales; family Anaerovoracaceae; genus RGIG446. Next base: position 8,579 of record JAFUQN010000067.1, read on the forward strand.
AATGAATTATCTTTGATGCGAATACACTGATACAAACGTTTTGCAAAGGAGATAAGTGTATGAAGGAGCGAAGGAACGAGCGGTGGAAGATGATCAAGGCATTCGGGAAGAGCTTTCCAGGAGCGGCGGCAATTATGACTTTGGGATTGGCGTTGATCGTTGCGGGAAGCGGAATCGTCGGTACGCAGTTAACGAGTCTGGCGGTCAATGGAGTCGCCAGCGCAGGCGAGCGGCGGTTGCCCATTTATTCTGTGGATCGACCGGATAAAAAAATCAGTATCAGTTTTGATGCGGCCTGGGGAGATGAACATACGAAGGCAATTTTAGATACGCTGGACCAGTATGGTGTAAAGACGACATTTTTTTTGGTGGATTTCTGGGCTCAGAAGTATCCGGAGGATGTAAAGGAAATTGCAGCGCGTGGTCACGAACTGGGAAATCACTCTGCGACACATCCCAATATGACAGAGCTGTCAAAA
>JAFUQN010000007.1 GCA_017472365.1 Bacillota bacterium
GGTGTCGGTACTTTTGTATCGATGCACATGAACGGCGATATCGTCAAGAAGCTGCGCGAAGATAACCGTGCCAACGCCATCATCTGCGGCCACATGGCTTCCGATTCCATCGGCATGCGCATCATCTTAGAAGCCTGGAAGAAGGCCGGTAATATCGAATATACCTGCATCGGAGGTATGGTGTAGGAGGTACGAATGAGTACGATTCTCATCAAAAACGGAACCGTGGTGGACGGTACCGGAGCGCCCGGATATGAAGCGGATGTTCTGATCAAGGGCGATACCATTGTGGCAATCGGCCCGAACCTGACGGTTCGGCCCGAGTTCGCCGGCGACATTGCTTCTGCGGATATCATCGACGCCGCCGGAACGTACGTCACACCCGGTTTTATCAATATGCATTCCCACGGAGACTGTTCCGCAGCCATGTATCCCGATATGGAAAGCTCTCTGGGACAGGGGATCACCACGGAATTCGCAGGTCACTGCGGCCTGGGACTGGCCCCAATCCAAAACCACTGGCTGTACATGTTTCCTGAGAAAAAGGCGTTTACCATGGTCAATCCGGAACCCATCGGAGGAATCAATCCTTACGGAGCGTATATCGTTCCCGCGGACGCCATGCGTCCAGCGTTCAAGGAAGCCTACGGCGAAGAACTGGACTGGACGACGTATGGGGAATATCTGGATCATCTGCGCAGGGTAGGAACCGGCGCCAATCTGGCGGTGGTTGCCGGCCAGTCGCTGATCCGTCTTCAGGCCATGGGTACGGATTATAAACGCCCGGCGACGGAAGAAGAAATCCGCGCACAGGAAGGGATGCTGAACGAAGCCATGGACGGCGGAGCTTTGGGGCTGGGTCTTGGATTGGATTATCAGCCCAGTCTGTACGCCTCTCACGAAGAACTTGTCCGCCTGATGACGGTGGTGAAAGAGCGCGGCGGGATAGTGACGGCCCATACAAGACATGTCCCCAATGCGTATTACGATCATGAAGTCAATTTCTGCGATGGTCTGAAAGAATTTTTGGAACTGGGGCTGGAAACCGGGGCCCGAATCCATGTGAGTCATATTCAGAACGCTTATCCGGCATCTCCGGAAACGGATGAGATGGCGAATGCGGGAGTAGATCAGACGCTGGCTCTGATGGAAGAATACCGTAAGAAGGGTGTCGCTGTGACCTGGGATGTGATCCCTCACAGAGCCTTCGGCCCCTTCCACTATCCCATGGTGGCCGGAATGTTCCAACCCTATGTGGAACAGTGCGGAAGCATCGAGAATTTCGTTCGGGCACTGAAGGTTGGAAATTACCGGGATATCATCGAAGCGGAAATCCGGAACGGAAATCATGCTTCCCGGGGAGTGTTCACCAGATTCAATCCCAAGGCCAATCCCAACTGGGACGTGGCTCAGAAGTTCACGAAGGCGAAGGATCCGTCGATTTTGGGAAAGACCATTCGGGAAGCTGCCAACGGACAGGACAGTCTGAAGTTCCTGTTACAGCTGGTAGCTGATGATCCGGAAGCCTGTATCATCCAGCTGAACCGTCAGCCGGATCATACGCCGGACAGAGACAGATTCGTTGCCAGAGAAGAAGCGACCATCGGTCTGGACGTCTGGACTTTTGATTATGACGCGTGTCTGAACAGAGACGGACTTCCTCTGGAATGTGGATCTCCCGCAACTTACCAGGGAATGTTTTTCTATCTGGAAGATGAAAGAAACAAAGGAACGCCGTTTGAAACAGCGGTACGGAAATTGACGGGAAATGCGGCTGATTGTATCGGATTGTCCGATCGCGGCCGGATCCGTGAAGGATATAAGGCCGATGTTCTAATCATCGACCGTGAAAACTTTTCTGCTTGCGAACGACTGTATGACCCGCGTTGCGGCGTCAATGGCCTGAACTATGTCATTGTAGGAGGCCGGATCGCCGTAAAGAACGGAGAACATACCCATGTCCGCAGCGGATGCATTTTGTAGGCGGAAAAGGAGTGCAATGCTATGAAATATGATTTTGAGACCATCGCTGACAGCATCGACTACGGCTTTGGTACCGATTTTAGAGAAGATTTTACAATGATGGCCGGAGCACAGCTCCACGTGAAGACAGCGCCCTGCATTACCGATGCACTGGCACGGTTATCTCAGGCCGGTCTGTACGGCTGGACCAGTTCCGCCGACCCGCAGTACATCAATGCCATCGTTAATTGGATGAAGAACATCCGCGGCTGGAATGTGGAAAAGGAATGGATCGTTCCGTCCTACGGGATTTTACAGGGTATGTGCGCCTGCATGAGAGCGTTCAGTGAAGACGGTGACGGTGTGATTTTACAGCCGCCTTCCTACGTGCTTTACGCCCGTGAAATCAGCCGTTGTAAGCGTACGCTGGTGGAAAATAACCTGATCTGTAAGGACGGGTATTACGAAATGGACTTCGAGGATCTGGAAGAAAAGATGAAGGATCCGAAGAACAAGCTGATGATCCTCTGTAATCCCCATAATCCTCTGATGGATGTGTGGCCGGAGGAAGATTTGGAAAAGGTGGCGGCGCTGGCGAAGAAATACAACGTGATCGTTATGGCTGACGAAATCTTTGCGGAACACGCTTACGGTGCAGAAATGACACCGTACGCCACGGTGAAAGACGCGGCGGATCACTGCGTGATCTGTACCAGCTTAGGGAAAGCGTTCAACTTTACCGGAACCAGCCATTCCAACATCATCATCCCCAACAAGGAACTGCGCGAAGCGTACATCGAACAGAGAGACAGCGACCATTATGGAAGCTTAAGCCCATTCATGAGAGCGGCGCTTTTGGCTGCATACACGCCGGAAGGAAAAGACTGGATCGATGCTCTGATGGAATTCAATCAGGAAAATGATGCGTTGATCCGCGAGTTCTTTGCGGAACACTTCCCCGAAGCCAAGGTCTTCCGCCATACCGCTGGTACACTGGTATGGGTGGACTGGAGAGAGTTTGGCGATGAAACAAAGGTAAAGACAATGTTCGAAGCCGCAGGTGTTTGCCCGGATGAAGGCCATAAGTACGGCGAAGCCGGACGCGGATTTACAAGACTGCAGATTGGGATGCCGAAGAAGGAACTGCAGGGAGCATTGGACCGCCTTGCAAAAGCTAGAAAAGAATTGAATTATTAACCACTGATACCGTGATGAACCTTCATCACGGTATTTTCATGGATGGAATTGCATTTGACAGAATATTGTGTTAATATGGTGGTAGAAATGAACGTAGAGAATCGTCTGCGAGAAAAGAGGGTGAAGTTATGGCTAATTTCGTAATCACAATCAGTAGAGAATACGGTTCCGGCGGCCGTCTGATCGGCCAGAAACTGGCGGAGGAACTGGGTATCGCCTTCTATGATAAAGAAATTATCAATCTTCTGGTACAGGAGAGCGGACTCCCCCAGGCGACCGTGGAAGAATGGGTGGAAAAGAAAACACCGATCGCTTTTTATGAAGTATATATGCCGATCAAGGAACGCCCGGTACCGGACCAGATCTATCTGGCTAAGACCCGGCTGATCCAGAACCTGGCGGAAAAGGAATCCTGCGTTATCGTTGGGAACTGTGCTGACTATATCCTGAAGGATCATCCTGCTTGTTTCAACGTCTTCGTTCACGCTCCTTTGGAAGAAAAAGTGGCGAGAGTTAAGGATGAGTATGGAGATAAGGCTCCGAACTATGAATCGCACATTCGTCAGATCGATAAGCAGAGAGCAGCTTATTACAACTATTTTACCATGAATAAATGGGGCGAACGTCAGAACTATCACGTGAGCATCAACAGCACCGTCGGGATCGAACATGCGGTACGCGGAATCAAGTACATGCTGGCAGAGTTCCTGGATGGCGAAAAGTAAACAAGGAACATCGAAAGGGCAGTACTTGTGATGACGAGGGTGCCCGATACATCAGTCAACTACGGAGGCACGGCGATGGGCCGTGCCCCTTTTTTCAGCATCATCCGGCCGGTACACTCCCGCCCGGAGGATCCAACGAAAGGAAGGCATAGTATGAAAGTTTACATCAGTGTTGATATCGAGGGGATCACCGGTGTTACAAACTGGGATGAAACGGAGATCGACAGCTCCCGTCATGGAAACGGCGGAGCGCAGATGAAGAAAGAGACATTAGCGGCAATTCGCGGAGCTATCAAGGCCGGAGCCACGGAGGTCTGGGTCAAAGATGCCCATGACTCGGCCAGAAACATGTGGGCAGATGGTTTTCCGCCGGAAGTACGTTTTATCCGCGGATGGATGTGTTCTCCGGAAGTCATGATGGCGGGAATCGACGAAACCTTTGACGCGGCAATTGCCATCGGCTACCATTCCGGCGGCGGTACCAACGGAAATCCGTTGGCACATACGATGACAGATGCCCGTCTTTATTGGACGAAAGTCGACGGAAAACTGGTTTCGGAACTGGAGCTGAACGCGATGATTGCCGGTCGTTACGGCGTTCCGATGATTTTTGTCAGCGGAGATCAGGATCTCTGTGAAAAGGCCGTCAAGGTATTACCGGGGATCGGAACGGTGTCCTCGAAGAAGTGTATCGGACAGGCTACCATTAACCGTAGTGCAGAACTGGTGGAACAGGAAATTGAAGACGGCGTGGAAGCGGCGCTGAAAGAAATGAAAAGCCGCTGCGTAAAACCTGTGGAAGATCGGCCGGTGACGCTGGAGTTCTGTTGCCGTCACCATTCCCAGGCGCTGAGAGCCAGTTACTACCCCGGTGCTGAACTGGTGGATGATTTTACAGTAAAATACGAAGCAAAAGATGTTTGGGATATGATTACGGCATATTTCTTTATGATGCCGGAAGTGATCCATTAAATTCGGGAGGAGCAGGATGAAACCGCTGATCGGTATTACAGTTAATTACGATATCAAAGATGAGATCGGGATGGTGACTCATTTCGGAACCGTGGGACAACAGTGGAATTATATCGCTTCGGACTATGTGGACGCAGTAGTGAAAGCAGGAGGTATTCCGGTTCTGATTCCGGTTTACGGGGATGCAGAGGTGACAAGATCCGTGACGGAACGTCTAGACGGACTTCTGATTTCCGGCGGTAATGATGTGGATCCGCGCAGGTTCGGAGTCCGTGCCAAGAGTTACTGCGGCGGGATTTGTGTTCCGCGAGATGAGCAGGAGCTGGAATTGGCACGGTATGTGATCGAAGAAACGAATATTCCGGTCCTGGGGATCTGCAGAGGAATTCAGGTGATGAACATCGCCATGGGTGGTACCGTGTATCAGGATCTGGAAAAAGAAGGCGGATTTGAGATGCACAGCGCTGAAATGTATCCGAGAACAGCTGTGGTCCACGAAGTGATGCTTTCGGAAGGATCAATGCTTCGCAGCGTATTGGGTGAAGAAACGATCGGGGTCAACTCCTATCACCATCAGGCAGTAAAAGAAACGGGCTGCGGATTTGTGGTGACCGGAAAGGCCGTGGAAGACGATGTGATCGAGGTTATGGAGCTTCCAGGAGAACGCTTTGTTGTCGGCGTTCAGTGGCACCCCGAAATGATGGTAAACTCGCCGGAACAGCGGAAGATTTTTGAAGCATTCGTGGCGGCGTGTAAAAACAAATAGAATACAACACCGATACAGAATATGTAGAATCGACGGACAACCCCGCGCGGATGCGCGGGGTTGCTTCATGTCTGGGAGGGTTTAGGAGAAGAGGGGAAGTTTTGTAAAGAAAAGTTCGAAAAAAGTTTGAAAAACAGTAGGGGGAGCGCAACTGTTTTCTAGAATGATAAATTTGTTTTCTGCAGAAAACAATTTGGTATCTTAGGAAAACTCAAACGAATTTAAATACTGTATTCGTTAAAAGTTGATCCACGAAGGTGTGATCTGGGGCGAAAATAGCTGTTTTCGATGATTATTACAGGAAAAATTTTATAAATCAAAGGAAATGTTTTCCTAAGAAAACTTTCAGAAGTAATAGGAAAACTTCTCCTGAAAATCCTGAAATTAAGGTAGGTATTCAGGAGATTTGTCAATATTTTAGCGGGAAACGCATTTATATGCGGATGTTTTTCCAGGGATGCCGCGAATAGTTTTCCGATTAGAGGAATTAGTTTTCTATAGAAAACTAATTGTGAGATTACATCGTGAAACTTTTACGTTATATAAAATAAAATACATAATTTACAAAAAATAGAAGATAAAAATTAAAAATGATGTAAAATAGAACATATGAGGTGAGGATTTAATATTAAATTAGGGAGAGATACATATGAACTACTGCGAAAACTCATTACATCAGTTAGAATATTTAAATCGTTCAAAAGAACGGCTCAAGGCTGAGCTAGAACAATTACCGGACGGGGAATTAAACAGGAAAAGCGCAAAAGGGAGAGAATATTGTTACGCGCAAATCGGGGAAAATCGAATTGCTTTGAAAGATGATCCAAAACTTCTACAACAATATCTTCGTAAAGAACAACTGGAAAATCAGATTCGAAATATTGAACACAATATCCCGATTATTGAGAAGGCTCTGAAGAATTACATTCCTCTGACACCACTGGATTCCTGTTGGGAGAAGTTAAAAGCAGAACAGAACCCTTATCGGCCCGGGGATAAACAAAGCTTGTATCGTGGAATTTATTATCGTTCGAAATCGGAAGTAACCATTGCGATGCTGTTGGATTCATATCAAATTCCTTACAAATATGAAGTTGAGGTGTATATTAACGAATACAAAAATCGGTATCCGGATTTTTGTATCGAACGACCAAGAGATAAGAAAATTATATATTGGGAGCATTGTGGTGTCATCGCAAAAGAAACGTATCGCCATGACCTGTTTTATAAACTGGGAGATTATCATTCGATAGGGATAGATCTTTGGGATAATCTGGTCTTGAGCTTCGATCAATTTGATGGAGGTATCGATACGACCACAATCGAGAATCTGATTCACCTCTATTTGTTGTAATGAAATTGCATGTGTAATAAAGACGTAAGGTTTCGACTATTGCAGTGCACCTTTTCCTGTGGCAGAATACCCTTAAAAGGGAAAGGAGATTACAAATGAAAAAATATCTGGGGTATTTGCCATCAGTGGCGTGCGTTATGTATTATGTACTTGTTTGTCTGATGACGGCGCGACTGGGCGGGGTGCAACTGATTTGGCTGGCTGCAGCAGTGTTTTTCGCGGGGTATGGGTGGCTTTGGAATCAAGCCAGAGAACAGCGTACCCCTGTGGCAAACCGCCGTTTTGGCGGGGCGGATCGCCATAAAAAACTGGCGCTGCGCGTCTGTACTGTGTTGCTGATCGTGGGGTTAGCCATTGGCGGAGTGATCGAAGGAGTGATCCTCAGCGCTGTAGTAAAAGAGCCGGTAGAGAACGCAGATTACGTAATTGTTCTTGGAGCAAAGGTCAATGGAACGACGCCTTCCTGGTCGCTGAGAAAACGCATCGACAGTGCGGCGGAGTATTTATTGGAGAATCCTGAAACGGTGGCGGTGGCCAGCGGTGGTCAGGGCGCGGATGAGGGGATTGCGGAAGGAACGGCAATCGCTATGGCGTTGGAGGCGAAAGGGATTGAACCCGATAGAATCTTAGTGGAAGATCTGTCCACCAGTACGGAAGAAAATTTGATTTTTTCCAAAGCATTGATCGAAAGTCACGGCGGAAGTAAGAAGTCGGAAACAGTAATTGTCACATCAGACTTTCACATGTTCCGGTCGCTGCGGCTGGCGGAACGGCTGGGATATGAAAATGTCAGCGGAAAACCGGCGGGAACGCTGTGGATTCTGGTTCCGCAGAATCACGTGAGGGAGATCCTGGCGATCGGGTATTACTTTTTGAACGGAACGCTGTGATTTTTGTGATGTGAACACGGGAAAGTGAAAAATACTTTGTTTCAGAGGTTGTAAATCACCGGAGAAATTTGTTATAATGGAGTATCTATTAGTAACTATTCGGTACGGTGACAATCACCTGTCCGAGAAAATAATGGGAGGCTAAATTATGTATGTAAGAGACCGAATGACAAAAGACCCCTATACCATCCAGGCATCTGCCGGTATTACGGAACTGATGGGTCTGATGAGAGAAAAGAACCTGAAGAGAGTTCCCGTGCTGGACGGAGAAAAGGTTGTGGGTATGATTTCCAACAGCGACATCGATAAGGTTTCTCCCACCAAGGCAACTTCTCTGAGCGTATTCGAAATCAACTACCTGCTGTCCAAGGTTCAGGTTAAGGATGCGATGAAGAGAAACATCACTGTGATTTCTCCGGATGAACTGATCGAAGATGCAGCTGTTGAAATGAGAGCAGGACGCGTTAGCGCAGTTCCCGTTGTTGAAAACGGTAAGCTGGTTGGGATCATGACCGAATCCGATCTGTTCGACGCTCTGATCGACGTTCTGGGCGCTCGTCTCGTTGGTACCAGATTCGTGGTTTCCACCAAGGATAAGGGCGGCGTACTGTCCGAAGTATCCACTATCATCTCCAACCACGGCGTAAACATTCTGCATCTGGCAGTTGTTCGTCACGACGAAGATAACTCCGCAGACATGATCCTGCGTGTAGACTCTCTGGAAGTAGAAGAAATCCTCCAGGAAATCGAAGCGAAGGGTTACACCGTATCCGGTGTTATGAAGCACAGAGGATAGTCCTTAAATATAATTGGCGGTGTAATGCTGCTGATTCATAAAACCAGGAAAATCAAAAGACCGGGTCATTCGACCCGGTCTTTTTTAATAATTTGCACGCTTTTTCGCATTGTCCAAATGCTTCGTGATTGCAGCGGATCCGGCGTTAGGATCCTTCGTTACGAAGGCCTGGAAAATTTCCCGATGTTCTGCCAGGACTTCCTCCAGATAATTGTCCGCGTAGGTTTTTTCACCGCGGCGCTGCTTTGTGTAAACCTGGAAGTTGGTCAGGGTATGAAGTAGCATCCGGTTGTGGGCGGCGTTATAGATCAGCTGATGAAAATGCATGTTGATGTTCAGCATTTTTTCGATGTCCTTTTTCATGGTGTAGAATTCCATGAATTCATAGGCTTCCTTCAGCTGTTCAAACTCCTCGTCAGTGATGCGCTCGATGGCCCAGCGGACCGCCAGTTCTTCATAAGCCTTTCGCAACTCATACATATCGGCGATATCACGATCGCTGACCCCGACCACGAAAGCTCCGCGATTGGGTATGGTTTCGATGAGACCGTCGTTTTCCAGTTTCTGAAACGCTTCGCGTACCGGAGTACGGCTGACCACATATTCCTGACAGATGCGCTGCTCCGTCAGTTTTTCACCGGGCTTCAGTTTTCCCTGAAGAATGTCGGTTCGCAGCTGATGGAACAGGGAATTGGATAAATTACCGCTGTTGGGGATCGGTGTGGTCTTGTACATGATTACATCTCCTGAATGGTTTCGAGTATATAGTCGGATAACTGATCACTGGTCGCTCCGTCGGAGTTGCCGGTGATTTTGACTTTTTGTTCAGTAACGGTACAGATATCCAGGGCGCGGGCCAGCTTGTCGGACTGTTCCTGGTATCCGATATGAGAAAGAAGCATGACGGCGGCTCTCATGACACTGGAAGGATCCGCATACTTTTCGCGGCCTTCTTCTACCATGCGGGGAGCCGAACCATGAATGGCTTCAAACATGGCGTAGCGGCTGCCGATGTTGGCACTTCCTGCAGTACCGACACCTCCCTGAAATTCCGCAGCTTCATCGGTGAGGATATCGCCGTAGAGATTGGGAAGGATCAGGACCTGGAACTGGTTTCTGCGTTTGGGATCGATCAGCTTCGCGGTCATGATATCGATGTACCAGTCATCCACTTCGATTTCCGGATATTCCTGAGCCACGCGCTTACAAACTTCCAGAAACTTTCCGTCGGTCTTTTTTACGATATTGGCTTTGGTCACGATGGAGACGCGGGTCTTTCCGTTGTTTCTGGCGTATTCAAAGGCCTGACGGGCAATCCTCTCCGTTCCCGGATCGGTGATCACGCGGAAGTCGATAGCCAGTTCGTCACAGATATCCACGCCCTGGCTTCCCATGGCGTAGAGACATTCTGTATTTTCACGGAAAAAGGTCCAGTCGATTCCGTCTTCCGGAATTTTAACCGGACGGACATTGGCAAACAGATCCAACGCCTTGCGCATAGCCACGTTGGCACTTTCAATGTTTCCCCACTTGTCACCCTTTCGGGGAGTCGTGGTCGGGCCCTTCAAAAGAACGTGACAGCTCTTGATTTCTTCCAGAACATCATCAGGAATAGCCTTTCCTTTTGAAGCACGGTTTTCGATGGTCAGTCCGTCAATCACTTTAAATTCTACTTTACCAGTTTTCACTTCGTCTTTCAAGAGCTCTTCCATGACGCGGTGTGCCTGGGCAGTAATAGCGGGACCGATGCCGTCGCCGCCGATGATACCGATGACAATCGTGTCCAAAGCCTTGTAGTCGATGGCTTTTGTATCGTTCTTCAGCCGTTCCAGACGGGCCAGCTGCTGCGTTACGATGGTTTCAAATGCTTTCATATAATCCATAACAGTCTCCTTATCTATAATGGAAGCAACCGGCCGCCGCCAGGCGGCGGCCTCGTTCCTGCGTTAGTTCTGCATCAAATAGTTGATCTTTCCGCCGGCCAGGATCATCTTGGTCTCCAGATCGGAGAAGTTGGCTTCGGTTTCGTACTCCTCGCCGCTGGTCAGGTTCTTCACAACGATGGGACCGCCGCCCAGAACCTGGGCGGTTGCCTGTTCGATTACGAGCTCGTCGTTCAGAGACAGCTTGTCGTAATCCGCCGGATCGCGGAATACCAAAGGTAAGATGCCGCTGTTGATCAGATTGGAGCGGTGGATCCGGGCGAAAGATTTGGCGATGACGAAACGGACTCCCAGATGCAGGGGGACGAGGGCAGCGTGTTCGCGGCTGGATCCCTGACCGTAATTGTCGCCACCGATGATGGTGCAGCTTCCGGCGTTCCGGCATCTGTCGGGGAACTGACCGTCGATCAGTTCAAAGCAGTAGTTGGACAGATGGGGAATGTTGGAACGGAAGGGCAGAAGTCTCGAATCGGAGGGCATGATGTCGTCGGTGGTGATGTTGTTTCCAGCCTTTAATGTAACGGTGGTTTTTAATGTATCGGGAAGTGCCGTATTCAGCGGGAAGGGCTTGATATTCGGCCCCATGTCCACGGGGACTTCCGCTTTGGTACATCCGGAGGGGCGGACCAAGAAACTTTCATTCAAATCGAAGGTTTCCGGTTCGATGTCCGGTAAGGTCTTACCGGACGCCATACCGTTGGTCAGGACACCGGTGATGGCAGAAATCGCAGCGGTTTCGGGGCTGACCAGATAGACCTGGGCATCTTTCGTACCGCTTCTTCCCTTGAAATTCCGGTTGAACGTTCTCAAAGAAACACCGGCGGAACGAGGCGACTGTCCCATACCGATGCAGGGACCGCATCCGTTTTCGATGATTCTGGCACCGGCAGCGATCATGTCGGCCAGAGCACCGTTTTCAGCCAGCTTTTTCAGAATCCGCGACGAACCGGGAGAAATGACCAGCGATACGTTTTCGTGAACGCGGTTTCCTTTCAGGATCGCGGCCACTTTCATCAGATCGGTGTAAGAAGAGTTTGTACAACTTCCAATGGCGACCTGGTCGATTTTGATTTCACCGATGTTGGCCACGCTGTCCACGTTATCGGGACTGTGGGGCTTGGCTGCCAGCGGGACCAGTGTGGATAAATCGACTTCCAAAATTTCGTCGTAAACAGCATCGTTATCTGCGCAGAGAGGAACGTAGTCCTGCTCGCGTCCCTGAGACGCCAGATAAAGGCGGGTATTTTCATCGCTGGGAAAAACGGAAGTGGTTGCGCCCAGCTCAGCACCCATATTGGTGATGGTGGCTCTGTCGGTGACGGACAGTTCTTTGACACCGTCTCCGAAATATTCGACGATCTTACCGACGCCGCCTTTGACGGTCAGCTTCTGTAATACATATAAGATCACGTCCTTGGCAGAAACCCAGGGACGAAGTTTTCCTGTCAGATGGACACCGATGATCTTCGGAACGGTCAGGGAGTACGTTCCCTTGGCCATGGCAACGGCTACATCCAGACCGCCGGCACCGATGGCGATCATTCCCAAACCACCGCCTGTGGGGGTATGGCTGTCAGAACCCAGCAGGGTCTTTCCGGGAATTCCGAAGCTTTCCAGCTGGAGCTGGTGGCAGATCCCGTTTCCGGGTTTGGAGAACAAAACTCCGTGACGCTGGGCAACGCTCTTGATGAACGCATGGTCATCTGCGTTTTCAAAACCGGTCTGGAGCATGTTGTGATCGATATAAGCTACGGACAGCTCCGTCTTGATCGTATCCACATTCATGGCTTCCAGCTGCAGGTAGACCATGGTACCGGTGGAATCCTGAGTCAGAGTCTGATCGATTTTTATGGTAATTTCGGTTCCGGGAACCATGTCTCCGGCCAGTCGGTGTGCGTCTAAAATTTTATAAGCTAATGTCTTACCCATAGTCAGTTCTCCTTTAAAATGTATTGATGTATACAATTATACAAATGAACAAAGAAAAGTAAACCCGAAATGGGCAAAAAAATGCCCCGGATCGCAAAGTCTACAATCCGGGGTTTTGTATACATTTTATTTCAGCATCATGAAATTAGCATTGGCCGTGGCAACCAGCTTTCCGCTGGACTTGGCTCTCGCTTCTGCGGTGACTCTCACCAGCGTGCGGCCGGCTTTCTGGACTTTGGAACAGACGACCATGTGGTCGTCACAGGCCATGGGAGCGATATAATTGACCATCATATCTACGGTGGTCGTCCAGGAACCGTCAGCGACCCAGTAAGCACTGAACCCCATGGCGGTATCGAACATGGCGGCAATGGTTCCGCCGTGGGCATCTCCATAGGGGTTTCTCTGCCAGGGCTTGATCAGATATTCGATCACGGTGGTCATGTTATCGTAATCACAGTCCACCGGCTGAGGATCCAACAGGGCGTTCAGGCGGTCTTCTTCCAGGTGGGAGCGTTCCCGTACCATGGTGTAGAATTCCTGTTCCATTTGTAATGCTTTTTCAGATTTTGTATTCATAAGGTATCGTGTCCTTTCCGTTTGGGGGATACTTCTATTGTAACAAAAGGAAGATAGTCAGTAAATGACCAATTTCGAGTGCGGTTTTAAGCGAATTTGACAACTTTTGAATGTTGCACAAAAAAATTAGAACGTTTTTGATTAAAATGTGGAGAAAACCGTGCAAGTATGCTAGAATATAGGATGACTTGTGACAGCACGTTTTTTTGTGATGCGGATAAATCAAGGAAGGAGGCGGCATATGGCTTTTACACATTTACATGTACATACAGAATACAGTCTTCTGGATGGGGCGGCCCGGATCAAGGATCTTGTGAAAGAAGTGAAGGAACAGGGAATGGAAGCCTGTGCCATCACCGACCACGGTGTCATGTTTGGTGTTATCGATTTTTATAAAGAGTGTAAGAAGCAGGGGATCAAACCCATTCTGGGATGTGAAGTTTATACCGCAGCCCGTAAGCTCACCGACAAAACACCGGAATTCGATAAGCATCAGGGCCATCTTGTTTTACTGGCAAAAAACGAAGCCGGTTATAAGAATCTGATGAAGATCGTATCCGAAGGGTTTACCCGCGGATTTTACTATAAACCAAGAATCGACCATGACGTACTGCGTCAGTACAGCGAAGGAATCATTGCGCTGTCTGCGTGTCTGGCCGGAAAGGTCCAGAACCTTCTTCTGCACGATGATTATGAAGGGGCCAAGAAAGAAGCACTGACACTTCTGGAAATTTTCGGGGAAGGAAACTTCTATCTGGAGCTGCAGGATCAGGGGCTGGATGAAGAACTGAAAATCCTGCCTTACATGAAGCAGCTGCGGGCCGAAACGGGAATTCCTCTCGTTGCCACCAATGACGTTCACTACGTCCGTCAGAGCGATGCCAAGGCGCATGACGTTCTGATCTGTATCCAGACCGGAAAGCTGGTGGAAGATGAGGACAGAATGAGGTTCCCCAACGACCAGTTTTACCTGAAGCCGGAACGGGAAATGCGAAATCTCTTCGCGGATATCCCGGAGGCCATAGAAAATACGCAGGTGATTGCGGATCAGTGCAACGTGGAGCTGAAATTCGGCGAGATCCATATTCCGGATTATCAAGTTCCCGATGGAAAAACATCGAAGCAGTATTTGAGAGAACTCTGCATGAAGGGTGCAAAGGAACGATATGGCCAGCTGACGAAGGATTTGGAGGACCGTCTGGAATATGAACTCCAGACCATCGAAAGCATGGGCTATGTGGAGTATTTCCTCATTGTATGGGACTTCATCAATTATGCAAGAGAACATCAGATCATGGTGGGACCGGGGCGTGGATCCGCTGCCGGGAGCATCGTGGCCTACTGTTTATATATCACGAGCATCGACCCGATCAAGTACGGGTTGATTTTCGAACGCTTTCTGAATCCGGAACGAATTTCGATGCCGGATATCGACGTGGATTTCTGTTACGAACGCCGTCAGGAAGTCATCAATTATGTTATTGAAAAATACGGGGAAGATAAGGTTGCACAGATCGTGACCTTCGGAACCATGAAAGCCAAGGCTGTGGTTCGCGATGTGGGCCGTGTATTGAACATGAGCTATGCGGAGACCGATGCCGTGGCAAAGATGATCCCCTTCGATCTGAAAATGACGCTGGATCTGGCGCTGGAAACGAATCCGGATCTGAAGAAAGCTTATGAAAGCGATGAACGCGTCAGAGAACTGATCGATATGGCAAAGGCGCTGGAAGGAATGCCTCGTCACGCATCGACCCATGCGGCGGGGGTTGTGATCTCCAAGCTGGCCATCAACGAATATGTACCGCTCTATTCTTCGGATAAAGGGATTTCCACGCAATTCCCCATGACTACCATTGAAGAGCTGGGATTGTTAAAAATGGATTTCCTGGGCCTTCGAAATCTGACGGTCATCCGTGATGCAATCGATTTGATCGAGCAGAACCACGGACGACGGGTGGACTTTACCAACATGGATTTCGATGATCCCAAAGTGTATGATTTGATTTCCAGTGGAAACACCATGGGTGTGTTTCAGTTGGAAAGCGGAGGGATGAGACAGTTCGTCAGAAACCTGAAACCGGACTGTTTCGAAGACGTGGTTGCGGGGATTTCTCTGTACCGACCCGGTCCCATGAACTCCATTCCTACGTATATCGAAAATAAGAAGAATCCCGCGAACTGCAAATATATCGACGAGAGTCTGCGGCCGATTCTTTCTGTTACATACGGATGTATGGTTTACCAGGAACAGGTCATGCAGATCGTGCGCGATCTGGCGGGTTACACTTATGGCCGAAGCGACCTGGTGCGCCGTGCCATGAGTAAGAAGAAGAGCGCCGTTATGGAAGAAGAACGTCAATACTTCATCCATGGGAAGACGGCGGAAGACGGTACGGTGGAAATCGAAGGCTGTATCCGCAATGGTATTTCCGAAAGAGCGGCCAATGCCATCTACGATCAGATGATCGATTTCGCAAAATATGCGTTCAATAAATCTCACGCTGCTGCATATGCTGTGCTGGCATATCAGACAGCATGGCTGAAATATTATTATCCCGTGGAATTCATGGCAGCGCTCATGACCAGTGTCATGGGAGACTCGGCTTCCATCGCCAAATATATCCGCAACTGTACGGAAATGGGGATCAAAGTTCTTCCGCCGGATGTGAATGAAAGCGGTAAGAAGTTTGGGGCCACAAAGGATGGAAAGATCCGGTTCGGGCTTCTGGCTGTGAAAAACGTGGGTGAAGGTGTCATCGACGAAATTGTCAGAGCCAGAGAAGAAAAGGGTAAGCCACAGGATATCTTCCGGTTTATCGACCAGCTGAACATTCATGAAATCAAGAAAAATGCCATCGAAAGTCTGATCAAATCCGGCGCGATGGATTGCCTGGACGGAAACCGGGCGCAGAAGCTGGCAGTTTACGAAAGCCTTCTCGAATCATCGCAGAACAGCGCCAGAAAAAACATCGAAGGGCAGATGAGTCTGTTCGATTTTGGAAGCGCGGCTGTTGAGGCGCAGGATCTGGGTCACAAATTACCGATGGCTGCGGAATTTGAACATTCCATGCTCATGTCCATGGAAAAGGATATGCTGGGCGTTTATCTGACCAGTCACCCGTTGGAAGATGTGGCAGAAAAGATCGAAAGCCTTTCCACCATTACGGCAGAAGATCTGGCCCACGCGGAAACCAATCCTGAGATCCGCGATGGTATGGAAGTGATCATGGCGGGGATCATCACCCAGAAAAAGACCATGATTACGAAAAAGGGTACGATGATGGCCTTTATCCAAGTGGAAGATCTGTATGGGGAAGTGGAAGTCATCGTATTCCCCAATGTGTATGAACAGGCGAAGGCCTGGATCCGCGAAGACGGGATCGTCGTCATCAAGGGAACGGTAAACTTTAAGGAAGAAGAAGCACCGAAGGTACTGGCCAATAAGATCTTTGATTTACAGGATTGTAAACCGGGAGATTTGCAGGATGACCGCCGGTACAACCGTCCGGCGAAGCCGGTTGCCGGTGAAACAAAAGGAATCCGACCGTCAGATGACCGCGTGGTAAAGCTGGTGATCCCCAGAGAATGTAACTGGCGTACGGCGTTGACGCAGCTGGGAGACATTCTGAAGCGCTATCGCGGCGATGTACCCGTATGGATTTTGGTGGAAGAAACCGGACAAAAGTTAAAAACGAATCCCGACATGTGGGTGGAACCTGGTGATTATTTCTATGCACAGGTGAAGGCACTGCTGGGACCGAATTGTATAAGATAAATGAGAAAGAGAGATTGAGTTGTATGAAAAGAATTGGAGTACTGACAAGTGGCGGCGATGCGCCGGGTATGAATGCAGCCATCCGTGCGGTGGTAAGAACTGCTATTTCTGAAGATATGGAAGTGTTCGGGATCGAACGCGGTTATGAAGGCCTGATCAACGGTGAAATCCGCAAGATGGGCATGTCTTCCGTAGGTGACATCATTCACCGCGGGGGTACGATTTTAAAGACAGCACGAAGCGAACGCTTTATCACTCCGGAAGGGTTCCAGAGAGCGCTGGACATGATCGAAAACTTCGGCCTGGAAGGTCTGGTTGTTGTAGGCGGTGACGGTTCTCTGACCGGTGGTCTGGAACTGACCAGAGCCGGCGTACCTGTCATGGGTCTTCCGGGAACCATCGACAATGACCTGGCATATACCGATTTCACCATCGGTTTCGATACCACAGTCAACACCGTATTGAGCGCCATCGGTAATATCAGAGACACTTCTTCTTCTCATGAAAGAACCACCGTTCTGGAAGTTATGGGAAGAAACTGCGGTGATATCGCGCTGTATGCCGGTCTGGCCGGCGGTGCAGAAACTGTTCTGATTCCGGAAGTGGAAGCAGATCTGAGCTCCATCTGCAGAAAGATCATCATCGGTAAGAACAGAGGTAAGGTACACAGCCTGATCCTCCATGCGGAAGGCGTAAAGATGAGTTCCCGTGAACTGGCTCGTATTCTGGAAGAACGCACCGGCGTGGAAACCAAGGTCGTTGTACTGGGATATATCCAGAGAGGCGGAAGCCCCACAGCGAGAGACCGTATGCTGGCAAGCCAGGTAGGTTACCGTGCTGTCAAGCTTCTGAAGGAAGACAGCAGCTCCCGTGCCATCGGTATCCGCGGAAATGAAATCTTCGACATGGATCTGGAAGAAGCATTGAAGATGCAGAGAATCGCAGATACCTCTCTGATCCGTCTGGCAGAAATTCTTGCATAATATTCTTGGATTTTTCCTCTATTTCTATGGTAATGTGCTGAAGAAACCGTTATAATGAATCTGTCTGTGATCCTTACCGGAACCGGTGAAAAACGATGGCAGACAGGAAGAGGTTTGGCATGCGAAATGTAATGGTCTGCGTTACGCAGCAGCGTACGTGTGATCGTCTGATCAAGTTTGGACATGAGATGCTCACTGATCAGGGTGGAGAACTCCACATCGTCCATGTGACAGGTATTCAGGACGACACTTACGAGGATGACAACAAAACCGCGCTGGCATATCTGTATACCAGAGCGGCGGCCTACGGAGCACAGTTGACGATCGAACAATCTGACGACGTGGTGGAAACACTGGTAGAACTGGTCAGAAAACATAAAATCACACACATTGTTATGGGAGAATCCAGAGAAGCCACTGGACGAAACCGCGTCATCGAAAATCTGCGCGGAAAAACCATCGGGGTTGCCGATGTGATCGTCCTTCCGGCATAAAACTGGATGAAAGCCAATGAGGCTTTCAAAGAAAACACAGGGCCGCGTGCCACGGAGACGTGGTTTGCGGCTTTTTTCACGGGAGGCGGAAAATGACACAGGACCGTACGATCTTACATTGTGATATGAATGGGTTTTACGCTTCTGTGGAACTGCTTCAGCTTCCGCATTTAAAGGATAAACCGGTGGCTGTCTGCGGAAATCCGGAAAGCCGTCACGGAATTATTCTGGCGAAGAATGAACATGCGAAAAAATACGGGATCGTCACTGCGGAAACGGTATGGCAGGCAAAGAAAAAATGTCCCGATTTGGTGCTGGTACCGCCGCACCACAGACTGTACAAAGAGTATTCTTTGAAAATCAATGAAATATATCTCCGTTTTACCGATATGGTGGAGCCGTTCAGCATCGATGAATCCTGGTTAGATGTAACCGGAAGTTTAAAACTGTTCGGAACGGGGAAAGAAATAGGAGACAGGATCCGCGAGATGGTGCAGGAGGAGCTGGGACTGACGCTTTCGGTGGGAGTATCGTTCAATAAGGTCTTTGCGAAGATGGGAAGCGATTACAAAAAACCCAATGCGACCACGGTGATCACCCGCGAAAACTATCAAAAGATCCTTTGGCCTTTACCGGTGAGAGAATTATTTTTCGTCGGACAGGCCACGGCAGAAAAGCTGAATCAGATGGGAATCAGCACCATCGGTCAGCTGGCTCAGGCACAGCCGCAGGTTCTGACGGCAGTGTTTGGAAAGCACGGACAGCAGATGTATGAATACGCCAATGGATTGGAAAACAGTCCCGTTTCGCGTTATGACGACCGGGAAGAAATCAAATCCGTTGGAAATGGAATCACCTTCCGGAGAAATCTGGAGGGAGAGAAGGATATCTCTGTGGCGGTGACAGCGTTGTCGGACCGGGTTGCCACGAGACTGAGAGCCGGACACGTGAAGTGCGGCGGAGTCAAAGTAGATATCAAAGATCCGATGTTTCATACGATCAGCCGTCAGAAACAGCTGGACAGGCCCACGAATACGGCGGCCGAGATCCGCGAAGCGGTCATGGAACTGATTCGGAAAAGCTGGAAAATCAACGATCCTATCCGTCTTCTGACAGTGACAGGGATCAACCTTCACCAGGAGAACGAAGCTGTACAGTTATCTTTGTTCGACACTGTGGATGAACGGCGGGAGAAGGAAGAAAAAATGGAGCGAACCATGGATTCCATTCGCCGGAAATTCGGCGGTAGGGCCATCACCTACGGTGGTCTCATGGGGAATGACATTGGTATCGATATGGAGGAGGAAAAACCGAAATGAAACACACATCTAAGGGAAACACAAGAAGAACAAGAGCGAAGAGAGTTCTGGCCATTGCGCTTACATTGATTGTGGCTTTGGGAACTCTGGCTGGCTGCATGGCCCAGGAAGGTGATGAAGACGACGGCTCCCAGCAGGAGGCGACTGTCAGCCAGGTGATCAAAATCGCAGCGTTAAACGGTCCGACCGGTATGGGAATGGCTCCGCTGGTAGGAGAAACCGATAAATATGAAATTACCGTTTATCAGGCTCCCGATGAAGTCCTGGCAAAGGTGATCAAGGGTGAAGTGGATGTTGCGGCAGTTCCGTCCAATGTGGCTTCTGTTCTGTACAATAAGACAGAAGGCGGCGTTCAGGCGGCTGCGATCCAGACCGGCGGTACATTATATCTGATGGAAAATCCGGCAGAAGGAACTGAAGCTGTCGTTGGTGAAACCGCTGCAGATCTGGCTCAGCTGAAGGGTCGTACCATTTACGGAAGCGGTCAGGGCGGGATCCCTGAATACGTTCTGCGTCAGATGCTGACCAATGCAGGACTGGATCCCGACAAGGATGTGACCATCCAGTGGATGTCCTCTCACAGCGATACCGCATCTTCCATGATGACCAATCCCGGAAGCATCGGTCTGATCCCCGAACCGTTCCGTACCACCATCAGTGCCAAGAATGAAGCGCTGGTGACTGGTTTTGACCTGAATGCGCTGTGGAACGAAGCGTATGACGACGACCTTCCCATGGGCGTTCTGGTCGTTCAGAAGAGCTTTATGGAAGAACGTGCAGCAGACTGGGAAGTGCTGAAGGCTGACATGGAAGAAGCTGCTGCATACATCAATGCAAATCCGGCAGAGGCGGCTCCCGTCATCGTTGAAGCAGGTATCGGTACCGATGCTGCCATCGTTGAAACGGCGATCCCCAGCTGCAATATCGTATTTATCACCGGCACAGAAATGAAGGCTGCTCTGGAAAATCTGTATAACATTCTTGCAGAGGTCCAGCCGAAGGCCATTGGAGGAAAGCTGCCTGATGAAGGATTCTACCTGCAGTAGAACTAAATACAAAAACATTCTGATGACGGCGCTGTTCTGGATCGTTGTCTGGTATGTTCTCTATGAAATCGTGGAGAGGGATTATATCATTCCCTCTCCTTTTCATACCCTGATTCTGATGGGAAAGATGCTGACCGCGGGAGAGTTTTATCTCCATGTTCTGTGGACCATGGGACGAGTCCTCACCGGGATGGCGGTATCGTTTCTCTTCGGCGCAGTCAGTGCGGCAGGAGCTTATTTTCTTCCTCCTGTCCGCCAGATTCTGACGGGGCCGGTGGTAGCTTTAAAATCGATTCCGGTCATGTCGGTGATCCTTTTGGCAATCCTGGCACTGCCCACCGACGGGGTCCCGGTATTCGTCTGTTTTTTGATGTGCTATCCGGTGGTTTATACCAATCTTCTGGCAGGGCTGGACAGCGTGGATATTGCACTGATCGAAATGTGTCAGGTCTACGAAATCCGCGGAAAGAGAAGAATCCGGGTACTGTACTGGCCGGCAATCCGGTCATATACAAAGGCCGCACTGGTTCTGATCACAGGCCTTTCCTGGAAGACGGTTGTGGCATCTGAAGTCTTTGCTGTCCCGAAATATTCCATGGGATATCATTTATTGACCGCGAAGGCTGTTCTGGCTGCAGACGAACTGTTCGCCTGGACCATTGCCATCGTTCTTCTCTCTTTCCTTTTTGAAGCGGTGGTGAAGCGGATTCTTTCACAGGAACGGCAGTATCGCTGGAACGGTGTATTTGTGGAAGAAAGAGATAATGCAGAAAGAACCGGTTGTAATGAAGAACATAAAAACTGCGATGTGGAAATCCGGAATGTGAGTAAATCCTTTGGAGCATTGGAATTATACCGCGATTTTTCCATGACGCTTCCCGGCGGGAAAGTCACTGCGGTGACCGGGCCTTCCGGATGTGGAAAAACCACACTTCTTCGTCTGATCTGTGGACTGGAAACACCGGACAGCGGTTCGATACAGCTGGCTCCGGTCTGTGATGGTAACGGCGACCGGAAATTAACGGTCAGCTGCGTATTCCAGGAAGACAGGCTGCTTCCGTGGATGACGGTACGGGAAAACCTGCGTCTCGCCGGTTCGGAAGAACGGGTGGAACGCGTTTTAGATATGATGAATCTCAGTGATTTCAGTGAATATCTTCCGGAACAGCTGTCCGGAGGCATGCGCCGGAGGGTTGCCATGGGAAGAGCTTTGGTTTACGATGGTCAAATCACTCTGATGGACGAACCTTTTACCGGACTTGATCCGGAGCTGAAGTCCCAGCTGATCTGCGAGATCAGTGCTTTGTGGAAACAGCAGGGGCGGACTGTATTTTTCATCACTCATGATAGAAATGATGCAGAAGCGCTGGCTGACCGGATCTGTCAGTTCAGCGGGCGGCCGGTGGTTATGTCTTGACTGGGTCCTCCGAATCCGATATAATTTTAATGTTAAGGAGGACTATCAATGAAACAGATTACTTTGATTTCCGGTATTTTAGTGGCACTGACAGGGATGTGGTGTTTTGCGCGTCCCGGCGAGCCCTTTATCAATATGGCATTTCTCTTTGGAGCTGCGATGATGCTCAGTGGTGTGAGCAACATCTTTACCTGGCTTGCAAAGCATAAAACGGGTCAGGTATCCGGGTATCTTCTGGCGGAAGGTCTGATGGCTGTGATCTACAGTATCGTGGTGTTAGCAAACCAGCTGCTGGTTGATGCGGTGATTCCCGTGTTCTTCGGTATGGCAATGATCTCCACAGGGATGATGCGTATCATGGCATCGTTTCGCTGGCGTCGCCTGCAGGATCCGCACTGGCAGTGGTTCTTCGGTTTCGGTCTGGCCACGGTTGTCATGGGTTGTGCGGCGTTCACTCCTGCCATTGTGACCAGCTTCTCCATTATTACATTGCTGGGTGTATGCTTCTTACTGCAGGGGATCAACATGATCGTCATCGGTATCCACATGAGACACCGGATCGGACCGGAAGAAGTAAAGGCTCTGACTGGATCCACTCAGGAAGAAATGAAAGAATAAGTCAAAAACAAAAGCTGCGGATACTTCCGCAGCTTGTTTTATTTTTGGTGTGGAGATTATAACGTAAAATCCGTTGAAATACCAATATCAGCGTGATATAATTATAAAGTTTTAGGACAGAATTGTGTCCGGAGGGAGATCACAGGATCCCCGACGGTTGTATGGTATAAAGAGAAAGGAAGATTCTCATGGCAGAACATCAGAAAATTATTAACATCGCGGTGATCGCCCATGTTGACGCAGGAAAGTCCACGCTGGTGGATGCGTTCCTGGCGCAGGGAGGTATTTTCCGTGAAAATGAAGAAATGGCTGACTGCGTTATGGACAGCGATGATATTGAACGTGAACGTGGAATCACCATTTACTCCAAGAATTGCTCCGTTATGCATGACGGCGTAAAAATCAATATTGTGGATACTCCGGGACACGCCGACTTCTCTTCGGAAGTAGAGCGTATTATGAAGACCGTAGACACCGTGATCCTGCTGGTGGACTCCAGCGAAGGTCCGATGCCTCAGACCAGATTCGTTTTGAAAAAGTCTCTGGAACAGGGTCTGAATCCGATTCTGCTGATTAACAAGATCGACAAGAAGGATGCCAGAATCGATGAAGTTGTGGACGAAGTTTATGAACTGTTCATGGATTTGGACGCCAATGACGAACAGCTGGATTTCCCGATCCTGTACGGGATCGCCCGCCAGGGGATCGTTGTCAGAGACCCGGCGGAAGTTGCCGGAATTGAAATCGGTTCCGGTGACGCTAAGGTAAAGAAGAGCGCTGCAGGTCAGAACGGTATGACCATCGCTCCGCTGTTTGAAACCATCATCGACCACGTTCAGGCGTATCCGGATTTGGAAGACGAACCGCTGCAGTTCCAGGTTTCTACTCTGGGCTATGACGATTACATTGGTCGTCTCGGCATCGGTCGAATTACCAAGGGTAAGATCCGTACCGGTCAGGTGGTTGCTGTAGCCAAGGGTGACGGTACCATCGTTCAGAGAAAAATCAACCAGGTCTTCGTATATCGCGGTATGAAGAGAACTCTGGTGGAAGAAGCAGTCAGCGGCGATATCGTCGTTGTTTCCGGTATCGCTGATATCTCCATCGGTGAAACCATCTGTGATCCCGCAGATCCCCAGCCCATGGAAATGATCCACATCGAAGAACCGACCCTGTCCATGAACTTCATGGTCAACAAGTCGCCCTTCGCAGGAAAGTCCGGTAAGTACGTGACATCCCGTCACATCAAGGAACGTCTGGAAAAGGAACTGGAAGTCAACGTAGGACTTCTGGTAGAAGAAACCGATTCCACCGACAGCTTCAAGGTCTCCGGCCGCGGCGAACTGCACCTGTCCATTCTGATCGAAAACATGCGTCGTGAAGGTTATGAACTGGCAGTATCCAAGCCGGAAGTTATCATGCATCGCGATGAAAACGGAAAGAAGTTAGAACCCATCGAAGAAGTTGTCATTTCCGTTCCCGATGAATATGCCGGAACTGTTATCTCTAAGCTGAACCTGAGAAAAGGTCTGATGAAGCAGATGTCCGGTGAAAACGGTTACTCCCGTCTGGAATACCTGGTACCCACCAGAGGTCTTCTGGGTTATCGTTCCGAATTCATCAACGATACCCGTGGAGAAGGTTCCATGGTTCGCCGTTTCGATTGTTTCGACGAATACAAGGGTGAAATTCCGCAGCGTACCAATGGCGTGGCCATCGCCCAGGAAGAAGGTACCTGTACCGGTTACGCTCTGTTCAACATCCAGGAACGTGTTCAGATGTTCGTAGAACCGGGTGTAAAGGTTTACGAAGGGATGATCGTCGGTATGAACAGCCGCAACGATGACATGGTCGTAAATCCTTGTAAGGCAAAGAAGGCCACCAACATGAGAGCTGCCGGAAGTGACGATGCCATTAAATTGACTCCCGCCCGCATCTTCACACTGGAAGAAGCGCTGGAATTCATCAATGATGATGAACTGGTGGAAATCACTCCCGATGATATCCGTCTGAGAAAGAAGCTGCTCCATGAACTGGAACGCAGACGCTCCGGAAGATATTAATATAAAATGATAAAAGCCGAGCCGGCAGAATCGCGATGCGATCCGCCGCCCGGCTTTTTTGTTTTCAATAGACAAACCTATTCTTTCATAACTGCTCAAGAATTTGTCAATGGGGGAGAGACGGCGTGAAAAAAGGGGGTTAGCTCTCCCTGAAACGAGAGAAACGGTGAGAACAGGGAGAGAAAATGTGATTAACAAAGACTGACTCTCCTCGAAATCCAGTAAAAAGCCAGAACGGGGAGAAATAATGGGGAAAATGAGACGTGACTCTCCCCAAACTGAAAAAAATGGCTAAGACGGGGAGAGATGGAGTGGATAATAAAGTGTAACTCTCCCCGAAGCAAGATATTTGATAGGAACGAGGAGAGATGGTAAGAAAAAATAGTTTCGACTCTCCCTGGAGATAACTGTGCATACGACTTTTTTCGACGCTGGCTGGTTTATAAGTCGTACCGGATATTCAGTAAGCCGATCAGTTTATCCTGGTCAAAGCAGAGAGAAATCAGACATTTGCCCCAAGAGGGATCACCAGTCAGAGCGTTGTTGAGCATCGCTGCGACCCAACCGGGATAATCAGAAAACGACAGCCCCATACTGGAATCGATTTCAGTTTCGTTGTGATTGTAATGCTCCTGGACATAGTCCTGCAGGATGGCCTTGTCGCTGATTTCTGGAAGTCTGTAGACCATTCTCAAATTATGCCTGGTTTTTATACTTGTTATAAAGCTCAATATCGATCAAACCGTCGTCCATCATTTTCTCGGCCCACAGCTGAAGAGCTTCAACCGTGATGGAGATACGTTCCAATTCTTCCTGAATATAAATAAAGTCCTTGATTTCGTCGTTGTCGATTTTACCGTCAGCGGCGATGTCGATAAAGCGTTCTTTCTGCTTGTTCATGGAATTCAAAGATGACAGCATTTCCAAAACTATTCGGGACAAATCCTTCATCTTGACCTCAGGAACGTACTGTTCGCCGATGGGACATTCGTTGGCGCAGTAGTAGTTGCAGAGGTCCGGTGCTTTGTATTTGTCAGACATCAGAAGAACTTCCTCTGGATGAGGAACAGTCTTTTCGTTTTCAATACGTTCCAGACGTTCCGGTGTGATTCCTTCTAAAAGCTCGCTGGCCTTTTCGCGGGAGAGATCCAACTCTTCTCTCAGCGTCTGATAGATATTCTTGTTTTCTTTCGTAGATACGCGACCCATAAATTACATTCCTCCAAACCGAGATAGTACATATATTATACCGTAAAGAGAATCTGCTGCGCCAAAAAACTGTTAAAAATCGAAAGTATTTTGTAGTTTTTGAGGAAATAGGTCGTGTTATTCTGCAGATTCTGTCATGTTTTTTCGACAGATTTCGAGGTAAGATAAAGTCACAAAAGGGATTTACATAGATTAGAGATTCGCTCACGAAGGGAGGGAGGAACATGAAAGCGAAAGAGCGGGTGTTGACTGCAAGGCTGTTGCAAAAACTCAAAACTTGTCCGCAACTGATGATTCAGCTGGGGATCACTGTGAGCGAATCGAAAACGAAATGAATTGCCTGAGGGCAGAAAGGATATAAGATGTTTGAACTTTTATTAGTAATATGTACGGTCATGTTTCTCGGCGGTTTTATAAAGCTGGCCTGGGCGGCGACATGGGGATTGTTTAAGATTCTGGGTGTCCTGTTGTCGGTCATCGCATTTCCGATCATCTTTATTGGTGTTTTAGTCGTAGGTTTGGGAACTTACCTGTTGTTTCCGGTTTTACTTTTGATTGCAGCGTTCGGATGTATTAGCAAAGCGTGAACGTTTCGCATATAATGATACTTTTTCAAAGAAAGGCCACACACGTGGCTCTTTCATTTTATCCGCGAAAAAAACAAGTACTGTTGCAGAGGTTATTTCAAACAGCTGTAAAAGGAGAAAACTATGACGAAAATGATTTCAATGGAAAAGCTTGCGTGGATCGCGGGACTTCTGGTAATTGCGCTTATCAGCGTCTTTCTGTTGGCGCCGGTGATGAGTTCACAGGAACACCATGCGGAGACCATCGCATCGCTGGATGAAAAGAAGATGACGGCTATGGAACTGACGGCAGCCATGGTCGGTGCATCGTCGCTTGTGGCTTTGGTTCCCGGGGGCGTGACGGATCCCGTGGCAAACCAGATCATGGATCTGACATCCTGGCTCATGTTGGTGGCAGGAGTGTTATTCCTGGAAAAATTTCTGGTGACGGTTTTAGGACACGCGGCTTTCAGCTACATTGTTCCTATTGCCTGCGGAATTGGGATATTGGCCGTTCTCTTCGATTGGCAAAGTCTGAAACGTACGGCATGGAAGCTGGGAATATTCGGGTTGATTATTGCGTTGATTATTCCGATCAGCGTGGATATCAGTAATCAATTTGACGAAGCACATCGCGCATCGGTTCAGGAAGCCATTGATTCTGTTCCGGTGGAGAATGTGGAACTGAATACGGAGACGGCGTTGGATCAGGGATGGATCGATTCGCTGTTTTCAAAATTAGAAAATGGTGTTTCCAATCTGACGCAGAAGGGCGAAGAATTGCTGAACAGAGGAAAAGAATGGATCAGTCAGTTTATCGATGCTGTGGCGGTACTGGTAATCACCACATGCGTGATCCCCGTCGGTACGATTCTGGCGGCAATCTGGCTGGCGAAGCTGTTGTTTGGGCTGCAGTTGAATCTTCCGCGGAAGAATCCGCTGGATATCCGGAAAATGTGGAAACGGTAGAAGTCTCACGGAAGGGAGGTTCCTGTAAAACAAAAATGCGTGTGTAATGAAAAAAGAGCAGTTCACTGTGAACTGCTCTTTTGGTGTTTTTGAAATTATGCTTCGTTGACCAGCTTTCCGCACATGTGCTCCGGAACCAGCTTCATCAGAAGGGTGTTTTTGGTGCTTTCGCGGATTTCGCGTTCGATGTATTCGGTATCGTCAGTGAACTTGTAGCTCAACTTTCTGGCGATGTCGGCGATGATTTCGTGGTCTTCGATCAGTTCCATCTTACCGAAGATGATGACGCTCTTGACGTTCAGAGCCCATTCCCCTTCGCGGCGGAAACCTTTGTCATATACACAGTAAGAAACCTTGTTATCTTTCTTCAGTGCATCCGGTCTGTGACCTTTCTTTCCGCTGTGGAAGTAGATGGCACCGTCTTCTTCGTTATACCAGTGATTCATGGGCATTCCATAAGGATAGCCGTCATCACCCTGGACGGACAGAACACCGCGGGTCTCGGTCTTCAGGACTTCGATGCATTCTTCGGTGGAAATCTGCTGCTTAATTCTAACTAATTCTCTGAACATAATATACTCCTCCTGTGGATCGATATGTTTTTACTACTGCGGTCTCTTGTCCACATCCTTGACGCCGGGAAGTGCCAGCAGCACGGAAATTACAAGAATCGCAGGGAAGGTCGCGGAAATGTTGTCCATCATCAGGTCCAGGACGTAGAAACAGATGGCGTTAGCGGCGGTACCCAGGGCAATGTATAGCGCCGAAGCTGCTCCCTTGGTGATCATATGCTGAACACACATGATGCGGGGGATCTGAGTCACAAGACGGATCAGCGGATAGGAAATGGCGGTGGCTGCCAGGAAGAACAGAACCACGCTCATGGGAGATTCCGACTGGAAGCCGAAAAAGCTCATGACCATACCGCCGCCGAAGGCGATTGCGCCGATGACGGCAATGACGACTGCGAATCCCAGAAGGTAGCCAAACAGGCCGTTACCGGATTTCTTACGCGGAGCGGAAGTACTGGTTTTTGCGGAAGACTTCTTGTCCAGACGTTTGATATTCTTTTTACTCATATAAACCTCTTTATTATTTATTCTTAGCTTATTTCAGCCAGTTGACATATTCTCCTCTGCGGAAGGTGTCGATCAGAGTGAAGGAAAGGCTCATGGTGGGTTCTTCCTTCAGCTCGCTGCGGTCGAACCAGCGTGCTTCTGCCAGTTCCGTTTCCTGGATCGTTACGGTGTCGTCACCATCAAGTTCCGCGTAAAATCCCATCATTTCGATACCGGTCAGACCCCAGGGCTGGGATTTGAAATAATGGAGCTTTCCGACTTTGAGTCCAACTTCTTCCATGACTTCGCGGCGGACGCAGTCTTCGATGGTTTCGCCGATTTCCACGTAACCGGCAATCAACGCAAATTTTTTGAATTCACCCAGTCCCTTTGCCAGTAAAATGCGGTCCGTTTTCGGATCCACCACGGCCACGGCAACAGCGGGAGAAATCTGCGGATAGATGATGTTTCCGCAGGATTCGCAGTACATGGCGCGTTCTTTGGCGTGAGGAACGGTCATGGAACCGCAACGGCCGCAGAAACAGTGTTTGTTCATCCAGTCAGACAGGTGATAGCTTACCATCATGGCGTGCCCGACACAGTTGTCGCTTTGCTGACGGACTTTCTGGATGTGGAGAAAACGAAGCGTATTTCCGGTGGCTCCAGTCCAATCGCTGTCGACAGGTTCCGTACCGGGATTGAAGATCCGGTCCATGGGAACGAGGATGTATCCGATCTCGTCAATGGCAAACAGATACTGTAAGCGGCGGCTTTCTCTGATGCGCTGCTGCTGTTCGGGAGTGAAGTCGTTGAGCTGAGGGAAGATCGCCTTATCTTCTCCGGCAGTGATGTCCATCAGGACCTTGTTTCCGTCGTAACATACGATGGCATCCAGATCCTTCAGGGGACGCGGTGTATATTCATTATGAAATACGTGGGGTGCGATATCCTGAATCATGAAAGAACTCCTTCTGTCAGTTGAAATTGGTAGTTGTGTATCGTACCGGCAGGTACTTATTTATTGTATCTCAGAGGCTGGGAGATTGTCAACGACAGAGGAAATGTGTTATCATAAAAGGTAGCGAAAAAGCTCGAAAACGTTTGATTGCGGAAGGAGAACGATTTATGTACGAATTGATCCAGGTGGGAGAAAACACCTTTTATATCGATTGTCCGGCTAAGATGGGGGTCTATCGCACGTCAGAAACGGAAGCGGTTCTCATTGACAGCGGAAATGATAAGGATGCAGCGAAAAAAGTATTGAAGCATTTCGACCAGCAGGGATGGAAACTGACCGTGGTGGTCAATACACACTCCCATGCAGATCACATCGGTGGAAATGCTCTGCTTCAGCAGAGAACGGGCTGTAAAATCTATGGACCGTCGGTGGAATGCGGAACGATCAAAGACCCGCTGTACGAGCCGTCGCTTCTCTACGGGGGATATCCGTTCAAGGAGCTGCGCAATAAATTCCTCATGGCCCAGCCTACGGAAACATGCCTCGTGATCGATGAAAAAGGAGTTGCTCACGGAAAGAACGTCCTTCCGGAAGGCATGGAGCTGGTGGGACTCCCGGGCCACGCCATGAACATGATCGGGGTCAAAACACCGGACGACATTTGGTTTATGGCTGACTGCGTATCATCGTCCAACGTTCTGTCGAAGTATCACGTCAACTTTGTCTATGATGTGGCGGAGTATCTCCGGACGCTGGATAAAGTGGAAGGAATGAAGGCGAAGCTGTTCATACCGGCTCATACGCAGCCGGTGGAATCCATGGAACAGCTGGCAGCGATGAACCGCGACAAGGTTTTGGAAATCCGCGATCTGCTTCTCAGCATTTGCGGAGAAGCTGTTACTTTTGAAGATATTCTGGCTCACGTGTTCCGTCACTACGATTTGGTGATGGACTTCAACCAGAGTGTTCTGGTGGGGAGCACGATCCGGTCGTATCTCAGCTGGATGAAGGATGAAGGACTTCTGAACGCCGTGATCGAGGATTATCGCGTGTACTGGATGACCATATAAGGAGGAAGACATGATTTTAATTAAAAACGGACGGGTCATGGACCCCAGAAGCGGACGCGATGAAGTGACCGATCTGGTCATCAGTGAAGGAAAGATCTGTTGCATCGGAGCTGCGGAAGAAGCGCAGTGCTGTGGTGTAACGTATGACCGCGTGATCGATGCTGCCGGAAAGGTAGTGGCCCCGGGGCTGATCGACGTTCATATCCACTTCCGTGATCCGGGAGTGACACATAAAGAAGATATTGTTACAGGGGCAAACGCCGCGAAGCGCGGCGGCTATACCACTGTGGTTCTCATGGCCAACACGAAGCCGGTGGTGGACAACGAAGAAACACTGGCTTATGTTTTGGAAAAGGGAAAGACCACAGGGATCAATGTTCTGCAGGATTGCTGCATCACCAAGGGAATGGCCGGTAAGGAACTGGTGGATATGAAAGCATTGCGAGAAGCAGGTGCGGCTGGATTTACCGATGACGGACTCCCGATTATGGATACAAAAGTGACACTGGAAGCCATGAAGATGGCGAAGGAACTGGGCGTGGTGCTGAGCTACCATGAAGAAGACCCGGCATTGATCGACAAGGCCGGCGTCAATCAGGGAAAGGTCAGCGAAGAACTGGGCTTCCCCGGAGCTTCGAGAGCTGCAGAGGATGTGATGGTTGCCAGAGACTGTGCACTGGCGCTTCAGACCGGAGCGAGAGTGAACATCCAGCACATCAGCTCCAGGGTAGCTGTGGAACAGGTGCGCCTGGCAAAGCGTCTGGGCGGTGACGTCTGGGCAGAAGCTTCCCCTCATCATTTCACTTTGACAGAAGAAGCGGTAAAACTTTACGGTGTCAATGCCAAGATGAATCCGCCGCTGCGTACGGAAGAAGACCGTCAGGCGATTATTGAGGCTTTGAAAGATGATACCATTGAAATCATCGCAACGGACCATGCGCCTCATACGGAAGAAGAAAAGGGCGTGGGATTACTGAACGCTCCCAGCGGAATCACCGGCCTCGAAACGGCCTTAGCATTGGGAATCACCAGTCTGGTGAAGGAAGGCCATCTGAGCCTGATGCATTTATTGGACAAGCTGACCAACAAGCCGGCCATGATGTACGGGCTGGACAGCGACTCCATCGAAGAAGGACGTGCAGCGGATCTGGTGATTTTCGATCCGGAAGAACTGTGGACCGTGACCGACAATTTCGCATCCAAGGCAAAGAATTCTCCGTTCATCGGCTGGGAACTGCAGGGAAAGGTGAAATTCACCATCTGCGGCGGCGAAGTGGTCTATGAAGACAAATAGGTGAGACCATGACGGGAAAAGAAAAAGTATTCGCATGGATCAAAGGGGAGGCGGTTCTTTGCATTGCCGCAGTCTGCGCTTTGGCTTCCATGATTTTTGTACCGCCAACGGCAGAATACATCGGCTATATCGATGTGAGGGTCCTGTGCCTGCTGTTCTGTCTGATGACGGTGGTTCTGGGGTTTCAGGCCTGTGGTCTGTTCGATGTTTTGGCGCAGAAGATGCTGGAAGGAGAACGGAGAAACCGTGCGGTGTATCTGATGCTGGTGATGCTGCCGTTCTTTGTGTCCATGCTGGTGACTAACGATGTGGCTCTGATCACATTCGTTCCCTTTACAGTCCTGGTACTGGAGCTGGTACGCCGCCGGAACATGCTGATCCGCATCGTGGTCCTTCAGACCATCGCTGCCAACCTGGGGAGTATGGCAACCCCGGTGGGAAATCCGCAGAACTTGTTTTTGTATGCCAACTATGAGTTGAGCGCCGGTCAGTTCTTCGGTCTTCTCGTACCGCCCACCATCGTCAGTCTTGTGGTACTGGCGCTGGCTTCCGTTTTGGTGAAGGGTGAGACGATCCACGTGACGTTTTTGGAAAAGACGAAGCTTCGCGAAACGAAGAAACTGGCGGTGTACGCAGTGCTCTTCGGACTCTGCTTACTGTCGGTGTTTAAAGTTCTCCACTACGGCCTTCTGACTATTATTGTAGCGCTGGCGTTCTTTGTTTTGGACCGGCCGCTGCTGAAAAAAGTGGATTACAGCTTACTGCTGACCTTTATCTGTTTCTTCATATTTTCCGGAAATCTGGGAGAAATGCCTGCCGTTCAGGAAGTTCTGGGTGGATTATTGCAGAAGAATACTCTTTTGACATCCATCATGGCCAGTCAGGTCATCAGCAACGTCCCGGCAGCAGTACTGCTCTCCGGGTTTACGGATCAGTGGAAGGAACTGCTTCTGGGCGTGGACGTGGGCGGTCTGGGAACTCCCATCGCATCGCTGGCCAGCCTGATTTCTTTGAAATTATATCTGAAAACGGAAGGGGCACAGCCTCTGAAATACATGATCGTATTTACGATCGCCAATATCATCGGTCTGGCGGTTCTGATCCCACTGTCGATGATCCTCGTTGCATAATAGAACCGATGAGGTACACAACCAAAGGAGAATAACATGGAATTACAAGAATCATTTATCAATAAACGACGGATCAGCCTTGCAGCCGGAGTCATGATCAATCTGCTGGGCGGTGTGGCCTACGCATGGAGTGTGTTCGTGCTGCCGATGCACGAAAAATATGGCTGGTCCATGAGCGCCCTGTCGCTGGCTTACACCATGTCCGCCATGACATCGATGCTGGGGAATATTTTCATCGTTCCCTGGGCCAGAAAGAATCTGACCATGAAGCAGATCGTCCTGCTGGGCGGTCTGTCTTACGGAAGCGGCGTAGCGCTGTCCGGTTTTGCACCGAATATCTGGTTGTTTTATCTGACCTTCGGGATCATGAACGGGCTGGGAAATGCACTGTACTATCCCTGCCTGATCTCGTATTCCCAGCAGATTTTTCCGGAACGGTCCGGTTTTTCCAGCGGCATGGTAACCGCAGGGTATGGTATGGGTGCCGTTGTATGGGCATCTGTGGCCAACTGGCTGTATCACAAAACGGGCGACATTTCCATGGCTCTTCTGATCCTGGGCGTGATTTTCCTGATCGGGATCTGCAGTCTTTCCCGACTGATCTATGAAGTTCCGGGGGGATTCAGCGACTATGTGAGAGGAAAGCGAAACAGTGGAGAAAGTGCGAAAAAGCCGGCCGCTGTCAGCCTTCAGGAAAAACCGCGTGCAGAAATGCTGAAAGACCCCATGTTCTACGCATTTTATATCTGCATTATCGCCGGAATCCTCTGCGGAACCATGGTGGTTTCCCACGGATCCCCCATCGTTCAGACACAGCTGGGTATGACGGCGGAAGCGGCTGCCGCCATCGTCAGTGTATTTTCTCTGGCGAATATGGCTGGTCGATTTGCCTGGGGAACGATTTCCGATAAGATCGGACGTCTTCCGGCCACAAGAATTCTGTACATCTGCATGGTGAGCGGTATGGCGGGGATGTTCCTGTTCCATGTGACCGTTCCCTTCGTTGCATCCATGGTTCTGGTCATGTTCTGTTATGGCGGTCTTGCATCGCTGATGGCACCGCTGACCTCCAACCTGTTCGGTGCAAAATACATTACGGAAAACTACGGGATCGTATTCACTGTATATGGAATTTCCAGTCTGATCGCCACACCGCTGGCAGCGAAGATCCTGGAAGCCACCGGCGTGTACGATACGGCGTTCCTGGTGGGTTTGAGCTTTGCGGCAGTGGGTCTGATCTGCAATCTGATCGTATCCGCAAAGGAAAAAAAGCTGCGCAGAGGGTAGGCTGCGCATAATAAAATTTGAGAGTGTGTGAATGGAGAATGAAAAATGCCGATTACTGACATTTTGCAAAGAAATTGTGAACAGTTTGGAAACGAAATCTGTTTGGTGGAAATCAACCCGGAAGTCAAAGAAACGCGCCGGGTGACCTGGAAGGAATACGCTCTGACAGAACCCAGCCCGGTATCTTATTACCGCAGAGAGATCACCTGGAACGTGTTCAATGAAAAGAGCAACCGCTTCGCGAATCTGCTCTTGTCCCGCGGGGTTAAGAAGGGAGATAAAGTTGCGATCCTTTTGATGAACTGCCTGGAATGGCTTCCGATTTACTTCGGGATCCTGAAGACGGGAGCGGTGGCAGTACCGCTGAATTTCCGCTACGCTTCGGATGAAATCGAATACTGCGTTAATTTGGCGGACGTGGATGTTCTTCTCTTCGGACCGGAATTCATCGGCCGTGTGGAAGAAATCGCTGACCGCATCAGCGAACACCGATTATTGATTTATGTGGGAGACAACTGCCCCAGCTTTGCAGAAAGCTATAATGAAATGACGGCGGATTGTTCCAGCTATGCGCCGGACGTTGCTCTGACGGATGAGGACGACGCTGCGATCTATTTCTCTTCCGGAACCACGGGCTTCCCGAAAGCGATTCTGCATAATCACGAAAGCTTACTTCACGCCTGTAAGACAGAACAGGCGCACCACGGCCAGACAAGAGATGATGTGTTTCTCTGCATCCCCCCGCTGTACCATACCGGTGCAAAGATGCACTGGTTCGGCAGCTTTTTGGTGGGAGCCAAGGGTGTTCTCCTGAAGGGAACACAGCCGGAGGCGATCCTGGACGCTGTATCCAAAGAAAAGTGTTCCATCGTATGGCTTCTCGTTCCCTGGGCACAGGATATGTTAGATGCCATCGACAGAGGCGATATCGATATGTCGAAGTACGAGCTGGATCAGTGGCGACTGATGCATATTGGTGCACAGCCGGTACCGCCCAGTCTGATCAAGCGCTGGAAGGAACGGTTCCCCGGTCATAAGTACGATACAAACTACGGCCTCAGTGAATCCATCGGGCCGGGCTGTGTTCATCTGGGTATGGATAATATCCATAAGGTGGGCGCCATCGGAAAGGCCGGTTACGGTTGGGAAACCCGCATCGT
Source organism: Bacillota bacterium (assembly GCA_017472365.1). GTDB lineage: Bacteria > Bacillota > Clostridia > Peptostreptococcales > Anaerovoracaceae > RGIG446. The sequence goes on from JAFUQN010000007.1 coordinate 35,533, forward strand.
GGACGAACGACGCTGCGATGTGGCCCGCGGAGAGGTGGGAGAACTGGCTGTCAGAGGTCCCGGCGTCATGACCTGTTATTACAACGACCCCAAGGCAACTGCAGAAGTGCTGGAAGGCGGCTGGCTGTTTACCGGGGATATGGCTCAGGAAGACGAAGACGGTTTTATCTTCCTGGTAGACCGTAAAAAAGACGTTATCATCAGCGGCGGGGAAAACATTTACCCTGTCCAGATCGAAGATTTCCTCAGAGCCCACGATGCGATCAAGGATTTTGCTGTCATTGGTCTTCCCGACAAGCGCCTTGGAGAAATCACAGCAGCAATTATCGAAATCAAGGCCGGAAAAACCTGTACAGAAGAAGAAATCCAGGAATTTTGTAAAAAGCTTCCTCGATACAAGAGACCGAAACAGGTCATCTTTGCAGACATTCCACGAAATCCCACGGGGAAGATCGAAAAGCCGAAACTTCGGAAGATCTACTGCGGAGAAAATCTGGTAGCAGCACAGAACGAAGTGGAACTGGTGATGAACAAATAAACAGTGATCAAACTGAAAGCAGAGTTTTCACACAAAGAGAACTCTGCTTTTTTGTGCAATAAAAACGAAACGATAAAAATAATTGAAATCAAAGCACAAAAAATACAATATAAAAGTAGAAAAATTTATGTTCTTGTGATAAAATATCGTGATAATTATTATGAAATGAGGAATGTATATGAAATATAAACTAACGGTAAAAGAACAATTGCTGGTCGGTCTGACGCTGTTTTCCATGTTTTTTGGGGCAGGAAATCTGATCTTCCCGCCCTATCTGGGACAGGAAGCGGGGACTGTAACCTGGAGCGCGATGCTGGGCTTCATGATATCTGCGGTGTGCCTTCCCATTCTTGGGGTTGTGGCAGTGGCAAAGGTCGGAGGCCTGACTCATCTGGCGAACCGGGTCCACCCGGTATTTTCTACCGTATTTACTCTTTTGGCTTATCTGTCCATCGGACCATGTCTTGCCATTCCCAGAACGGCGAGCACATCCTTTACCATGGCTGTGATCCCCTTTGTGGGAAGTGACGCGCCAGTGGCAGTGATGCAGCTGGTTTATTCCATCGTCTTTTTCGGGATCGCATTTTCAATCGCTTTGAAGCCGGAAAAGCTGACAGAATGGCTGGGAAAAATCTTATGTCCCACATTATTGATTCTGATCGCAGTGATTTTCTTCGGATGTCTGTTCCTGCATGAAGGCGGTTACGGTCCGGTACAGGAAAAATATGCGGAAAATGCTTTGGCAGTAGGTTTCATCGACGGGTATCAGACGATGGATACCATTGCGGCTTTGGTTTTCGGTCTTGTCATCGCTATGAACATCAATGAAAAGGGTGTTCGCGAAGAAAAGGCCGTTGTAAAATCGCTGATGAAAGCAGGGCTTATTGCCGGTGCGGTTCTGATCCTGGTGTATGCGGCTCTGGCTCATGTGGGAGCGTTGGCCGGAGGCGGCGGTTTTGATCTGGAAGGGAACACCAACGGAGCTCATACGCTGACCGCCATTGTAGGGGAGCTGTACGGTTCTCTGGGAACGATTTTATTGGCGGGGATCTTCGTACTGGCCTGCATGAACACCTGCATCGGTCTGTTATCCAGCTGCAGTGAATATTTTTATACACTGGTTCCGGCTTTGAGCTACAAAAAGTGGCTTTTGATCTTCGCTGTCGGAAGCATGGTTATTTCCAATGCCGGTCTCGACATGATCCTGAAGGTATCGGTTCCTGTTCTGTCTCTGATCTACCCGGTGGCCATCGTTTTGATTTTTCTGGCGCTTCTTCAGAAATATATTGGCCATATGAACGCTGTTTATCCCGTGACTGTCGGTGTTACGACTGTGGTCAGCCTTTTGGATGTGGCGGCATCTCAGGGATGGATCCCTGCAGTACTGTCTTTCCTGCCGTTCCATTCCGCAGGACTTGTCTGGATCGTTCCCGCGATCCTGGCAATCGCCGCCGGAGCTGCGATTTCGGTGGTTGCGCGTGGAAAAGAATCGCAGTAAAATGAAAACAGAACCGATGGCGTGAGCGCGTGAAACGCGCGGTTGCCTGAAATAAAGAAAAAGATCCAACACAGAAAAGGAGATTACGACTATGAGAAAGCCGATGATCGGTATTACACCGCTGTACGACGATAGACTGATGAGTTACTGGATGATCCCCGGATATATGAAAGGTATTATGGCTGCGGGCGGTATTCCCGTGATTCTTCCCCTGACCAATAAGCCGGAAGATATTGAAGAAATGATGGAACGTCTGGATGGTTTTCTGATCACCGGCGGACCGGACATCGACCCCAGACTGTACGGTGAAGAAGTCGTGATCGAAAGCGGTATTCTGACCCCCAACAGAGATCACACAGAAATGGCGGTTCTGAAGAAGGCCATCGAAATGAATAAGCCGTGTCTCGGTATTTGCCGCGGAATGCAGATCATGAACGTTGCTATGGGTGGAACTCTGTACCAGGATCTGGCTTCCCAGCATCCGGAAGACTGTGACCACACCATGCCGAAGCCGGCCATCAAGCCGTACCACGATGTGGATATCGTGGAAGGAACTCCGCTGCATCAGTGGATCGGAAAGGAAGTTCTGGGCGTAAATACTCTGCATCACCAGGCGGTGAAGGATCTGGCTGAAGGGCTGAAGGTTCAGGCGATCTCCAAGGGCGGAGATCTGGTAGAATCCTACTGGGCTCCGGAAAAGAAGTTCTACTGCGGCGTTCAGTGGCATCCGGAATTCCTGTTCCAGAAGTACCCGGATCACATGACTATTTTCCAGGCCTTTGTTGACGCTTGTAAATAGGGGTATCACAATGGATATGAAACTGATGGACTGGAACGACCTCCAGTTCATTCGTGACTTTTTTAAACATGACCGGTTCGCAACTGACGCCGGGGCAGTGATCGATTGGGTGAAACCGGGTGAAGCCCGGTGTTCGCTGGAACTGGGACCGCAGCATCAAAATGCGGCCGGAATCCTGCAGGGCGGCGTGGCATTTACGCTGGCGGATTTTGCCTTTGCGGTGGCGGCCAATGTGACCCATCCCGTGACCGTGTCGCTGAACAATCAGATCGCATTTCTTCGTCCGCCGAAGGGGGCGAAGCTGATTGCCACGGCCAAAGAACTGTCGGCGGGAAAGACGACGTGTTACTATGAGGTGGAAGTAACAGACGAGTTTGAAACGAGCGTGGCGCACATGACGGTGACGGGATATATCCGCTCTCTGGCGGAAAAATAATCAAAAACGAAAAAAACTTTCATCGAACGGCTTTCGGGCCGTTCTTTTTTTGCAGGGATGTGTTACAATGAAAAGTAAGGATGAAAACGGGCCGGTCCCCGGGTTTGGGCCGGATCAAAGCGAGGAGTAAAATTATGACCATGGAACTGAACCAGAGCGATCTGAAATATTTGGAACTGCTGTCCACCAAATACCGTACCATCGAGGAAGCCAGTACGGAGATCATCAATTTGACGGCGATCCAGAATCTGCCCAAGGGGACAGAGCATTTTATCAGTGACATTCACGGTGAATACGAAGCGTTCCAGCACATTTTGAAGAATGCGTCCGGCGCGATCAAGCTGAAGATCGATGAAACCTTCGGCGGTTACGTAAGCCCGGAAGAACGCAATTCCCTGGCCACATTGATCTATTATCCGGAAGAAAAGCTGGAGCTGATCAAGAAACAGGGCTTTGACATGGAACCCTTCTATAAGAAGACGCTCCACCGCCTGATCACGCTGCTGTCTGTGGTCACTGTCAAATTTACGAGATCCTATGTAAGAAAGAGAATGCCCAAGGAGTTCGCATATATCATCGAAGAACTGCTCTACGGTGATACTGTGGCTCATGGAAAGGAAAATTATAAAGAAACCCTGATCGATACAATTGTCGAGACACGTGTTGCCGACGATTTCATCATTGAAATGTCCAATATGATTTCCCGACTGGCGGTACACCGTCTCCACGTTCTGGGCGATATTTTCGACAGAGGGACCGATGCAGACCTGGTATTGAATGCTCTGACAGAACACCACCGCGTGGATATCCAGTGGGGAAACCACGATATCCTCTGGATGGGTGCTGCTGCAGGGAATACCGCTTGTATCGCCAATGTCATTCGAATCTGTACCCGTTACGATAACCTTCACACTTTGGAAGTCGGCTACGGAATCAGTATCCGTCCGCTGCTGACCTTTGCTATGGCCACCTATGGCGACGACCCCTGTCCGAATTTCAAGCCCATTGTAAGCACGAAGGATGCACTGGCAGCGTCTGACTTCAATGCGCTGGCCAAGATTTCCAAGGCCATCGCTGTGATTCAGTTCAAGCTGGAAGGCCAGCTGATCCACAGACATCCCCATTATGAAATGGATGATATGCCTCTGCTGCACAAGATCGATTTTGAAAAGCAGACCGTGGAAATCGACGGTAAGCATTATCCCATGAACCAGATCAGCTTCCCCACCATCGATCCGGCGGATCCCTACAAGCTGACTGAAATGGAAGAAGCGGTTGTGGATCGTCTGAGAGACGCATTCCTGGAAAGCGAACTGTTACAGAATCACGTACGTTTCCTGTTCTCCACCGGAAGCATCTACAAGTGCTATAACAACAATCTGTTGTTCCATGGATGCATGCCGCTGAACGAAGACGGTACTTTCATGTCCATCATGACCGACGACGGTCCCATGAAGGGGAAGGAATGGTTCGATTACGCAGAAAAGCTGGTTCGTACCGGCTATTTCTCCGGTAATGATGAACCCGACAAACAAAGAGGTGTGGACTTCTTCTGGTATCTGTGGTGCGGATACAAATCTCCGCTGTTTGGAAAGAAGAGAATTACTACTTTCGAGCGTCTCTTCCTGGAAGATAAGGAAACCTGGAAAGAACCGAAGAATCCGTATTACACCCTGATGGATGATGAAAAGATCATCATGGACATCGTGGAGGAATTCGGTTTGGACCGCGAGACTGCCCACGTGATGAATGGACATATGCCGGTCAAGAAGGGATCCAATCCGATCCATGCCAATGGACGCGCCTTTGTCATCGACGGCGGCTTATCCAAGGCCTATCAGAAGACCACCGGGATTGCCGGCTATTCTCTGATCTACAATTCCTACGGTTTCGTTCTGGCAGCTCATGAGCCCTTCGAATCCAAGGAAGTGGCTGTTCGGGAAGAAAAGGATATCGTATCCACCCGCGTGGCGAAGCAGGATATCTATAAACGTATTCTGAACAAGGATACCGATCCCGGAAAGAGGAATCAGGAACACATTGAAGATCTGAAGAAATTGCTCTATGCTTTCCGTAATGGCCTGATCAATGAAAAACAATAATTTGACAAACGAAAAAAGGACCGCGGTCGTAAGATCGCGGTCCTTGGTGTTTTTTGTGATTATTTTGCATCCCAAGCCATCTGGAGAACATTCAGATAATCCTGCTTGTCCATGGGGCGAGGATTGCTTTCGGTGGAGATGTTCTTTGCGGACATATCAGCCAGCAGGTCGAAGTCTGCGGGAGAAACGCCCTTCAGGTCGGAGAACAGAGGAAGCTTTACATCCTTGGCCAGCTTCTGTACAGCGTCTACAGCCAGCTTAGCACCTTCATCGTCGGTGTCGAAGATGAAGCCCATGGCCTTGGCAACGCGAGCGTACTTTTCCTTACCGTAGTCCATGGAGTATTCCATTACGTGGGGCAGGAAGATGGCATTGCAGGTACCGTGGGGCAGGTCGTAGATACCGCCCAGAGATTCTGCGACGCAGTGAACGGACGCAACGTCAGAGTGGCTGAACGCGATACCGGCCAGCATGGAACCCATGAGCATTGCGCTTCTTGCGTCCAGATCGTCGCCGTGTTCCACAGCCTGTAACAGGTTTCCGTAGATCAGTTCGATGGCGTACAGAGCTACAGCATCAGCGATGGGTTCGGAGCAGTTGGCGGTGTATGCTTCGATGGCGTGGGTCAGAGCGTCCATACCGGTGGCTGCGGTGACGGAAGCGGGAACGGACAGGGTCAGTTCGGGATCGCAAATCGCAACTTTACCCGCGGTAAAGGGGCTCTTGACGGTCATCTTGTAATGATTCTTTGTATCGGTGATAACGGAGGAGAAGGTCAGTTCGCTTCCGGTACCGGAAGTGGTGGGAACATTGATCAGCAGCGGCAGAGGTTCGGTGGCTGCGGTCTTACCTTCATACTTCTTGATTTCAGTTGCGTTGTGAGCCAGAAGAACACCGATGGACTTTGCACAGTCAATGGGAGAACCGCCGCCAACAGCAACCAGACAGTCAGCACCAAATTCTCTGGCAACTTCCGCACCGGCTTCTACGTTGACGTCCTTGGGATTGGCTTCTACGCCGTCGAATACCTTGTACTCGATCTTTGCCTCATCTAAAAGTGCGGTGATCTTGTCGAGAATTCCGGCTTTTACAACACCCATATCGGTGATGACCAGCGGACGGGTACCGCCGTGAGCTTTCAGTTCGTCAACCAGCTGCGGTAAGCATCCGGGACCGTAAACGACCTTGGTGGGCAGTACGAAAGAAAAACTGCTGACTAAATTCTGATTCATAAGGGGCCTCCTTGAATATTCATGAGTTACCACGTGGACAGACGTCCAATGGTACTCCTTTATTGTATCACTTTCGCGTAATGGTGCAAGAAAATTATTCGATGGATTTCAACGATTCAGCCATGTCGATCTTGTTCAGTCTGGGCTTCATGAACTGCGTGATCAGGAAGCTGAATAGCATGGTCAGAGCCACGGAAATCAGGTAACTGGCCGGTTTGATCTGTACCGGGAAAAACATATTATCCACCTGGACCTGGGCCATAACGAAAGCATGGAGCGCTTTTCCCATGAACAGACCTACGATACTTCCTCCGGCCGACAACATGGTGATTTCGCGGAATACGTAGGAAGCTACTTCGTTCTGGTAGAATCCCAGGACCTTGATGGTGGCAATCTCCCGGATGCGCTCGGTGATATTGATATTGGTCAGATTGAACAGTACGATGAAAGCCAGTGCGCCTGCACAGGCCACAACCACAACGATCAGGATATTCAGGCGGGACAGCATTTCGCTGATGCGCTCTCTGGACGAATCGTTGACGGTAACATTGGAAACGTCTTCGCTGTCCGACAGAAGAACACTTTCTGCGTAGGGATCGGCGCCTTCGTTTCCGAGAAGGAACAATGTTTTGAAGTCCGGAGCTGTTCCCAGTTGTTCAAAGTATGTATCGGGCGATACGAAGATATAGTTGTCGATGTAGTTGTCGACGATTCCGCTGACGGTCACCGTGACGGAACCGAGGTCATCATCGCGAATGGTAAGACTGTCGCCAAGCCCCACATTCAGATCATCGGTGAGGCCGATGTTGATGACGATCTCACCAGTTTTGGGGAAGGGAACAGGCCCCTGATCGTCGTGGAGATCGATGAAGCCTTCCAGGGTATTTCCGTAGGGAACCACGAGATAAACCGACTCGGAAGCGGTGTCGGACATAACGTCAGTACTTCCGCTGTGAACCAGGATACCCTGATCTTCGCTCCAGCCGAGACCGGTCAGATAAGAATCTGACTGTTCCGGGGTCAGAGGATCGGTGAAGTTGACGGCGTAGTCGTAAATGGTGATTTGATCGTACTGATCTTCGGCTAAATTCCCGATGGAATCGCGGATTCCGAAGCCGGTGATCAAAAGAGCCGTACAACCGCCAATGCCCAAAAGCATCATGATCAAGCGGCTTCTGTAACGCAGAACGTTGCGGACGGACACTTTTCTCAAGAAGCTGAGGCGTTTCCAAAGAGGAGTAATGTATTCCAGGAAAATGCGTTTTCCTGCTTTTGGCGCTTTCGGGCGCAGAAGTTCGGCAGCAGGTCTGGATAATTCCGCCTGACATGAAACATAGGTGGCGCCCATGGAACAAATCAGAGCAGCACCAAAGGACAGCAGGGCCAAAAGGGGATCGAATACGTTTTCCAACGGAGCAAAATCATACATGATCCCGTAGATTTCCCAGATGATCAGGGGAAGACCGCGGCTTCCGAGAGCGTATCCGGCGACGCTTCCGGTGATCGCTGCACTTCCGGAGTAGAACAGATACTTTCCGATGATCTGGTGACGGCTGTAACCTAAAGCTTTCAGAACACCGATCTGGGTACGCTGTTCTTCCACCATGCGTTTCATCGTTGTGGTACATACGAGAGCGGCAACCAGGAAGAAGAACACCGGAAAGACCAGGGAAATGGCCGCGATGATGGAAATGTCGTTATCAAAACAAGCGTAGCCCGCATTTTCGTTTCGCGTCAAAGTGTAGGTGTCAGCAGGTTTCAGGTCGTTCAAATCTTCGTAAGCATCCAGAATTTCCTGTTCGCCGTCGCGCAATTCAGCTTCCGCATCAATAAACTCCTGTTTCGCTTCTTCAACGCCATTGTAGTATTCGATCCAGCCATCGTCCAGTTCCTGACGGGCATCAGCTAGTTCACCGGGAACTTTGTCCAGTTCCGCACGGCCTTCTGCCAGATCCAATACACCGTCGATCAGTTCCTGAGAGGCATCTTTCAATTCCTTTTCGGCATCTTCCAGTTCCACGCGGGCGTCTTCCAGCTCGATCCAGGCATCTTCCAGTTCCTGTTTTCCTTCGTTATACTCGGCCACGCCTTTGTTGTACTTGGAACGGCCACTCTTATATTTTGCATAGCCGCTGTTATATTCGGACCAACCGTAGTCCAGTTGATCACGAACTCCGGAAAGATAACCGGACGTCAGAGGCTGGCCGATTTGGGCTTCCGCCTGATCCCAGCCGATGACCAGTGGATTTGCGGGGTCGAGAGAACCCAACACTGCAATGGCTTCCGACGGGCCGGTAACACCCATGGCCTGCATTTCCGGAGAAGCGGCAATTTGAGAAGCAGCATCATATAATGATTTCAACTGGTCATAGGCGGCTTCGCCGGTTTCCAGTTCTTCTCTGGCGGCGGCCAGCTTACGGCTGGCACTGGACAGTTTGCGTTTTGCGCTTTCCAGCTCTTCTGCGGCGTCTTCCAGTTCTTTCATTCCATCTTCATATTCTTTTAAGCCGTCCTGATACTCTTTCAGACCGTCTTCGTATTCCAACTTTCCTTCAGCGTAATCGATTTTCCCTTGTTCGAAATCTGCAATAGCTTCTTCGTAGTCGATCAGGGCCTGTTCGTAATCGGCGATCCCGTCCAGGTATTCCTGTTCGCCGTCATCCAACTCGATCAATGCGTCGGCCAGTTCCTGCTCGGCATCAGCCCGTTTCTGGCGGTATTCGACCCAGCCGTCGGCAACTTCCTGTTCGCCGTCGTGGATCTCATCCAATGCGTTAGCATAGAGCGTTTCGTATCTGATGTCAGCACGTTGAACCAGAAATTCTTCGATCTGAGGCTTCATGGCATCGATCTGCGCTTCGTATTCATCGGAATAAGCATCGGCAGGATCTTCGATCTCCAAATAAATTTCGTGATACGCTTCGAAATCAAAACCGTCCTCCGGGATCAATACGAAAGATTCTACGCTTCCGTTTCCGATGGAGGCGGTACCGCGCTCGTAGTTCAGATACAGCGGCGACCGGGCCAGACCGACGATGGTGTATTCATCGTAACGGAGCAATTCCAGGGTGTCCGGATCGTTGTCAGCGCTGACCTGGATCACAGAACCGATATCCTCTGCGGTGAAATCGGCCAGGTCCACCAGACATTCATTTCCGGATTCGGGATACCGTCCGGAAATCAGCTCAGATTCGTTGACGGTTTCGGTCAGACTGTGAGCCATCAAAACAGCATCTTCGTCAGGAGCTTTTTGATATAAAAATTCCGTATATACCGAACCGCGGGCTGTTTCGATTCCGTCCAACGCCAGAAATTCTGCAACGTCATCGTCCGTAAACCCCAGTGTGGACATTAGCCGGAAGTCGTAAAAGCGGCGTGCTTCCAGATATTTGACACCGGTAGCCTCCATGGTGGGCTGACACATCCGCAGACCTGCGAAAAAGCCCACACCGAGACCGACGATTGCCATGATGGCGAGAAAACGTCCCAGACTTTTCTGGATTTCCCGTAATGTAGTTTTCAGGAGAGGCTTTACCATTCGATTTCCTCCACGCTGATGGGTGTTTCGTTGATTTGCTGATCCACGACCATACCGTTTTTTACGCGGATCACACGGTCAGCCATGGCGGTCAGTGCGCTGTTGTGGGTGATAATGATGACAGTCATTCCTTTTTCGCGGCTCATATCCTGTAAGAGCTTCAGAATGGCCTTTCCTGTGCTGTAATCCAGAGCACCCGTGGGCTCATCGCACAAAAGCAGTTTCGGATTTTTAGCCAATGCCCGGGCAATCGCGACTCGCTGCTGCTCGCCGCCGGAGAGCTGCGCCGGGAAATTGGCCATGCGGTCTTCCAGACCGACGGATTTCAGAACGTCAGCTGCATCCAGAGGATCCTTACAGATCTGTGCGGCCAGTTCCACGTTTTCCAAAGCGGTCAGATTGGGGACAAGGTTGTAAAACTGAAATACAAAGCCCACGTCATGACGGCGGTAAGCTGTCAGCTTTTTGGCGGAGTATTTGGAAATTTCTTCGCCACCCAAAAGGATCCGGCCGCTGGTCAGGGTATCCATACCGCCGAGAATGTTGAGAAGTGTGGTCTTTCCGGCACCGGAAGGACCGACGATGACACAGAGCTCGCCTTCGCCAACGGTGAAGGTTGCATCCTGAAGGGCATGGATCTGTACATCGCCCATTTGATATGTTTTCTTCACATGTTCGAATTGAACAAAGTTTTTCATGATGATATTCTCCATATTGATTTCTGAGAGAAACGGGAAAAACGCCACAATTCCCCCAGTCTATTTGTAGTATAACATACTGGCATGAAAATGTGATATAATGAATCAAATCACCTGTGCTGAAGCTTGGATGGGGGAAAAACTATGGTAACATTTGTGATCGTATCGGATTTTCATTATGCGTTGGACAAATACCTGGATGAGAGGACCCGCAGCGGACGAAAGCTGATGCAGTATGCACAACCGCTTCTGGAACGGTTGATCCATGAGGTGAACGAAACCATCCGACCGGATTTTGTGGTGAATCTGGGAGATCTGATCCAGGATTACGGTGACTACGACGAAGACGTAGCGACACTGAAGGACTTCTGGGTGAAGTTTCGCGGCTTCGAGGTACCGGTCTTTACCTGTGTAGGGAATCACGACCTACGGACGACGAAGGACCGCGCAGCGGTTGCCGCGGCGTTGGAATATGAAAGAACGACGTATTCTGTGGATGTGGCTGGAATCCATCTCGTGGTTTTGGGAACGGATGTGGACTATAATGCGGTGGACGAGCGGGGGACGAAATATGAGAAGCATTGGATCTCTCAGAGCGATCTGGACTGGCTGGCGGAGGATCTGGCGGAGACGGAGCTTCCGGTGATCGTTTGTCTTCACTTTGGTGTGGCGGAGGATCTGCAGGAGGGAAACTACTGGTTCGGTTCTTGTCCGGAAGAGGGTTTGATCGCTAACCGTAAGGAGCTGAAAGCGGTTCTGAAAGGCAGCGGTAAGGTCCGGGCGGTGTTCAGCGGTCATCAGCATTGGACAAAGACGCTGGTGGAAGATGGAATTCCCTATTATCTGGTGGGATCCATGACGGAAAACTACAACTGGGATGACGTTCCTGACGGCGTGTATCTGGTGGTTTCTATAAATGAGGCTACGGTGAAAGTGACAACGAAATATCTTCGATTATAAATCAAAAAGACTGTTGAACGGATGGATCAACAGTCTTTCTTATTTCTTATTCGATGATTTCGCGAATGAGATTCAGCTCTTCTTCGGTGAATTCGCGGGTCTGGCCCGGTTCCAGATCGGAAGGAAGCCGGAGATTTCCCATGGCAATGCGCTGCAGCTCGGTCACCTTAGCCCCGTAACAGCCAAACATGCGCTTGATTTGATGGTAGCGGCCTTCTGTCAGGACCACGATCCCGGTATGTTCGCCGGTAATGGTCAAGGAAGAAGCCTTACAGATGCCGTCGTTGAGCTCCACGCCGTCGCGGAAGCCATTGACCATCTCCTGGGTCATGGGAATGTCGATGGTCACATCGTAGGTCTTGGAAATGTGCTTTTTCGGTGCCAGGATATTATGGGCAAACTCGCCGTCGTCAGTAATCAGCATCAGTCCGGTGGTGTCTTTGTCGAGACGGCCTGCCGGGAAAAGGTTTCGGTGGAGATATTCTTCCGGAACCAGATCGAGAACCGTTTGAGCAGAGCGGTCTTCGGTGGCGGAGATGTAGCCTTGGGGTTTGTTCAGCATCAAATAGACAAACTTTTGGAAGGAGATTTCCTGACCATTGACCGAGATGCGATCTTTGTTAGGATCTACTTTGTACTCTGGCTTAGTAACGAGTTCGCCATTGACTTCGATACATTTTTTTCGGATCAGCTCTTTGATTTCTTTTCGGGAGTAACCGGTCTGGTTACTGATAACTTTATCGATACGTTCCATGGGACCTCCGGATAATAAAACACCCTGAAGAGAATCTTCAGGGTAACGGTTTGGAGCGGATGATGGGAGTCGAACCCACCCTTTCGGCTTGGGAAGCCAACGTTCTACCGATGAACTACATCCGCATAACAAATATATTATAGCGGAGGAGGGGGAGAGAATCAAGAGGAATTTTTCGACGCAATTCGACAAACTGTGTGGATTGTCGAAAAAATTTATAAAAAAGTGAAAAAAGTGCTTTACAAATGTTTTTAGTTGTGCTAATATAATTTTGTTGCCGCAAGAGCAATATGCAGGCATGGCGGAATTGGCAGACGCGTACGGTTCAGGTCCGTATGAAGGTTCCTTCATGGAGGTTCGAGTCCTCTTGCCTGCACCATGAACTCCGAAACTCAGGTTTCGGAGTTTTTTCCGGTCTACTGTAGGACGTATCAAAAAAGATGCGAAAAACAGATAAAAATATATAAAAAGTCTCTTTACAAAGCGATCAACTTATGTTAATATAATTTTGTTGTCGCAAAGAGCAATATGCAGGCATGGCGGAATTGGCAGACGCGTACGGTTCAGGTCCGTATGAAGGTTCCTTCATGGAGGTTCGAGTCCTCTTGCCTGCACCATAAACTCCGAAACTCAGGTTTCGGAGTTTTTTTATACCCTAACCCCCTTGTACATAAATGTCTGTGTCTCTTGTCTGTTAGAGATCCCGGGTATATAATAAAATACAGTTAAGATTGGAGGAACGTGTTATGAAGAGAACGATTTCTATCATCATTACTTTACTTTTACTGCTGTCCCTGGCGGCTTGCGGCGTTCCGGAAATTGATGTTCAAAACGGAAATGTTCCAGACGAAGAGGTGAACGGCGCGGAAACAGAGAATACGGATCAGAGTGAGACGGAAGATGTGTTTGAGGGTTTTGTGGACACATCCAACGATTCCTTTGTTTATATGAGACCTTCTGAAGAAGAAATGGCTGCGATTGAAGTGCAGAGCGGGGCGGATTTCAGTACGATTTCCATGGAAGCGCTGCAGGGCTACTGGTACTGCAGGGAAGATGAAACTTATGAAGTATTCATCGAAGTGGATGGAGATACGGCGACGATCCGGGAACTCCTGGACGGTCACGTTCTGGATGTATGGTATGGAACAGGGATCGCCACCATCAGCCAGCCCGGAGAAAATGGCTGGAAAAATCCCGGCCTGGACATCAGCCTGGAAGACGGAAGTAACATCGCACTGATCGTTTTGCGCCGCGTAGGAAATGGGTATTTCACAACGGCGAATTCTGGTGTATACTATAAAGTGGATGAAAAATAGCAATGCGCAAAGGAGAAAATGCCATGATTGAATATAAGAGTACAAGAGGAAGCCAGAACGTCAAGAGCGGCGCTCAGGCCATTATCAAGGGGATCGCTGAAGACAAGGGTCTGTACGTTCCCAGTGAATTTCCGAAGCTGGAAGTCAGCATCGACGAGCTGGTAAACTGCGACTATCGACAGGTTGCCAAGGCGGTACTGCCGCAGTTCCTGACCGACTACACCGAAGAAGAGCTGGATCACTGCATCAACAGCGCTTACGACGAAAAGTTCGAAGCTCCGGAAGTGGTTCCCGTAGTGAAGGCAGGAAATGCGTGGATCACCGAACTGTACCACGGTAAGACCGCAGCGTTTAAAGATATGGCTCTGTCCATTCTTCCGTATCTGCTGACCACAGCGATGAAGAAAGAAAAAGAAGATAACAAGATCGTGATCCTGACTGCGACTTCCGGAGATACCGGTAAGGCTGCGCTGGAAGGGTTTGCGGACGTTCCCAATACTGAAATCATCGTATTCTTCCCGGATACCGGCGTCAGCCAGGTTCAGAAGCAGCAGATGGTGACCCAGGAAGGTGAAAATACCCACGTATTTGGTATTACCGGTAACTTCGACGATGCTCAGACCGGCGTAAAGAAGATTTTCGGCAATGCCGACTACGCAGAAGAGCTGGCTAAGATGGGCTGTAAGCTGTCCTCTGCCAATTCCATCAACATCGGACGTCTGGTACCGCAGGTTGCTTATTATGTATGGTCCTACGTTCAGCTGGTGAAGCAGGGCGTTCTGAAGGCCGGCGAACCTATGAACGTGGTGGTTCCCACCGGTAATTTCGGTAATATTTTGGCTGCGTACTACGCAAAGCAGATGGGTATCCCCGTGAACAAGTTCATCTGCGCATCTAACGAAAACAAAGTTCTGACCGATTTCATCAATACCGGTATCTATGATATCAGCGAACGTTTCTTCCGTGTGACCAATTCTCCGTCCATGGATATTCTGATTTCTTCCAACCTGGAACGTTTACTGTATCACCTGTCCGGAAACAATGGTGACGAAGTGAAGGAACTGATGGCCAGCCTGGACCAGAACAAGAAGTACGAAGTCAGCGATAAGATCAAGGAAGGTCTGAAAGAGTTCTACGGCGGATTTGCCAGCGAAGCAGAAACCAAGGAAGCCATCGGTAAGCTGTACAAGGAAGACAAGTACCTGATGGATACCCACACCGCAGTTGCGTATAAGGTCTACCAGGATTACAGACAGGAAACCGGCGACGAAACTCCGACCGTGATCGCTTCTACCGCCAGCGCATATAAGTTCGCAGAAGCGGTTTGTGATGCCATCGGACTTCCGCAGTTCAGAAACGGTTTCGACGCCATCAGCGCACTGTACGCATTCACCGGCGTGACCGTTCCCAAGGGTCTGAGAAATCTGGATTCCAAGACCGTTCGCCACACCGGCGTCGTGGACAAGGAACAGCTGTGGGACGCAGTACAGGGTTCTCTGAAATAAATTACGGCAATTAAAAATCCTCAAGCGATATGCTTGAGGATTTTTTTGTAGGGATGCGGTAGGACGTGAAGCTTTATTCGGGCCACCGATGCGGGAGAATAAAATGTGAATAAAATTGTGTAATAAATGAATTTTACAAAAAATATTGAATAAAAAATGCATAAATATCTTGACGATAGAATAGAACGGTTGTATTATCTCTTTATCAAAACAAATTACTTTTTTGACAAGGAGAAAGAACAATGAAAAACATTACAAAGAA
>JAFUQN010000068.1 GCA_017472365.1 Bacillota bacterium
CTGGTTCCACTTCACCGGCATCACCCCCGCACTGGGCCCCAACGTTGTTGAGATCTGCAAGCAGGCTTGCCAGGCTGCAAAGGCCAAGGGCATCAAGATTTCCTGCGACCTGAACTACCGCGGCAAGCTGTGGACCCGCGCTCAGGCCAACGAAGCCATGACCGAGTTGGCCAAGTACATCGATGTCTGCATCTCCAACGAAGAGGACGCCAAGGACGTCTTCGGCATCGAAGCAGAAAATACCGATATCTACGGCGGTAAGTTGGACCACAGCGCATATAAATCCGTTGCAAAGCAGCTGGCTGACAAGTTTGGCTTCGAAAAGGTTGCCATCACTCTGCGTACCTCCATCTCCGCGTCCGATAACGACTGGGCAGGAATGTTATACGACGGCGAAGACTTCTACTTCTCCAAGTCCTATCATCTGCACATCGTTGACCGTGTCGGCGGCGGTGACTCCTTCGGCGGCGGCCTGATCTATTCCATCATGAACGGAAAGTCTTCTCAGGCAGCGATCGAGTTCGCAGCAGCAGCTTCTGCTCTGAAGCACAGCGTAGAAGGCGACTTCAACCGCGTATCCGTAGCTGAAGTGGAAAAGCTGGCTGGAGGCGACGGCTCCGGTCGTGTACAGCGTTAATCATCATTACAAAATCAAAAGGGGCGTTTCACAACGCCCCTTTTTGTCTGTCTGGACACAATTACACTCGGAAAGGAATGCGCGGTCTCCGTACCGCGCCGGAAACAGCGATGAAAACATTTATGGATCGAGATTTTCTTCTGGAAACCGATACTGCGAAACATTTGTTCCACGACTATGCGGAGTCGATGCCCCTTGCGGATTATCACTGTCACATCTCTCCCAGAGAGATCTTCGAAAACCGCCGCTTCAATAATCTGGTTGAAGTCTGGCTGGGCGGAAAAAATCCGGATGGTTCATACTTCGGAGACCACTATAAATGGCGTCTGATGCGATCCCACGGAATCAGTGAAGAATATATTACCGGTGACAAGCCGCCCTATGAACGCTTCTGTCAATTTGTCGAAGCGTTGGAACTGGCCATCGGAAACCCCATGTATCACTGGTGTCATCTGGAACTGCGCCAGTTCTTCGGCTACGAAAAACCTCTGACCGCTGAAACCGCAAAAGAGGCCTGGGAATTCTGCAACGATAAGCTTCGCAATGACCCCACCCTCACCGTCCGCGGTATCATCGAACGATCCCATGTGGCCATGATCGGTACCACCGATGATCCTGTCGATACGCTGGAATGGCATGAAAAAATTGCTGCTGACGACACCATTACTGTGAAGGTCGTCCCCTCCTTCCGTCCCGACAAGGCGATCAACATCCACAAAGCCGGGTTCACCGATTACATTGCTGCCCTGGCTGAAAGCGTGGGGAAAGAACGCTTAGATTCCGTCGCCGAAGTCTGCGATGCTCTGACACAGCGTTTGGAATTCTTCCACCGCATGGGCTGCCGGGCCAGTGACCACGGTCTGGACTACATTCCTTTCCGTCCCTGCACGGAAGCGGAAGCTGATGCTGCTTATCAAAAGGCCCTGCGCGGCGAAGCGGTTTCGACGGAAGAAGCTGAAGCGTATCAGACCCGCCTCTTACTGCACCTCGGCCGGGAATACTCCCGCCTGGATATCGCCATGCAGCTGCACTATTCCTGTCTGAGAAACACCAACGAAAAGATGTTCCGGAAGCTGGGCCCCGATACGGGTTACGATGTGATTTCCCAGAACACCTGCGGCGGAAACATCGCGCAGCTTCTGTCGGCTCTGGACTTCGACGGCCGCTGCCCCAAGACCATCCTCTATTCTCTGAATCCTGCGGACAACGAACAGCTGGGAACACTGCTCGGCGCCTTCCAGTCCGACGAGCTTCCCGGAAAGATCCAACACGGTTCGGCCTGGTGGTTCAACGACACCAAAACCGGAATGGAAGCACAGATGATTTCCCTGGCAAACCTGGGTATCCTGGGGAACTTCGTGGGAATGCTGACCGACTCC
This sequence comes from Bacillota bacterium, assembly GCA_017472365.1. Lineage (GTDB taxonomy): Bacteria > Bacillota > Clostridia > Peptostreptococcales > Anaerovoracaceae > RGIG446. The sequence continues at coordinate 2,017 of JAFUQN010000068.1, forward strand.
CGTTCCTTCCTTTCCTACGCCCGTCACGACTATTTCCGCCGGATTCTCTGTAACTTAATCGGAACCTGGGTGGAAAACGGCGAATATCCCAACATCGACAGCTCCCTGAAAAAAATCGTGGAAGGGGTCTGTTTCAATAATGCTGCCCGCTATTTCGGGCTGTGATCCTCTCTGTGCCATCTTGAAAGGAGCACATCATGGAACGTTTGAATTACAACACCCTGATTTCTCAGGGATATGACGGATATCTGCTGCGTGAAGGTCCGGAGCGCGTCCTGCAGTTCGGTGACGGAAATTTTCTCCGCGCCTTTGCAGATCATTTCATCGACGAAATGAACGAGCATTCCGGTTTTGATGCCAAGGTCGTAGTCGTTCAGCCGGCTGCGCCGAAGCTGAATCCGAAACTGAACGAACAGGACGGTCTCTACACGCTGTTCCTCCGCGGTCGTGAACACGGTGAGCGGGTAAATCAGAAGCGGGTGATCTCCTGTGTTTCACGCGTCCTCAATGCCAGCGAACAGTGGTCTGATGTTTTGGCCTGCGCCAAAAATCCCGACCTGCGCTTTATCATTTCCAACACCACCGAAGCCGGCATCGTTTACGATGGCGGTTGCCGAAAAGAAGATGCACCTCCGAAGAGTTTTCCGGGAAAACTGACGCAGTTCTTATACGAACGCTTCCGTCTCGGACTCCGCGGTTTCGTGATCCTTCCCTGCGAGCTGATCGATGATAACGGCCGTACGCTGGCCAAATGCATCGATCAATACATCGACTTATGGAATCTGGGTGAAGAGTTCCGCCACTGGATCGCAGAAGAAAATACGATTTGCGACACGCTGGTGGACCGCATCGTCACCGGCTATCCCAAGGCTGAGGCAGCCTCCCTCTGTGCGGAGCTGGGCTACGACGACCAGATGATCGACACTGCAGAAGTCTTCGGTACCTGGATCATCGAGGGTCCTAAATCTCTGGCGAAGGAGCTGCCGTTCCAACAGGCCGGTCTTCCCATTCAGATCGTAGATGATCACGCACCGTATAAACAGCGCAAAGTCCGCATTTTAAACGGTGCCCACACGTCCATGGTGCTGGGCGCGTTTCTGGCCCAGCAGGACATCGTCCGCGGCTGTATGGAAGACGACGTGATCCGCGGCTTCATGAACCGGACGTTGTTTGAAGAAATCATCCCCACGCTGGATCTCCCCAAGGACCAGCTGACGGAGTTCGCAGCGTCGGTGATCGACCGTTTCAATAATCCGTATATCGATCACTCCCTCCTGGCAATCTCCCTGAATTCCACTTCCAAATGGAAGGCCCGTGTGATGCCCAGTTTATTGGAATACGTCAAGCGGACGAACACTCTTCCGCCATGCATCACTTTCTCCTTTGCGGCTTATATCGCTTTTTACCATGCGGCAAAGGCCCGGGGCGAAGGCTGTCTCGTAGGTTGCCGTGGAACCAGTGATGTGGAACCGGGCGTCCGCTGTCCCAACACCACTTGCACCAACTACTACGAAGTCAGGGACGACGACTGGGTTCTGGACTTCTACTATGACCACCGGATGGACTCCGCTGAAGAGATCGTCCGTTCTGTCATTCACTGCGACCGCATGTGGGGCGACGCACTGATCAACCTTACCGGCGGCAACCCGGCTGCACCGGGTTCTGACCCCGTGACGTTTGAATCTGCCGTTTTCAAGGCTCTGAAGCGCATCGAAACCGTGGGTATGTACCGCGCTATGAATGAAGTTCTCCGTTCCGGTTCCGAAAGCAGTTCTTCTTCCGATCCTATGTCCGGTATTTTGACTGCACTGGAGGTGAAAGGATGAAGACGATCCGGATCCATCCCCGGGACAATGTGGCAGTTGCATTATCCGATTTGAATACCGGGGAATACGGCGCCCGTGAATCCATTCCCAGGGGCCACAAAATCGCCCTCTGCGATATTTCCGAAGGCGATTCCATAACGAAATACGGCTGCACTATCGGCTACGCCAAAACGCCGATTTTAAAGGGCAGCTGGGTCCATACTCACAATGTCCGCACAGGCTTGTCAGAAAGCGCTGAGTATACATATAGACCTGATACACTCTTTCAACAAGGTTTTTCCTCAACCAGAAACAGTGACACTCTGGACGCTTTTTCCGGTACTGCACCCCGGACCTTCCGCGGCTATCGCAGAGCTGACGGCCGGGCTGCGATCCGCAATGAACTATGGATCATTCCTCTGGTGGGCTGTGTCAATACCACCGCACAGCAGTTGGTCTTACAAAATCAACATTTAGTCGGCGGTTCGGTGGAAGGACTTTATACGTTCTCCCATCCCTTCGGCTGTTCCCAGATGGGCGATGACCACGCCAATACCCGGAAAATCCTGGCTGATTTAGTCCGTCATCCCAATGCCGGCGGCGTTTTAGTTCTGGGTCTGGGCTGTGAAAACCTGACCATGGAACAGTTCAAAGAGGAACTTGGTCAATGGGATGATCACCGTGTGAAATTCCTGATCTGTCAGGACTCTTATGATGAGATCGAAGAAGGTTCACTGCTTCTGACTGAACTGGCGCAGTACGCTTCACAGTTCCAACGGGAAGAGATCCCTGCTTCGGAACTGATCGTAGGGATGAAATGCGGCGGATCCGACGGATTATCCGGGATCACCGCCAACCCCGCCGTGGGCCGATTCTCCGACCGGTTGATTTCTCTTGGTGGAACCACGATTTTAACGGAAGTTCCGGAAATGTTCGGCGCCGAATCGATCCTGCTGAATCGCTGTAAAGACCGTGCGACCTTTGACCGTGCTGTGGCTATGATCGAAGATTTCAAGGACTATTTCATTGGACACGGTCAGGTTGTCTATGAAAATCCCAGTCCCGGAAATAAAGAAGGTGGAATCACCACACTGGAAGATAAGTCCTGCGGATGTGTCCAGAAAGGTGGAAGCGCTCCTGTCATGGATATACTGAATTACGGTGACCGCGTGACAAACCCCGGCCTGAACCTGCTGTCCGGCCCCGGAAACGACCTGGTCAGCTGTACCGCCCTGACATCAGCCGGCGCTCATCTGATCCTGTTCACCACCGGCCGCGGACCGCCTTTCGGCGCACCCGTACCCACAGTGAAAATTTCCACCAACAATGTTCTGGCTGAAAAGAAACCGGCCTGGATCGACTTCAACGCCGGAACTGCAGCTGAAAGCCGGACCCGGGACGGTCAAACCGGACCCGCGGAATCTCTGGACGATTGCGGTGACCGCCTCCTGGACTATGTCCTGGAGGTTGCCAGTGGCCGAAAAACAAATAACGAGCGCCGCGGCGCCCGTGAGATTTCCATTTTTAAGGATGGAGTCGTATTATAGACGAAAAAACCTCCGTACATGACGGAGGTTTTTTAATGAGCGGCGGAAGCCGCGGTTGCCGTGATTAACGGAATACGAGAGAACAGAAAGCTCCTACGATGGCCCAGGCCAGGTAAGTGAACTGTCTCAGGTACTTGGTGAAGCGGTTGATGGACAGAGCCGGCATCACCAGATTCAGCAGGGGGGTCACACCGATGATCACAAAGACTGCAATTGGAATGATGTAAATCATCTTCTGTTTATTCTTCGTGAATCGGGGATTGAACATGGTCCCCAGAGTCACACCCACTGCCAGATATACGATATAGGTGGCGATGTTGGCCAGGAACACCAGGTTACCGGATGCACCCGCATAAATATTGATCTGCGCGTCCAGAAATGCACCTACGATCATACAAACAACGATCAGTAACGTTCTTAATACAATGGCCATAGATTATACCTCTGCAATGACCTCGATTTCGATCAGAACGTCCTTGGGAAGACGAGCCACTTCCACTGCAGAACGGGACGGATACTGGCCTTCGGTGAAGAAAGTAGCATAAATCGCGTTCATCTTGGCGAAATCGTTCATATCCTTCATGAATACGGTAGTCTTGATAACCTTGTCCATGGAGCTGCCTGCGGCTTCCACAATGGCCTTCACGTTCTTCAGGGACTGGGTCGCCTGAGCTTCGATACCTTCAGGAATGATACCGGTTTCCGGGTCTACCGGAATCTGGCCGGAAGCGAACAGTAAGTTTCCGAAAATATTAGCCTGTGCATAAGGGCCGATGGCTGCAGGAGCCTTAGTTGTAGCTACGGGTGTTTTCATGAGTTTGTCCTCCTTGGTTTTGTTAAAGTCCGGGGAGCGTTTCCGGTGATACGGAAAGCACTTCCCTGTATTTTTCCACCTGACTGATCTGGATCTGTGAAGCATCAGGAAGCGATGTCACACCGTCGACCAAAAGCAGGTTTTTACTGATGTACTCAGTGGCCAGAAGTTCGCCGTCCACCGTCACTTCACTATAGGTGGTGAAGTTGTCACCTTCCACGTACCACTGACCATCCTTTTCATAAACACCGGTCACAATGATGTCGCGGATCCCCATTTTCATATCTGTAGGCAGGGGTGCTCCTTCATTTCCATAAATGTATTGTTCTCCATAAAGCATGTCGTACTGGAGAGCCTTCAGGTCGGACAGATATCCACTCTGTTCCTTCTGCGTCTGATGGAATCGGAATACCGTTCCATCGTGGATCCCCAGACGATCGAAAACTTCTGCGGACAACTGATAGGCCGCAATGTCCTTGTCTTCATGTTCTATGTCGTAATTGGCCCAAATCACATATTCCGTTTGGAACAGATCTCCGTTGGTTAGTTCCCCGGCCTCGATACCCAGGTTGGGAAGATGATCTCCGTAGAACACAGCTACGACAGGTTCATCATATTTCTCCAAAGCATCGGTCAGATCTCCAATGAACTGGTCCATCTCATGGAGCTGCTGTATGTAATATTCAAACTGATTCACCCGCTCCTGCGTAACGGCCCCATCCGCAGTCACAGCTCCCTCTGCGGCTAAGACCCGGACAGCAGGATCTTCATAGATTTTTTCCTCTGGATATTTTCCATGTCCCTGAACGGATACGGTATAAACGTAGTCCCGTTCCTCCGTAGAGGTCAGCGCCGTCATGATCTCGTCAGTCAGGACTTCATCACGGGCCCAGTTCTTCGGCGTCGTTGTTACATCCAGCATATATTCCAGCGATGTGAAATCGTCGAAGCCCAAGTTGGCATAGATCTCATTTCTTCCGTAGAATACGCCGCGATGATTGTGAAGCGCATGCGTAGCCAACCCCATATCTTTCAGGGTGTAGGCCGTACTTTCCACGGTGGTCTTTTTCATGATCGTTTCAAAGGGATATTCTCCGGGGCCGAAGAATTGAACCTTCATTCCTGTCAGAATTTCCATTTCCGTATTGGACGTTCCCGCTCCCACCACCGGAACCGTCAGGAAACCGCTGCTTCCGCTTTCCTTGAGTCTGTTCCAATTGGGAACCGGATCCTCCGAACATTCCAGCCACCGGATGTACTGCGGGTCCATGAAGGATTCCAGCTGTACATATACCACGTTGGGGATATCTCCAGGCGCCGTTTCTTCTTCGTTCTGCGTTCCGTCCAAAGATGCCAGAATTTCAGCCATGCGGTCCTGGTCGTAATCCGGCGGCATTTCCACTCCCCGGTTCAGCCATGTACTGGCAAAGCAATATGAAAACCCGTATTTCTTGTACGCGTCACCCAGACTGTGGAACACATTGGACAGATTTCTGCTCTCCATCATGCTTTGGATTCCGGAAAACATCATTCCCAGACAGAGCACCATGATCAGCACTCTGCGCATCCTCTTCCTCTGGCCAGTTTTCGGCGCTTTGAAAAAGACGAGCACGAGGATCAAAGCTGCCGCCAGGAGTCCTCCTCCCATGGCCACCAGCTCTGCACTGCTGAAGTAATTCGGGAGTACGCCCAACCCCGTCTGGACCACGTCAAAATCGTTGATGGTGAACGGTGTAATGCGCTGGGTCAGGATCACACCATTGACAGTTCCCCCGATGATCCAGAGCATCGATACCAGCGTATAGTAAAAAATCTGCCGCTTCAGGATCAACCCCGGCATCAGCGTCACCAGAATGATCAGAACATTGATCCCGAACCACTGCGTCCGGTTTTCAAGAAAAGCCATCAGATCCCCGAAGCCCTTCTGGTTCCAAATTTCGATATACACAGTGATCAATACCGTCAAAACTGCGACATTGATCAAAGGGTTCACTGACGCTTTCTGACGCAGAAAACCCAAAATTCTCCCAAGGATCCCCTGGAAGTCAGTCTTATCATTCGTATTATTCAATCTCTATTCCCCCTAAATTTTCCCCTTTCGCCGTCCCTATTCCCCGGCGATAATATTGGCGATGCGCGCGAATTCTTCGATGGATAATGTTTCCGCTCTGCGGTTGGGCGCGATATCCGCAGCCGCCAAAACTTCTGCAATTTGATCCTTCGACAGACCGTGAACACCGGTCAATGCGTTATGGAGCGTCTTTCTTCTCTGACCAAATCCCCCTTTGATCACCTGGAAGAACAGCTCTTCGTCAATCAGATCCACCGGCTTTTCCTTTCGCAGATCCAGACGGAGCACCGCCGAATCCACCTTCGGGCGCGGATGGAATACTTCCTTCGGAACCGTTGTCACGTATTCCACTTCACAGTAATACTGTACGGCAACCGACAGCGCCCCATAGGTCTTCGACCCGGGCCCAGCCTCGATGCGTTCCGCCACTTCCTTCTGCATCATGATGGTGATGGAATCGCAGGGAATGTGGTCCTCCAGAAGTTTCATGATAATGGGTGTGGTGATGTAATACGGTAAGTTCCCGATGACCTTGACGCCCTTGGGCGCTTTTCCGTTGATCTGACCGTGTTCTTCGATCAGCTTCACCACATCGGTCTTTAAGATATCCTGATTCACCACGGTCACGTTGGGATAATCCGCCAGCGTTTCCTTCAGAATAGGAATCAGGTTCTTATCGATTTCTACGGCAACGACCTTTCCGGCCTGTTCCGCAGCCTCTGCGGTCAGAACACCGATTCCGGGTCCGATTTCAATGACCAGATCCTCTTCGGTAGCTTCGCAGCTGTCCACGATTTTGGCCACGATGTTTCCGTCGGTCAGGAAATTCTGACCGAGACTCTTGGATAATCGGAAGTTATGTTCCTCTTTTATTTTTCGGATCGTTGCGTTTGAATACAGCTTGTCCATGCGTGTTCCAGTTCCTCTCTTGTGATTCCATATTCGTTCAGACGGCGCAGAAACAGCTTTGTGTTTCCGTAGCCGATTCCCAGTGTCCGTCCGATCCGGTTTCTCAGTTCGGCCGCGTTTTCTCCGCCGGCAAGTCCCAGTTCAAACAAATCACTCTGGCTGAATGTGATGGTTTTCTGTGCAGCTGTGGCTCTCGCCTTCCCCAGCGCATCTCTGATATCTTCGGGATTCGCATTTTCGATCCCGATGTCTCCGTTTTTCCAGGCCTCTTCCTGTGTCAGATACGCCTGTTTTGCTTCCGGAAATCTGGCCGTGATCCTCTTTCGGATCTGTTCTCCGGCAAAATCCGGATCGGTGAATACGATGATCCCCCGTTCCTGATAGGCCTTTTCGATCAGATCCCAGGTGGCTTTCGCGATCCCGAATCCGTGGGTGGCAATGGTGGACGCTTCCACAGCCCGGTTAACGGCCTGTTCATCGTCGCGTCCCTCCACCACGATCACTTCTTTAATCATTGGTATTGTCCTCCGTAGGAAGGATGTAGACCGTCTCGCCCGGACGAATCATGTGGAGCTGCTCCCTGGCTTCCTGTTCGATGGAAGCGTCGCTTTCCACATGTTCCAGTTCCAGCTGGAGCCGTTCTTTTTCTTCCTGCTTTGCCAGGAATTCTTCCTGTGCCTGGCGTTCCCGTTCCTTCAGCGACCAGATATTCCAGACACTGTAGACGATCACACCTATGATCACGGCAAAAATCAGAAGATAAATCAGCTTTCTGCGGCGTTCTCTGGTGCGACGGCGTTCCGACACCACAGCCTTCTCCGTTTTCGCCTGTTTTTCTTCTTTCTTTTCCCGTTCAATTCTTCGTTTTTCTCTGCGCCGTTCTCTCGCCTCATCGATGTCGATGACGTTGTTTTCTCTTTCTTTTTTGAACAGACGGCTTCGTCTCATCTTTCCCATATCTGTGTTCTCCCGATCTTTCCCCCATTGTAACACTTCTTTTTATTATACCCCACTGTGTCAAGTCCTGTCTACAAAATACCGCTTCCACAAAACTGACAATTTCCCGGTCAAACCATTTTTTCCAAGCGAAAAAACCCATCCAGAGGGAAAAAATCGAATGAAAACTCAATGCCCCGTATGCGCAGTAATACAGGAAATCCGCTGCGCAGATTCCCGCCAGAATCCAAAACAAAACCTCCAATATCCATTTCGCCACAGGACTGCGGTTTAGACGCCGCTTGATCAGCCGGTCCACTGTCCTCATCAATCCCACTGTCATTCCACCGGAAGTCATGACAATGATGTCCAAAAGCTGCTGACGCACCTGGGGACTGAGTTGATCCAACCCTAAGATCCATTCTTTCATTTCCAGATCCGCGCCCACAGACTGACTTCTTTCTTATGCTTCTGCGTGTATACCGCTGAATGGACCCGACCGGATATTACAGCCCTGCCCTCTTCCAAATCCAGCTGCTGCATATGCAGTGATTCTCCCTTGATCACCAAACCGCCTTCCGATAGTGAAATCAGAACCTCTTCTTCACTGAAACTGCCCACGTCGGTCACATCTGTCACCACCAGGGACTGCCGGTCATCGATGTATAAAGTATGTCGTTTTTCCTCCACGCTTCGTTCCTCCTTCCAACAGTACAGTATATGCTGTGACGAAGAAACACTTTCCGACAAAAGAAAAACGCGCCCGCCTGA
>JAFUQN010000069.1 GCA_017472365.1 Bacillota bacterium
AACTGCTTGTTCAGTTGTATCATAAATCTTCACCTCCCGGCTATGATTCCTAATGATCAAATACCTGGAACAGAATAATTCCCACAGCGACTTCAAATTGCTGATCGATCAGAGATTCAAAAATCCCCTTGAATGCATTGGAATGTTGAAGAGCCCAACTGAATTGGAAACCCAAATCCCGACGATACGCCTCCCTATCCGCCACTTGCATCGTCTCGCACATTTTTGTCACATCTTCCAGTGAAATATTTTTATCAAACTTCAAGCTGATTTTCTTCACGAACCGTTTTACGCCCGTGCACATATGATCCACGACGATTTTCTGCACAGCACGGACCAAGCTGGTTTCTTTGACAACAGCCAACAGGATTTCCTCATCGATTTTTCCCGCCAAAGAACCGACCATTCCGTCAGAAACCTGCGGCACTGTCGTAGCCTCTGCCTGGTAAACTTCTGTTGCCAACTGATTCACAGTCTTCCGGACCAGTTCAATACAATGCGTTTTTTTCGGATCTTCCCATTGTGCAGGATCCATGTAGTTCTTCACGTAATCTGTGAACTTTACTTTCACCTCGTTTTGAAAGATGACATCGTCGCTTAGTTTTTTCTCAAGCACGTCCTTCAATTCACGATATGTAGTGATCCCCGCTGATCCGCGTTTTTCCATATCCTGCATTTCACACTGCACTTCCTTGATGGAAAGAATGAGCTTCGCCCAAATACAATCGAAGAGCTTTCCTCTTCCAAAACCATCACTGAACGCCTGGAAGTATCCTTTCATCTTGTCGTGTAAGTCTTTTTTCAACAGTTCGATGTTTTCCGACGCACTGACCTCATGACCTTTCGCCAGGCATAATCCCTTGGCAACCGTTGCCGAAGGATCTTCTTCTTTATGAATGATCACATCCGGTCCGTATTTTTCTCTGGCAATCTTATGAACATCCGTAATTTTACTGGTACCTCCGGTGAGGATCACGGTACCGCATGGAGCTGTTCCGATGGAGTTCTTCGTAATATCAAAAAACTGTTCCACGCAGGCTTTCCATGATTTATCTTTATAACTTGCGTCCAGTTTATTCATGGAAACGGTTTTATCTTCTTCAATCACGGAATACATCATCTGTTTGTTTACAGTATAGGGGATGGTTTCACCAACAGAAATCGAATACTGTTTTCCCATTCCCGAAGCCAAATAGTCATTTCTCGCCTCGGTCAATGCCAGATAAATCTGTTCTCGTTCTTTTTTCGATAACGGAACATTCATCATTCCATGTGTTTGAAGGATCAAATCGAGCATTACCCGATTGAGCTCACTCTCTTTTACATCCACGAGCACCTGCTCAAGAGTTTCCCCTTCACAGGAGATCTCCATTTTTATCAATACGGCTCTGAGAACCATGTCATCCAGCCAGTAATTCAGCTTTCGGCTGATTTCCAATTTTCTCTCTACCAGACTTGATTCATTCGTATTGTAATAGGTTTCTTTTAAAGAACGCAGCTGCGTACAACTGCTGTTCAGACTCTTCCGTTCGATTTGTTCCGGATTGGTCCCGTTTTCTTTTAAAACATATCGCAGCATAGCCTGATCCACATCGGATCCACCCAAGGGAATACTGGCTGTCAGCAGAACCTTTCCTATGAGAATATACGTAAAATCCAAAGTAGAGGAACCAAAGTCATAAATCGCAACGCCATTTCCAAGATCCACTGCCGTTTTCGAGTAAATCGGTGTCATGATCGCCGCGGTGGATTCCGCGAGAATCACAACCTTGGAACAGCCCGTGACCGCCTTTGTTAAATCCACATACTTTCTCATGGCCTTCGGCTCCGTCCAGCTTCCAGAGGCCGGACAGCCAATGACGACCAGCAGATCCTCTTTCTTCACGGGATTCACTGCATTGTGAAAAACATCATTATACGTCCAGATATTCTTCCACAACACAGAGATGTAATCTTTCAGCAGCTGTCCGTATGTGGGCGCTCCGCCCTCTGGACTTTCTCCCCATTTCGCGGGCTCCTGTTTAAAATACACATAAAAACCATCAGAAACCAGAGAAGCATCGTTTCCGATGATCGCTTCTTTTTTCCCGTTCTCCTTGGTAACATAGGCAATATAACTGGGAATATGGTGCTCTCCCTTCTGCGTTACCGCTAATGGCTCCGGAATCCAAGTTCCATTGTTATCCTTGCGATATACAAAAGCCATGCACTCTCCATGACCCACATCGATTCCGATGACCATGTTATATTTAATATTTAATAACTGTTGAAATACCAGTCCCGGCTGATAATCCTGATTCAGATAATGCAGAGTCATTTCCATTCCTCCCGAATATTGCTATATCAATGGATATCGATCCAGAAGTTCCTCTTGTACTTGTTTTCCGTATTCCGTGATCGAAGCCGCATAAGTTTCCGGCGTCCAGATCCCGGCTTCCCCAAACCGATCAAGCTCTTCCATCCCGATCAGTCGCTTCATATCTTCAAGAAGCGCCGTCTTTGTCCGCGGTCTCTCCTTCAAATGCATTTCGCAGGCTTCCATATATCCTACTATTGCAGTTTCGTTCTGATCCAGAATTTCCTGAAGCCGTTGGAGCTCGTTTCCTGCATCCACAAAAGAATTATCGTTGTAATATAAATCCCTGATATCCTCTGCACAGTCTTTATAACCCAAAGCTCGTTTCAACGTCTCACTATCGGAATACATCTCCTCCGCGGCAGCGATCTTCAAATCCCATGCTTCGCAGTCCTGCATCAACTGCACGAACAACGCCCGCATATCGGTGATTGCCGAATTGTAACAAGCGACGATCATCTCCTCCACAGAATCCGTTTCCACATCGATGCCCTCGATATATTCCATCAGCCGTTCTGCATAGAAGCGGATCCCTCCATCGCGGTAAAACCCACGGTGGATCTCCGCATCCCACTTGGAAACATATTCATTGGTCAGTTCCAGCCGTTTATTCGCCCGCAGTTGTTCCCGATGTTTCCGAAACACTTCTTCCAGTTCGATCTCCCGGATCCGTAAGTTCCGGATTTCCAGTGGATTCTTCACAGAACCATGTTTCACCTGTTCGAATCCATCCTTTGCTTTTTCCTTCACCTGCCCCGCAAACCTCTTTGCGATCTCCTTATTCTTTTTATAGAACCGTTCCCAATCACTCATAAAACGTTCCCTCTAAATCTATTTGAGTACAGGATCCGTGTACAGGTTCCGGTAATACCGTTCTTCTGTAACCCCGCCTGCAAATAATTCTAAAATATAAAAACATACATCCGGCTCAAAGATCCGGTTGTTCAAACAAATCAAAGCGGCCAGATCCCTGCGCATCACGAAGTCACTGTTGACCCGATGAAGCAGTTTTTCACCACCCATGCGATCCATGTGTAATCCGATAATCAATTTCAGCAGAGTTCCCTGACTTGTCGGCAACTGCTTCGGATTCGTCCGGAAAGGTTCCCAGGCATTTTCCGACAGCCCCGCATCCATCAGAAACTCATAAATAGATGTATGATTCTCTTTGATCAAATCCCTCACATGTTCTTTGAATTCTTCACTCACCGGGAACGTATCGCGGAATACCAGATTTCGCAATTCCGTTCTTTCCTCGTCCGAAAGCCCCAGGCGATCCGCAATTTGCTCCGTCACACGGTCGCTGGTGTATGCAGAAACTTTCAGAAACCGGCTCCAGGACATGGCGCTGATTCCTGCCTGTTTTTGAAACGCCGTCCGTTCCTTTTTCAAAAGATACGTTCTCATGCGTTCCGCCGCAGCGGCCTTATAATTTTCGCTCAGTACACTTAATTCCCGCTTTTCATCCCGTGAGAAATGGTACGCCCCAAACAGCCGTTTCTGAACATCGAAAAATACAGTTTCGTCGCCTTGCAGAAACAGATTCCACGATTCATCGGTGATCTCCCCTTGTTTCTTTAGGCGATCCAGTAAGTTTTGTTCCAGCCGGTCATCCACCCAGTTGACCGCCCGACAGCGGATCCGGAGTAACTCTGGATCCGCCAGCAGTTGATTCATCTCTTCGATAAAATATAGTTTTTCCCGGTCCGACAGTCTCATTTCAACACCTCATCACAGTGTTATTCATCAACGTATACTTACTGTTATTATAGACCCCCTCAATTATTATTTCAACATTCTGACAATGCTTAGTAAACGTAGATACGATCTGTGGTTTCATCCCACATTACGCCACCTTCTTCTTCCTCCACAATGTAATCTTCTTCCTGAGCTTCCTTTGCTCTTTCCATCATATTGTCAAAGCCTTCCACCAAAGCCCTGATTCCTTTCTTCAGGAGATGTGTACCCATTACCCCCAGATATCCCACCTGACGACTGAAGAACTGTCCTGTATCGGAAATCAGTCCGATCAGTCCCATCCCGGAGAGGGTGATCAGGACAATGTCCCCGACGGTATTGGCCTTTAAAATCAGATCGATTGCACAAAGTCCAACTACGATCAGAAGTACTCCAATCAGAGCGGAAGCCACAGCCTCAAAACAACCTCCCACACGGGCGCCGTCGGCGATTGCCTCCAGGTCCACATACATACAGGCATTCAGCGCTGCCAGTTCGGGAATGTTGTCTTCGCCGTTCTCGATTTCAGTCAGATACGTGTCCATGGCGGTGATGCACTTCAGCGTATAGCCGTCTCTTCTGAAAGCGGCGGCGGTTGCCACGTAATTGTCGTTTTTCAGGATTCCCTTCTTCATTCGCTTCAATGCCGCCGGGGAAATCTTAAGATGATGGATTCTCTTCTTCAGTTTATTCTGCAGTTCCAGCTCCGCTTCCGCAGGATACTGTGCGGGGTCGGTCCATTCCTGTTCCTGTCCCTCTTCCTCACCCACAAACAGGGAGAATCCAAGGAGCATCTGGCGCAGGATTTCCATTCTCTCTTCGATTTCAAGACCGGAGATCTTATCAAACATCCCATGGATAATGCTGTCCACGTTTCCGGAAATCTTTTGAGTATCAGACACGTGTTCCCAGTGGGCTTCGTAATGTTCCACCTGGTCCATGATATCCTGCGCGACTCTTCTGGGATCATAGGGCAGATCATCACAACGTTCCGCCATAGCTACCAGTTCGTTAAACAGGGACTTGTTTTCTTTTACATTACTATAGCTACGATATATTTTTGTCTGATGGATCATATTGGGATTCAGTTCGTTCTTCATGGTAATACCTCCCGATTCTTACTACTCTGTGTTTCTTTGTAGCTTAAGCTTACCACCGAACTGTTCTACAGGTTACACCCGCACCGCGGTAAAAAACCGTCTTTTTGAAATCCCGTAACCTATCCGTGCAACAAAGCCGCTTACCCCTATTACGATATATCCATGCGATACCTCATGCTTGGCCGCCCACCTGTTTCATAATTCATTTCGCTGGTCACCGTACCTGCTTCTGACAGATAATTTAAATAGCGCCGGACGGTTACACCTGTCAGCCCTGTACCCGCCGCAATTTCATCTCCTGTCATCCAAATTCCCTTTTGGCTCTTTACATATTCCGTAATCAATTGAAGCGTCTTTTCCTGAATCCCTTTGGGATATTGTTCTTCCCGTTTCTTTCTTGATCCCCCGAGAATGAAATCGATATTCAGCTGACTCAGCGTATCCACATCCTGAAATGCTTTCCTTTGTACAATAAACTTTTCTAACGCCATTTGAAACCGTTCAAATGTGAATGGTTTTACCAGGTAATCCACGATTCCCAGATGCAACGCCTCTTCCAGCGCCTCCCTGTCATTCGCTGCCGTTACCATGATGATCTCCACGGGAATCTGACGCTTTCGAATCTGTCGTAACACCTCAAATCCATCCATGTGCGGCATATACACGTCCAACACCACCAAATCTGCCTCTTCGTTCTCCAAATAGTCCAAAGCGCTCTTTCCGTCCCTGCATTTTTCCACAACGGAAAACATTGGATTTCGAACAATATAATGTTCGTTGATCCGCGCTACCATGGGATCATCTTCCACGATCAACACCTTAAACATGATGACTTCCCCCTTTTTCATGTTTCATAAAACTGACTGATACCGATGTCCCCACACCTTCCTGTGATTCAACCGTTACCTGTCCTCCCAGTCCCTCTGTCAATGTCTTTACCTGATACAAGCCGGTCCCCCGTCCATCCCCCTTTGTGGAGAATCCCTGCTCGAAAATATGTTCCATCACCGAAGGCGTGATCCCATTTCCGGTATCATCCACCGTAATCAGAACCGCACCCGGACGCGAATAGATTCCAAACATCAACTCGTTTTGAATATCGTATCCTTTTCTTTCATTCATCGCCTCAAACGCATTATCCAGGAGATTGCCAATAATGGTCACCAATGTCTCCTTGGGAAGCTCCATATCCTGTGCAGAATAACAGCATCCTTCCCTCAAAACAAAACGGATATTCAATTCAGAGGCCCGCGCCGTTTTTCCGATCAGAAGTGCCGCAAGAGAAGGTTCCTGGACTGTGTTCATGATATTACTGATCACGGATCTCTGAACCATCGTAATGTTTTGAATGTACTCCGAAGCCTCATTGTACATTTCCATTTGGATCAGCCCCAGGATCACATGCAGCTTATTGGTAAAATCGTGATTATTAGCCCGCATCGAATCCACCAGATGCCTTGTCCCGGCCAGATCCTCCATCAGCTTCGTATATTCCGCTCTGTCGCGCAGGATTTCCACACTGCCGATGATTTCCCCGTCTTCCCGGATCGGGACTCTATCGATCATGAGATCCGCTTCTTCTGAAGCGAGCATCTTCTCCGCTGCCGTATTGGTAAACTGCACTTCTCCATTTCTATCCTTTGCACGGATCCCTTCATCCAATGATTCCAGAATATGATTCCTGATTTTATACATGGCCGTAAAGACATCCGGTTCATAGCCAAGAAGACTATTGCGTATTTTCCCCGACAGTTCTGCCGAAAGCAAAAGCTCCATGAGTACGGCCGCCACAGTGATCAGAGCGTAGATGAAATACGTTTGTACCGTTTCTTCGTAAATGCTCTTTCTTAGCATGATCGCCATGACGAAGCCCTGATATCTTCCTGTCTCGTCATATACTGCAGCATACGCTCTGCGCTGGACACCGGAAGGTCCGGTTTCGTCAACAGCGTAGTATCCCCCACCCGTTGTCTCAAATACCGGAATCGTACCGTCATATTCTGTACCAATCAAATCGTGATTGGAATGATAAATCCGGACACGTTCTTTGCTGACAACCGAAATCACATCGATGTCCTCCAGCGTATCTCTCAATGAATCCAGATATTCCATCTGCATGGCCGATGCGTTGTTCCCTCCATGGATCTCCCCTGCCAGAATGGGTGACCGGGCAATCGCTTCCGCCACATTGCGCAGGTTTCTGTCCCGCGTTTCCGTCTCAAAATGAAGGTTGATCTGCGTTCCCGCAACTCCAAGGAACAAAGCTAAAGTCACAAGCAGGATCAGCTGTGTCCGGAAAACTGTCGATTGTATCTTTGTAAGAGAATTCTGTTTCATGTTTTTTCTTCCTTTCCCGTCTTATTTTCACTGATTTTGTTGCTTTTGAAAAGACTTTTGAAAGTAAAATAAACAATTCCGTTTTGCTTTTTTCTTTCTAAGTTAAAAAAAATTGAATTCTGTTTTCATCCGCTGTATTCTTTGTTCGAATTAAAAATCAAAAGGAGATATTATTATGGGATCTATTCTTGAAACTGCAATGCTGATCTGTTTCGGCTTTTCCTGGCCGATGAATCTGATGAAAGCCTACCGTGCCAAAACAGCCCGCGGTACCAGTTTACCGTTTATTCTTCTAATCATCGCCGGTTATATTGCCGGGATTTTTTCCAAGATTTTATCCGGACAAATCAACTACGTTTTGATTGCGTACGGTTTAAATCTTGCCATTGTATCATTAAATCTGATTGTATATTTCAGAAATCGTTCTCTGGACAAAACTGCAGAAATGAGGTTATAAAATGAACGCTCCTTCAACTAACACCTATCGTCTTCTGAATGAACTGGCCAAGCCGAATGGTATTGTTATCCTGGGAGGATCCGAGGACTGTACGATCCCTCTCTGCGAATTAAAACAAGCCTTTTCTTTGGATATGCCTTTATATAACCGCAGTCTCGACGGTCTTCACGTCGATGATGCAGCCGCTTTCTATGAAGAATCTATCCTTCCTCTATACCCGGATACACTGCTTCTCCATCTGGGCGCTGCAGATCTCGAAGGATACAACGACGATCCATCCGGTTTCGACCACCACTATCGTAAATTATTAGAAACCATTCAGTCAAAGGACCATGCTCCGCAAATCGTTGTGGTTTCCCTTCAAAATCCGGAAAATGATTCCACAATCAGCGAGCTGAACCGCCATCTCAAATACATCGCAGAAGCAGAACGCTGTGAATACGTAGACATATCTTCGAAGCCGGTTTGGAATCCCAGGGCTACCCGCGATGTGATGTCCTTCCTGTATTCCACCGGTTTTGTCCGTCCGTTGAAACAACGCCGTCCGGTCTTTGATTTGGTTAAAATATTATTTTGTTACGCATAACCCTCCACAGCATAGTTTCATAAAAAAGGACCCGCATTTTTGCAGGTCCTTTTTATTACGACTTTTTCATGTTGTAAAGCTCTTCAGTCGCCAGGCGTGCTTTCGTTACGGAAACATCCTCTCCCGGGAAACAGAAATAGGAAAACTCCGTATCTCCGATCCCGATCATATCACCGATTTCATACCAGTAATAGTCGGAGTACAAGGTGTGGGACATCAGCGGGGATTGTTTGTAATCCAGCTTTCCGTCACCTCCGGTCAAATAGAAGCCATCTTCATTATGGACAAGCCTTCCCTTACCGATCATGCACACACCGTCCAGATTGACCTGAACCGCAATGTCTACCTCAGTATCGAGTACATATGTACCGGTTTCCAGTTCTTCGCGGACGCAGGCACGTTCCCAATCGTACCAGTCAGGAATGTGCGAATACTCTGTTTCTCCCTCACAGGCTGCCAGTTGTCCGTATTCATCCATTTCCCATATCTTTCCGCAGGAATGACAGGTCAGATGGATTCCCTTTCCTTCCATCTGATTTTCCTCACCACATTTCGGACACTTATACAGAATTCTGTGCAGTCCGTCCGCTCTGTAAGGTACATCGATGGATACTTTGTTGTCTCTCTGCCATGCAAAGTTATCGAAAGAAAATGCCTCTGCCAACAGCGCATCCAGCTCTGCCACTGATTTTTCCTTAATTTCTTCCGGTGTGGCGATACATGTTACATGGGCACTGACTTTCACATCGCGAACTTGTAACATATTATACAGCGGATCGCGGGCAAACGCACCCTGCGTGATGACCGTGACCACCGGAACACCGAGGCGTTTCATCAGGATTCCCATTTTCCGCGGGAGGGCCGTGGCGCGCCCATCAAAAGAATATCCCGCTTCCGGGTACATCAGAACACTGGTTTTATTGGTTTTCAGCATATATTTCATATCACTGAACAAGGACATTTCCGCAACGTATTTATGTGTTGGGGAACATCCTAAAATCCGCATCAGCTTTCCCAGGATCCCGGACATGGCATCCACCGATGTAATGATCCCCATGCGGCGGGGATAAAAGATCCCAAAGGCCAGCTTCATATCGGTAAAGCTGGAATGGTTCATCAGAATCAGACAGGGCTGGTCTCCCACCAGTTCCATCCGTTCCGTGGTATACGTAAATTTTGTTTTCCGAAGGGTCGGCGCACAAACGATGCGAACCACCGTGGCTAAGAATCTGCTGGGCATCATGGGTTTTTTATGCTTCAAGCGGGGCAGCTTCATCACTTCCTCGTAGGGCAGATTGCGCGTATGGATTTTCATAGCGTCTCCTCCTTGCTTATTTATTACTCAAAGTATACCATGGATATGTCTCCGGAGAAAAGCCATAATTCAAAACCCCTTGAAATTTCAAGGGGTTTGTTATTTTTTGTTTCAAATTAATGGGTCAACAGAAGCATTGCCACAAACAGGGCTCCGATCACCCAGGAGCTGCCTTTGATCTTCTTGATATCACCGCAGAAAACGCTCATGGCGATAAAGAAGAAGATCCCGCTGAACAAGGACGTCATCCCTGTTCGTCCGCCCGCTATTCACTTCACTGAACGTAGTTACAGTAGAGGTCCCACAGATAGCACCGATGACGGTAGCGATGGCGTCGGAGAGCATGTCCTGATTCATATTCAGAGGTTCACCGTTTTCATCCACTAAGCCTGCGCGCTCACAAGCGGCGTATAACGTACCCAGCGTATCGAACAAATCCACCATGCAGAACGCCAGTGCATTGGCGTAGGACAATCCAAACCCAATGCAGACTGTGTAAACGAAGAACGCATTCAATCCCATCCCACTGGCCATGACCAAAGGCAGATTGGATAAAAGTCCGCCAAAACCGTACCTACAACAGCTGAAATTGCCGTGACGATATAAATCGCACCGTAGGATACTCCCAGCGGATTCGATCCATCGCCAAAGGGATCGGAAAACATGTTAGCATTAACCATCAGAATGTAGACCATCGCAAAGAATGTGGTCATACCTGCGATGAACTCTGTTTTAACAGAACTGCCTCTTTCTTTTACTTTGTAATAACGCTCCATATGAAATCTCCTTTATTATTGCACTATCATCTCATGTTTTCGTAAAGATTTCATTCTTTTTCGACATTTTTCGACCCTTTTCAACATTTTTCTTCTCAGTCTGTCAGCCCTGCGTTCATCACACACTTATCACAGTTTTTCAGCCTCGCGAAGCGAGCTGGTTGCCGGAGCAATTTAGTTGACTTGCATATACCATCCGTAACTAACCATGGGAATACCGTCCATTTCCCAGTAGATTTGCATCAAAAGCGTACCGTCTTCCAGCAGAGTAAGCGCATATTGATCAGAGTCTCCGCTTTCTTCATTCACTTCACCGATCCACTGATCGTTACCACAGCCCGGGTATAACTCACCGGGAACAATAACCAGCTCCCGATCCCGGATGTTCTCTTCGGGAAAATCCCTGTTTGAATATGTAAACCTGAAAGAACCCGCTTCATCCGGTGTGATTTTGATGGTGCAGACACCGGGTTCTGCATCATTTCGGTCGCCCTCCACTTCTGTCCAGGCCAACTCCCAGGTGCCAGCCAATTCGTTACTATCAATTCCCTGACTCTGACCCGAATCAGGAAACTCATCGTAGGATGTAAAGTCAAAAATCAGACTATCACCGTTATCATTGCTCAAAGTAGACATGTGATAGCTGGGATCGAGATAAGGACTCCAAACTGTCACGTTTCCGTTTGAATCCGTGATGACAACCTCTGTATCCGGTATCCAGTCTTCATTGGGACACATAACCAGGATTGGCGAACCGCTTTCACTACGGTAAAGGACCTCCGGTTCTTCGTAGCTTCCGGTTTCTGCGTTCCATGGTCTTCGGTTTACTGCAACCGTTGCATTTTCGTCCGCAGGTACGATGCAGAACAGATGTCCGAAAGTGCCTGCGATTCTTTCTTCCCCAATACCCACCAGGAAGGGCAGATCCTCACATAACTGGGGCGCAGCTTCCTGCATGACCGAGAGGGGATCGGCCTCCTGTGGCACATATCCGAAGTATGCTGCAGCAAAAATCTGCGGTGTTTCTACCATTGCCTGACGAAAAATCACCAGCGAAGGATCATCCGTTTCAGTCGATTGTGTCAGATCCGGGTTATCAGGCTCAGATGCACATCCGGAGAAAGACAAGGTTACAATCAGCAGAATCACGAAAAATACGCTCCACCAGTTTCTGTATATAACACCATTCCTACACATAATGCGATCCTCCTATCATATTTACCACAATACCTGTCAACTCTTCGATATCCCAAGTATACAATGTCAAGAATTTTCCGTCAATTTATTTCGTTTTCTTTCTTTTCCCCGGCAACCCGCCGCGCGGCGGAGCTGCTTGCCGGATTCAAAAAAGAAAGACCCCTTGAAATTTCAAGGGGTTCGGGGTTTTAGGTTTACTCCCACTCGATGGTGCCGATCGGCTTCGGTGTCAGGTCTAACAGTACTCTGTTGATACCTTCCACTTCGTGAGTGATGCGATCGGTGATGTGGTGCAGAACTTCGTAGGGGATTTCTTCGATGGTAGCGGTCATCGCGTCAACGGTGTTTACCGCGCGGATGATTGCCGGCCAGCCTTCATAACGCTTGTTGTCGCGAACGCCAACAGACTTGAAGTCGGGAACAGCGATGAAGTACTGCCATACCTTACCAGCCAGGCCGCACTTGTCGAATTCTTCACGCAGGATTGCGTCAGCTTCTCTCAGAGCGTGGAGACGGTCTCTGGTGATGGCGCCTAAGCAGCGAACGCCCAGACCGGGGCCGGGGAACGGCTGACGGTATACCATACCGTGAGGCAGTCCCAGAGCTTCACCAACAACGCGAACTTCGTCCTTGTACAGTAGCTTCACCGGTTCAACCAGTTCCATCTTCATATCTTCCGGAAGACCGCCTACATTGTGGTGAGCCTTAACACCGTGGGATTCCAGAATGTCGGGATAGATGGTACCCTGAGCCAGGAAGTCGATACCTTCCAGCTTCGCAGCTTCTTCATCAAATACCTTGATGAATTCGTTGCCGATGATCTTTCTCTTCTTTTCCGGATCAGCTTCTCCAGCTAACAGATCTAAGAAACGGTCGGTAGCATCGATGTAGATCAGGTTCGCATCCAGTTCCTTACCGAATACTTCGATAACCTGTTCGCTTTCACCCTTTCTCATCAGACCGTGATTTACGTGTACGCAGTACAGCTGCTTTCCAACAGCCTTGATCAGCAATGCAGCAACAACGGAAGAGTCAACGCCGCCGGACAGGGCCAGCAGGACCTTCTTGTCACCAACCTGTTCTCTGACAGCCTTTATCTGTTCATCGATAAAAGCGTTAGCCAGTTCCAGAGTTGTAATTCTTTCCATAGTTTCAGGACGCTTGTTGTTATCCATAGGTATATTCCTCCATACGCTATTTAAAAATACGTTTTACCAAATCTCAATGGCTTTCGTCAAAAGCCGACGTCTACCACTTAATAATTTTATCACAGGGAAGAACCCGTTCACAAGTAGTGAACTGTATTTTTTTTGAAAAAGCCAGTACAAACCCGAACGTTCTAGTGAATCTGATCCAGAATAAATCGAACTAATCGAGGTGTTTCTTCCTGAAGGCTCTTCTTGTTGGCGCGTTCCTGTCCGGTATGGATATCGCGACCGAAAGGTCCCACATTGTAAACCGGAATCTGCAGCTGTCGGATCGCGTCGAAATCAATATCGTAACATTCACCCCACAGCGGCATGTTTTCTCCCACGACTGCCGATTCCTCTGCACCGTAAATACAAGCTGCGTAGCTCATATCCGCGATCCCGCCGAAATAATGTTCGAAGTACGCTTCATAACCCAGCTCTTCCTTACAGAATTCACAGATTTTGTCGGTCAGCGTCAGAACCTGATTGCCTTCTTCACAGATATCCGCGTTCTTGAATCCGGGGTACATGGGCGGAGCCAGAGCCACGACCACCACCGGATAATCCGGCTTCCAGGCGTTCAATAATGCATGGATCAGGCGGTTGGTTCCGTCGTTCATGGAGCATGTCCCTGCCTTACGCGCTTCCGCCACCTCTGCCATCTGCGCAGCGTACCACGCTTCAAATTCGCCGCCCATAAAGCCGCTCACACGTTCCTTCAGCTGTCCATAGGTCAGGACTTCCGTCTCCTTCACAAGCGGTGCGCAGTTCACCGCGTATTC
The DNA here is from genome assembly GCA_017472365.1 of Bacillota bacterium. Classification (GTDB taxonomy): domain Bacteria; phylum Bacillota; class Clostridia; order Peptostreptococcales; family Anaerovoracaceae; genus RGIG446. Next base: position 13,834 of record JAFUQN010000069.1, read on the forward strand.
ACCCTTCCACTTCGCATATTGTTCTCTGATATAGACCGAGTTATCCGCGGCAACCCGCTTCGCGATATCCACCAGATCATTGATGGCTTTCAGTGGCGATTTCTTATAGAGGAACTGTACCATGGACATGTCCACGGATTCTGCCAGCGTCACATCATAGCGCGGCTTCGTATCGCGGAAATAAGACACGCTGGGCGGCGGAGTCACTTCTCCCAGATAGCGTTCCGTCAGGTCCGCGTTCCCGTCGATGGCCGCACAGATCTGAGACGCCAACAGGATCGCGTTGTTAGCTCCGTAGTAGAATCTCACATGGGAAGGTACGCCGCGGACCACGATGTTCACGGTCATCTTTCCGATGGTTCCATCGAAATAAACGGAACCTCGTTCATCTCTCAAATGGGATTCACCCATCAATAACAATTTATAATCCAGGTCATATTTCTGTTTCAGTTCTAAAAGCAGGTTCGCCGCACCTCTCATACCAACAGAATATGTTTCTTCATCGGGTACGGCTAAAAACAGCAGATTCTTGTCGTCAGCCCCGGCCAGGACCTGATCCAGATAGATGGACATCCCACCCTTCATATCCGCGGTTCCGCGTCCAAAGATCCATTCTCCGGTTTCCAGATCGGCCTTTGTCCAGTCCTTCAGAGGTAACAGTACCGGCTTACCATCCAGGCCCTGTTCCTTCAATGCCTGTTCCAGAACTTCCGGCGTTCTGGAGAAGGGTTCCAGCCCCGCATAATTATCCGTGGAGACAGTATCCATATGTCCCGCCAATACCACCGTCGGCGTAGCCGGACGGTTGCCGGCTTCGGGATCGTTGGCCTTCCGCAGCGCCCATACAGCCTTACGACCCATGGCATCGCCGGCCAGATCGTACATTCCATACAGCTCCGGATGGTCTTTGAAATATTCACACTCACCGATGATTTGACACAGTTCTTCGGCCATGTCGATTTCCTTCGGTGTATTTGTCGTACTGTCAACAGCTACGAGACGTTTCAGTAAGTTCAGTTCCATCGTTTTCCTCCTAACTCTGGTGCAGTTTTATACGTTTTCGTTTATCTACACTGTATCACATTTCTTAATAGTGTGTATTGATTTTTCGCTGTTTTCCATTACGTATTTTTATGATACACTTTCCATATAGCCCCGCGTAACAAAATCTATTATCCCGGGACGAAAGGAGATATTTTAAATGTTCGATTTTCTGATTTCACTGGCACCCATTGCAGTGATGCTGGTGACACTTCTTCTCATGAAGATGCCGGCTAAAAAGGCCAGCGCCATCACCTTTGCAGTTGCCATGGTGGAATTCATCTTTATCTATAAACCCGGTGTGGAAGGTGCTGTCATCACCATCGAAAAGGGTCTGGCCATGGGTCTCTTCGTCGGTCTCATCGCCATCGGTGCCATGCTGCTGTACAACCTGGTAGACATGGCCGGCGGTTTCAACACCATTAACCAGTTCCTGTCCACATTATTCAAGGACCGCTTTGCTCTGTTCATCCTGATCTGCTGGACCTTCTCCGCGTTCCTTCAGGGGATTGCCGGTTACGGCCTTCCAGCTGTTATCGCTACCACCATCCTGATCAAGGCTGGCTACGATCCGGCGAAATCCGCCGCCTCGGCTCTGTTAGGCCACTCCTGGGCAATCAGCTTCGGTTCCATGGGTTCTTCCATCTATGCCATCGATCTGGTGACCGACGCCAACTTCCACGACGTTTTAGTCGGTATGGCGGAATACGGTTCTCTCGGTATGTTAGCCTGCGGTATGGGCGTTTGCTTTATCTACGGCGGCTTCTCCCACGTGATCAAGGGGCTGAAATTCATTCTCCCCACCTGGATCGCTATGACAGCTTCTTTATACTTCATGGCTCAGCTGGAAATGGTCTCCGTCATCGGCTTCGTCACCGGCCTGGTGGGCGTCATCGCCATGATGGTTACTTACCGCATCATCAGCAAAGAAAAGTACGACCACTTTGAAAAGGCGCAGATCAAGAATCTGCTCAACGGTGTACTGCCTTACATCCTGATCGTTGTCATGTCCATCGGTTTCTTCATCCTGGATCCCAGCCTGAAGATCACATTCTCCTTCCCCGGTTATGAAACCCTGTTAGGAGTCTTGGTTCCGGCGGAACAGGACTACGTCAAGTTCAACATCCTGAAGTACCCCTTCACCATTATTCTGATCACCACCCTGATCAGCCTCGTATACTATGACCGCATCGGTCAGCTGAAGCTGAACTCCTTCGGTACCATTGTGAAGAAGACCTGGAAGAAGATCTACTCCACCGAAATCACCCTGTTCCTGCTTCTCTGTACTGCCAACATCATGATGGACAGCGGAATGATCATCACCCTGTCCACCAGCATCGTTGCTTTCACCGGTGGTCTGTACCCCATCATGGCGGCTGTCGTAGGAGCCATCGGTGCTTTCATCACCGGTTCCAATACCAACTCCAACATCCTCTTCGGCGCCCTGCAGGAAAACGCTGCGCTGTCCCTGGGAATGTCCCCGGCTCTGATGTGCGCTGCTCAGTCCATCGCTGCTTCTGTCGGCGGGGCAATCGGTCCCACCACCACCGCGCTGTCCGCGACGGCCGCTGGTAAGACCGGTCACGAAAGCGAAGTTTATCACCATACGTTACTGCCCACGCTGGCGGCGGTTGCTGCCATCGGCATCATGAACCTGATCATTCTTTAATGAGGAAAGGAGTTCTTCCATGAAAAACATCCACGCTCTGATCGACCAAAACCGCGAACGCTACATCCAGGATCTGATCGATATCGTATCGGCTCCCTCCATCGGTACCCGACCTGAAACCGTCAGAAACTGTGCGCAGGTCATCGTGGACAAGATGGCGAAGCTGGGCATCGAAGCACAGATCATGGAGACCATCAACAATCCTGTGATTTTCGCAGAAATGAAATGCAAGAATCCCGATGCTGTTACCGTATTGTTCTATGGCCACTACGACGTTCAGCCCGCAGATGACCTGGAACTTTGGGACAGCCTCCCCTTCCAGCCGGAAATCCGCAACGGCCGCATCTACGGCCGCGGCGTTGCCGATAACAAAGGCCAGTTCCTCTGCCATCTCTTAGCCATGGAAGCCATTTTAAAAGAACACGGCGAACTGCCGGTGAACATTAAAATCATTCTGGACGGCGAAGAAGAAATCGGAAGTAAGGGTCTGGCTGACTTCGCAGCGAAGAACAAAGAACTGCTGAAAGCTGACCTCGTCTACACCTCCGATGGCGGAAGCCAGCGTACTGATACTCCCACCGTTGTCTTCGGTGTCCGCGGCGTTATGAACTTCGATCTGGATCTAGTCACCGCTGATATCGATAACCACTCTGGAAACAAGGGCGGTGTTACCAGAAATCCGGCCTGGGAAATGGTCAAGCTCCTGGACAAGATGATCGACGAAAACGGCCGAGCTCTGATCCCCGGCTTCTACGACGCTGTTCTCCCCATGACCGAAAAGGACAAGGAACTGATCGACGCGCTACAGTTCGATCCGGAGCGTTTCGCCAAGGACTTCGGCGTACAGGAAATCATCGCCAAGGACAAATATGACTACTACGATAAGCTGATGTTCCAGCCCACCCTGACTCTGAACGGTCTCAGAAGCGGCTGGACCGGCGACGGTTGTAAGAACATCATTCCCAAGAGCGCCACCGCGAAGATGGAAGTCCGTTTCGCCTGGAAACAGGACCCCGATACCATCTATAAACTGATCGAAGACTTCGTCAAGGAACACAATCCCCGCGTCACCATGAAGATGGTGGAAGATTATATGTATCCTTCCAGGAATCTGCCGGACACCCCGATTTTCCAGCCGGTGATCGAAGCTGTGGAAAAGGCCTGGAATGTGAAGCCCATCGTATGTCCCATTACCGGTGGCAGCTTACCGGACTTCATTTGGACGACCATCATGGAACAACCGTCCATCGTCGTTCCTTATGCGAACCCCGACGAAGCGAACCACGCTCCCAATGAGAACTTCCTTCTGGATATGTTCCACCAGGGCGTCCACACCTCTGCAGAAGTGATTTGCGCTCTCGGAAAGTTCAAGTAACGTTCAAATTCCAACAAAATCGTACATTGCAAATTGACGATATATGTAAAAAGCCCCGAAATTCGGGGCTTTTTCTATTCATTTTCTTTGGCGTTTTCCTGTTCTTCTCTTTCTCTTTCTTTTTCCATCGCATCTAATTCCGCAATTTTCGCATCGATGTCTCTCATCAGCGCATCCAAATCGATGCCGCTTCCCAATCCGCCAAATAATCCTTTATTCTCCATTTCATCGAATTCATCATCGTCCATATCCACAATTTCCACCTGTGGTCCCATGGGACGTTCCTGGAAGAACGGTCTGCTGGGGATCAGATTTCCTCTGCGGTTAAACGGTAACGATTCTGTCTCTTCCTCGATTTCAACATGTTTCAAGTGTTCTTCCAGTTCTTTTCTCTTCCGATCCTTTACTACTTCCTTGATATCAAAGACTTCCATTTCCTGTTCATCCCTATTGAAAGAACTTCTGCGGTTCTCCAGACCAGTATTGTTGGAAACCGCCGGAAACAGTTCTTCATAATGGGGCAATTTCGACACGAAACACAACCGTTTATCCGGAACCATGACCAACGCCTGACCGGTTTCCATCATCGCCAGCTGTTTCGGGCTGATCACCGGTTCATGTAAGATTTGTCCATTACATTCCAGCTCCCACGTTCCACACTTATTGCACAGTTCCGTCAATGTATTCCAGTTATTTACCCGGAAGGCAACCAAAACAGATGCGTTTTCTGTAATCGTTGCAGCTTCATCGGGCCCGTAAAGTGTATTCAACTGCGTCAATGACTGAAGCACCAGGTGACAGCGGATATTTCTGGAACGGCCTGCGGCCATCAGATTATTCAAAGAATCGAAGGCACTTCCAATGTTCCCCAATTCCTCCAACACCATATTGACACGGATCGGAAGGCTGCGGAAACGGAACTGACTGGCAAGATGGATATAATAGCGCATCAGCTGATTGGTCAACACACCACAAAGATTGTGACCATCCCGTGATTCGTCCGGGAGAATAATATAAATGATCGTCGGTTTTTCCCCATCCAGTTCCTCAATTTTCAAACCATCCGCAGAGAACATTGCCATCAGACTCTGATCCCGGATGAATACGGAAAGGCCCTCCATGTACGACGCCAGGATCGATTTTCGTGTCTCAGTTGCTGCATCTACATAAGCTCTCATCAGCATTGCCGCCTGAGATCTCGGTTCCAGACGATCCACATATTCTTTCAAATAAATGCTTGCTCCGAATCGTCCTTCTCCTGCGGAAATCATCTGATGTGCACTGATAATGTTGATCTTCGCCGGATCCCCTTCGTCCATCAAAGCATAGATCACACCCATAAACAGATCTCTGGCAGAATAGATCCAGAACGTATCATTCGACATCTTTTTTTCAGGATATAAACTGCAGGCCAGTTCGTACAGCATCTTGGAGGCCAGCCGGACTTTGATCGGCTCCTTCGTCTTATAAAATTCCCAGATGATGTGAAGCGGATCATAGCCATCGCTCAAGTGCGGATTTCGAAAATCGATCACATACTCGATATACTTTTCGTGGTTATAATCAGAAGTTTCCTCGTAGATATCACCTTTAGGGTCTGTCACCACAATGGATTCTCCTGCAGTTTTCAGGTCCAGTACAGTGGGAATAATTCCGGAACAGGTCTTTCCGCTTCCCGTAAGTCCCAGATACAATGCATGACCGGAGCCCGTATACTTCCATGCAGATTTTCCATCGCGGTAGATGATGTTTCCCCCTTCATGATGATCCTGATAGGGAACCAGCTTTTTTATAATCGTCTTTTTTCTTGTCCAGCGGCTATCCATCATATGTCAAATCCTCCATCCATAACCGATCGCATGTTTCCTCATCTGCATAGACGTTTACCACGTCTCCCAGCGTTTCTTTCAGTCGGTCCAGAAGAACCAGCGTGTTGCGGTCCGGATCAACCTGAGTAAAGAACAGCAGTGTGGCTTCACGGCCAACTTCCTTTGCGATTTCTAAAAACCGGTCATACTGACATTCATCCCTGTGCCCCGAAATCTTTTCCAGGCCCTCAAAGGCCACGACACCTTCAAACTCATTCACATAAACCGCCTTTCTGCGAATGTCACAGGCAATTCGGTTCAGTTCTTCCAGCGTCCCGTGGATCGTATATTCCAGGCAATGTTCCAGGCCGCCGAACTCGCGAATTCCGCAGTCTTCCATGATTTCAGTCACGTACTCCGCAGCCATGCTGCGTTCTTCCCCCTCATCCAGATAAATGATCATGTGGGGCGGCTGGTATCCTTCTTCCTCATAACACTCCGCACACTCACACATGGTCTCCATCATCTCTCTCAATTCCGTCATCTATCTCGCCTCCTGTCTGGCATTCGGATGATCGATATAATCGATCAGGCCGTAATCCAACGCTTCTCTTGCTGTCATCCAGTGATTCCGGTCGATATCCTTCAAAACCTCCTCGCAGGAACGTCCGCACATCTGGGCCAGCAGCTTTGCAGAGGTTGTCTTCACATTTGTAATGTGTTCCGCTTCCAACAAAATATCGCTGGCCTGACCCTGAACTCCGCCCAGCGGCTGATGGATCATGATATCCGTATGGCGTGTTGCACAGCGCTTTCCCGGGGTTCCGGCGGCCAAAAGAAAGGCCGCCATGCTTGCCGCCACACCCGTGGCAACCGTCTTCACGTCGCAGCTGATTCCGTACTTGATCATATCGTAAATGATCATCCCCGCGGTGACTGAACCACCGCGGCTGTTGATCACCAGTGTAATGTCTTCATCGGAACTGTCATCCAGGTAACGAAGCTGCGTCATCACGTTCATTGCCATGTCGTCATCGATCTCACCGTTGATGAAAACCGTACGCTTTCTGAAGTAATAATTATATAAGTCCATGGACGTTTCGCGGCCGTCCATATTTTTCAAAACGGTCGGTCGAATCAAGGTATTCATCGTTATCCTCCTGTTCTATCAATGGAATATGGATCCGAAAAATGCGGAAATCAATGTGATTGCTAAAAGAAGTTTCCACGAAACACTCCATACCATACTTAAAATCATAATCAAAACCGTAAATCCTACAGCCCAGATGGCTGCCATCAAAATGCTGACGATGTATTCCCACAGTGCATTTTTTCCGAAATGTCTTCCCGGTGTCATCGAAGTGTTGTAAATCATCAGGCCGATCATTCCCGATACAATACTTCCATAGACACAGAGATCGTAGCGGAACCAGTCAGGTTCAAAGACACCGTCGATCAGATACGGAACCACATACATGGAAATCTGCATCAGTACAGCCAGACCGAGACAAATCGTCAGGAACCAGAACAAAATGGAATTACCGGGTTCACGCAGGGGCTGAAGATTCGCAGTTCCACCAGTGGAAGTGCTTCCCTGAAAGCCTGTTCCGCCTGCAGGGTTGTTACCGCGGTGAATGATGGGAGATACGCGCTGATAAAATCTATCGTCTGCTTCGCAGTACGGACAGCTCGTACATCTCTTCCAATGGAAATGATTGGGGTCATCGGGACATGCCACCAGTTCAGAACGGTATCTCTGCAATGCCATCAGCCACTGTGTCGCATCTGGACGGAGACGAGGATCTCTATGTCCATCTACAAAGGCCTGATACCACAGTTCATTCAGATAATCTGGAAATGCATCGTTATCCGGTGCATAGCTGGGAGTTCCGTAACCGGGAACAGTGGTGTAAAACGGCGTTTCTCCACGTTCCACACGTTTGTCCATGGAGATCGGTGCCGGTGCTGATCCTCCCCGTGTCAGATGACGCTCACAAATGTACGGATGGGCGCCGTTGCGTAACATACGGAAGATATGGATGGCCAGAGCGAAATGATCGCTTTCCTGCGTAAATGTGGTTCCGGGACAATCTTCATACGTAGTTCCCGCACAGGCCTTGATCACTTCGGGAGCTACATAACCCGGTGCACAGACAACACAGCGGTAGGTCTGACCGTTGTTGCGGACATGACACGAATCCGCGTCCACAAAGCTTACGGACCAGTCCGGTTTGATTTTGATATTGTTGGGGTTGAAGTCACCGATCACCTGACCCATGCTGTGCATTTTATTGGTCAGGCTGCAGAGGCTGATCAACGTATCCACTCTCTGTTCCATAGTCACATCGGCACTTCGGTTGGGCGGATAATCGTACAGATCATCCAACTCACGGCTGGCATTGATACGGTTCATTCCAAAGCCTACGAAATCCCATGTATCATTGTACAGCGGTGCCATGGGCCAGGCCACGTTATCGGACAGATGGCTGACCTGAAAACCCGGAAGTTCACCGATGTCCACCATGGCATTGATCTTTCTTTCACGCTTCTGCGCATCCTGAGGGTCGTGATATAATTTTGCCAGTTTTTTCGGATATCCCACGATTTCGTAAATGGCGCCTTCACCGCCAGAACTCATGGGGGGTTCTCTCAATTCCAAAGCAGTCCCTGCTCCTGTATATACCTTCATTTCTGTACCTCCTTCGAAAACAGGGAACGCTTCCAATCCAATGCTTTGCAGAGGAAGTCTGTCGTTACCTGATATAATTTATCGTATATTGGCGATGTACGTTTTTCATGGAACATTACCACCAATGTCTTGTCATCGTCAATGAATTCTTCCGGATACTTCTCCAGATAGGACTTGACCATGTTCTCCAGGACCGGAAGATCCTGTTCCTTAACATTGTCCAGGTTGAGATACTGCTTTGCCATCGCTTCATCTACAGCAGATGTTCCGTTTCCTGTCAGCGATGCCGGGCACAGTTCTTCCCAAAGTCCATCCGTCATCAGCATGACAGAAGATACGTCTCCATCCAGAGAATTAAACTTCCAGTACGTATCTCCGAACGCCAGCGGATAAACGCGGCCATATGCATCGCGCTGCTGTTCCGTTACTTTGACATACGCTCCATTGACTAAACGCGCAATCATTCCGCTGTCGCCGGACTGACCGTAATACAGCTTCGTGCCATGGAACACCGCCAGACATAACGTACAGTCATACTCATCCTCCGGATATATCTCCGCCGGTACTGCTTCCGCTCTCGCCACCGCCACCACCGCTTTATACGCACGTTCAAAGCTTTCTTTGATCACTGCCAGCACTTCTTCCTTCATCATGCCGACAGCAATGTTTTCAGCGCAGTGATTCACGGCAATCTCGCTGGCGATGGTTGCCCCAACGTCGGAATGGAGCTCGCTTCCGAGACCATCGGCAACGGCAGCGACGACGATTCCGTCGCTGCCATAAGCCACGTAACACGCATCCTGACAAGGGATTCCGTGTTTGATATGATAGGGCCCCGCTACGGAGGCCTGATATGTATAAATCATGTTATCCCTCCTTTGGATGCATAAAACACATTACGCGTTCAGCCATTTATCCAGATTCGGAACACGACAGCTGGAACCGGGGCGGCCAATGTTGTGATTGATGCGGACGCGCTCTCCGGGAGCACTGGTTGATACTGCCTTGACACTGATGGCCATGAAATCAAAGAATTCGGAGAAATCATAGCCGGAGGGGTCGGTCAGTTCCAGAACGCGTTCTCCCTGAGTCAGGGTGGCGATGGTCTCCTTATCGTAATTAGGAGCCGCCAGTGTGAACATTCTCATCTTTCCTTCACTTTCACGCTTTTTGATCAACTTTGCCACATGATCGACACCGTCATCTTCGCCATCGGTCACCAGGATCACGTGAGGTACCAGAGACTGGATTCCTGCCTGGTCGTACTCGCGGGTCTTGTGGCGGAGCATGTTGATTGCGGCATTCATTCCCTTGGCGATATCTGTACCGCCCTCAGCAGTGATGTTCACCGGAGTCATATCTTCAATGCAGCACCAGTCCTGTACGAGATAAACTTCTTCGTCGAAGGCCAGGATCGCGATATCGATGCACTCTGCAGCTTTCGGATCCATACAGACATCCTGCTTAAAGCGGTTGACCGACTTCAGGAGATTCTGCATGGGAATTCCACCGTGATCGGCCATACTGCCGGACTTATCCAGAACCATAATGATTGGAAGTCTGGGCTTGTTCACATTTCTGACTGCAGATGTTCTGTACTCTTCAAATCTCTTTTCTAATTTCTTTTCAATACTCATGTTACTTCCTCCTTACAAATCATTCCGCTTCGTCTGAATCACACCGTCCACCATCTTGAACAGCTGGTCAGCGGTAGTCACTTCCTTTTTTCCTGTTTCATATACAATGTAAATTTTTTGTCCGTCCTTCGAGGGATAGGTTTCTAACACCACACCGAATCCATGTTCCATGTGAACTGCACAGCAGGGAGCATCGAAGAACATATTCGGCCCCGCCAGTCCACGAAGAAACCGGTTCATGGATTCCTTGACCTCCGGTTTTAAATAAGGACAGTCCCATTTCTCCAGATGACGCAGAATATCACATTCTTCCACATCGATCGCCAAATACCGATGTATTGCTTCTTCCCGGCTGATATCCGGTTTCTGTTCATAATCAGAATAATATTTCGATTTCCCTGTGGCACCCACCATCTGACAGGCATATTTCCAGGGAGCACCATGATGAACTCGGTTTCTTTCATTGGGGATCCACCGTTCGATTCCTGTAGCCCATACGTAGTAATGGGCGTATTCATGACGAATCAGGTCGATGGCGTCTTCTTCCCGAAACCAGTCGGAATTCATATAATCCCGATTAAAGCAGAACATTCCTTCCCCCGGAGGACCGTATCGGAAATACCCCAGACGATTTTCCCGTCCTGTTTTTCCCAGGCGGATCGGATAGTCCGCACCGTACAGTCCCGTTTTCTCATCCAGAAAAGAAATCACTTCGCGGATGTCATTGACTTCCCATTCTTTCGTGTAATGAGACACTGTCCTCACCCCCTTGTACCTTTCCCTACGGCCGGAAATGAAAAATACCGAAGAAATATCTTGATTTTTTGCACAAAAAAACACCGGGAAGTTTCCCGGTGTTTCCACGTTTACTTTCAATATTCAGTTACACTTCTTTTGCGTATTCCACAAGTTCCCTGATGGAATCTCTGTCGCAGAAATCGCCGTCCGCATCACAGAGTTCGATCAGAAGCTTTTCCATCTCCGTGGGATTTTCCTTAGAGGACATCAACTTCTTCAGTGCCTTCAGCGCCGTTCTGTGCACCATAGATAATTCGGACACGACCATCTTTCCAACGAAGTTGAACATTCGGATCTGTTCCATTTCACCGTGCTTGAAGTTCTTTTCCACCACCAGTGTTTCATAATATTCGCGGCAATCCATCGGTGTCAGGCCGGTGGAATAGACAATCAGCTTCTTTCCGGCCAGCTTCTCCATGTTCTTTGTAATCAGCGTTACCCCGTTGATCACTTCGGCATATAATCCTCCACCGTAGATAATGGTATCGTAGTCCAAAAGATCGTCGATCTTGACATTTTTCACGTCCACAGCTTCACAGCCCAACTCTTCCGCGATCCACTCACCATAGGTTTTAGTTGCCCCATATTTTGTCTTATATACAACAATAGCGCTCATTACTTTGCCTTTCTTGCGATGACCATGATTTCGATCTTGCATCCACCGGCCAGATCCACCCCACCGAAGCAGACACGGGCAGGCATCTTATCCGGATGGAAGTGCTTCACATACTCTTCGTTCATATCGAAGCGGTCCGCAAAATCGTGCAGGATCACTTCCACACGAACCACATGTTCCATATCGGAGCCGTGATCCTTCAGGATTTTTTCCAAGTTATTCAGAGTCTGTCGGGTTTCCGTTGTAATGTCACCGATGACCTGATTTCCAGTTTCCAGATCTTCCGAAATCAGACCGGACAGATACATGAAATCCCCATCCACAACCACAACATCAGAATACGGTCCCTCTGTGATCTTATAATATTCCATAGCCATATAACGTACCTCCATAGGTTTTCTATTTCATTTGACGGATCGTTCCCGATCCCACCTGTGGTCATTATATCATCTCCCGAAACAAATAAAAAGAGCCGTCACTGACCTTTTGTCAATGACAGCTCTTTTCTTTTACATAAAGTTGGTAGGAACTCGCTTCACCATCAAAGCTCCGGCCACACCGATGACCACACCGGCAATCACGCCGCTGATCATCAATACCGGAAGATAGTACATCAGCTGTGCGGTTTCTGTCACCAGACAGGCGACCGCAATCTGACCGACGTTATGAAGAACGCCGCCCGTAACGCTGACTGCCATGGTGGAAAACCAGTTGGTCTTTTTCAAAAGCGCCATACCACAGAAGCTGAGAACTGCACCCGCCAGACTGTACAACATGCTCATCATGGATCCGAACAGAAAACCCACCATCACCACGCGCAGCGCATTGACGATTCCGGCCTCTTTCGTACCCACTTTATAAAGCAGAAATACGATCACGATGTTGGGAAGACCCACTTTTACGCCCGGAATGGCCACAAACGCCGGAATCTGGCTTTCCACAAAGGAAAGGATCAGAGCCAGTGTGATGGACAGGGCTAAAAATGTCATTTTTGAAGCTTTTTTCATAACATCGCCTCTCTTAGCTGATCAGTTCTACAGATTCTTCCGCACCGTATACGGTGACGGTCAGTTTGTTGGGAAGACAGGTGATGACCTGACCGGTCTTACTGATTTTCCCCTGATGAACGCACAGTTTATCAGGGCAATCCGCTTCGGTCAGCCACGCTTCCCCTCCTTCGATGTGAAGGATATTGGTTCCGCCGTTGAGGGGATAGGTCCCCTCAGCGGACAGAGAATATTGTTCTACTTCTTCGCCATCGACGCGGATCAGTACGTAAGCGCCACCCTCCTGGTTCATCTGCACAAAGACGAACGCGATCAGGGCCACGATCAAAATCCCGCCGATCAGGATCAAATCCCGCTTGTTCATTAGAATGCGAACAGTACCAGAGACATCATAGCAGCGATCAGCAGGCTTACAGGAAGACCTCTGAACGCCTTGGGAACGAATTCATCTTCCACGCGTTCACGCAGAGAAGCGAATACAGTCATGGCAGCCATGAAGCCCAGGCCAACGCCAACGGAACTGATCAGAGCTTCACCGAAGCCCAGTTCAGCGTTCTGGATCATCAGTCCCAGAACAGCGCCGTTAACAGCTAACATTACGAAGCCTTCACCCATGAGCTTCTGAGTCATGGAGTAAGCCAGCTTCTGTACGATTTCAGTAACGATCAGAACAACGACTACAAAAGCCAGAGTCTGTAAATATGCCATGCTGTTCAGAACATAAGTCTGTAACGGCCAGCAGATCACGGTGGAAATCACCATTACAGCAGTTACCAGAAGACCCAGCTTACAGGACTTGTTGGCAGTGGTGTAGTTACCGAGAACGGTATCGATTCCCAGGAAGTTCTGGATCGCATAGTTATTGGCTAAAATACCAGCCAGAAGGACAGCAACAAATGTATTATCCATGATTTATTTGTCCTCCTTTTCTTTACCCATCTTGGACATAACTGCAGCAACGATCGCCAGAACAATGTAAGCTCCGGGAGCCTTCACCATTGCGGAGATCTTGTAATTTGCCAGGAATGCCAGTTCAACACCTGCGATGGATCCGGAACCCAGCAGTTCACGAATCGCAGCCACGATCACCATGACCACCAGCAGAGTCAGTCCTGCAGATACAGCGTACTTTGCAGCTTCGCCAACGGACTGTGCCTCGTCAGCCAGGTCTGTCTGACGGGAAGTCAGAGCAACCACAGCCACGATAGCTACATACAGGCCCAGCATATTATAGATGGAAGGCAGGAACGCTGCCATCAGCATCTGTACCACGGATACCACACCGGTTACGATCAGAACGTTGGTCGCCAGCTTGGTTTCGTGAGCGATTTTATTCTTCAGCAGGAAGGTGATGATATTGGACAGTACCAGGATCACCAGAACCGCGCCGCCCATACCGATGGCAGAACGAACGTCGGTGGTTGCAGCCAGAGCAGGAGTTGCACCCAGCAGCAGGATCATCAGAGGATTTTTCATAATGCTGTGTTTCATATCAGTCATTCTTAGTTACCTCCATTCATAATGCTCTGGAACGCTTCAAATGCGTCTTCGGTAGCGGTAGCCATGGCAACAGAAGTCATGGTTGCACCGGAGATGTTAGCCACATCAGCGGACCAGGTATCTGCGGTCAGACCCTTGAAACCAGCCTTGTAGGAAGGTTCATCCAGGGTATATGCGTTGAAGTATTCACCGTGCAGGATCAGTTCCTTCGCGGTTTCAGCAGCGATAGCGCCGTTGGAATCCAGAACGATGAAGATGTCCATGGGTTCGTTAGCGTAACCGTAGCTTCTGGAGTAGAATCCGTAGTGTGTGGAACCGTTGAACTTGAAGGTCACAGCTTCCACGATGGAGTTGAAGCTGGTGATGCCTTCGATTTCCTTCAGGCCGGATGCACCGGACATGATGGCTTCGAATCTCATCTTCGCAGCGTCGAAGAAGGAAGCACCGTTAGCGGAAGCGTGAGCCAGAGCTTCGTCAGCCAGAGCTGCGTGATCTGCGGTCACATCTGCACCTTCCACGTCGAATACCTTGACAGCGCCGAAGTTATTGGTTACTACCAGGTAGCTTGCGTCGCCTTCGGTCATGATATACGCGAAACCGGAACCGTTGCGAGCCTTCATTGCGCTTACCATAGATCCAGAAACTTCCATTTCTTCATACTGACCAACGGTACCCAGAACCAGACCGGAGTGAGCATTGGGCAGCATTTCCATCAGGATCTGGTCTGCACCCTTCACACCTTCAGCTACCAGACCGTTTTCGATCAGATAGGTGAACGCTGCGGATACGGAATCCTTGTAAGCAACGCAGGAATAAGTAACGCCGGATACGAGACCAACGTCAGCCAGAGTGGAATCCTGACCTACGAAAGTCTGCGGATATTCCGGACCGAAGTCCTTGGATTCGGTGTATACATCCACCTGCATACCACAGATCTTACCTTCTGCATCGATGGCAAAGGTCATTTCCATGGGTTCTGCAGAGTACTGGGAAGTGGCAGAGCAGCGCACTGCGTAACCCAGACCGGAGGTTTCTTTGTATACTGCCAGGATGTTTTCCGGCAGTTCTGCTTCCACTGCTTCGAAGCCCTGTGCTTCCGGCATAACTGCCATCAGAGGACCGAAGGCCATGGAAGACTGATTTTCAGCAATGATGGGACCGAGCGCAACGTTCATTCCCACCAGGGCAACTGCGAATACCAGTACGACCAGTACGGGAGTTGCCAGGGATTTCATATTGAACATCGTTAAATACCTCCCAGGGGTTCCTTGTCAGTCCACTCTTCGATCAGCGGAGTCAGGAGATTCATGAACAGGATAGAGAAGGATACACCTTCCGGATATGCGCAGAATTCACGGATCACGAAGGTGATCAGACCGCATCCAACTGCGAATACGATTCTGCCGCGCAGGTTAACGGGAGCGGTTACATAGTCAGTAGCCATGAAGATGGCGCCCAGTAACAGACCGCCAGCCAGAACCTGCTGTACTGCGTATACAACGTCGAAGCCGGAGTATACCAGAGCACATACGAATACGGTACCTACGAATACCACGGGAACGTGACAACGGATGACCTTGCGAACCAGCAGGTATACGAAACCAATCAGCAGAGCAGCTGCACAGGTTTCACCGATGGTACCGCCGTGCATACCCAGGAACATTTCCATCAGAGTGGGCAGTCCTTCTGCACCGGGAGCTAAAGTTTCCAGCGGAGTTGCGGAAGTAGTAGCGTCAGTCAGAACACAGGCTGCACCGCCGGCAACTTCGGAGAACGCAACCAGCATGAACACACGCGCAGCGATTGCCGGGTTCACGATGTTGCGGCCGATACCGCCGAACATGCACTTTACGATGATGATTGCGAAAGCAGAACCTACAACGCACTGCCATACAGGTACGTTGGTGCTCAGGTTCAGAGCCAGCAGAAGGCCGGTCACAGCAGCGCTCAGGTCGCCGCAGGTGCACTTCTTACCGGCAGCTTTATTGAAGATCCATTCACAGGCAACGCAGCTGATCATACAAGCTGCGATCAGGATCAGGGACTTCATACCGAACAGGACCACGGAAGCGATCGCTGCCGGCAGCAGTGCGATGATCACATCGCGCATAACCTTGGATGTGGTGTTACCGCTGTGAATGTGAGGAGCTGCAGAAACATGAAGTTGACTCATGATTTATTTACCTCCTTCTTCTTTCTTAGCGGCATTGTAAGCTCTCAGGAAGCGCTTAGCCTCTAAGTTCTTGGATAATACGGGACGCTGTGCCGGACATACGTAGGAGCAGCATGCACATTCGATGCACTGCTTCAGACCCAGCTGAGTCAGACGTTCTGCGCGAGCATCTTCATCCTGGATGTTCATTGCACGGCCAACAGCTACGATGTTCAGACCTACCGGGCAGTTCGCCATGCAGCGGCCGCAGCGGATACAAGCGGTGGGTTCCAGTTCAACGCTGTCCTTTTCTTCGAAGGCCAGAATTGCATTGGTAGCCTTGATCACGGGGTCGTCCAGTTCAGTGATGGCATGTCCCAGCATCGGACCGCCGATCAGGATCTTACCCGGTTCGGACTTCATTTCCACTTCGGAGAGCAGGTGGCTTACGGGAGTACCGATGGGAACCAGCAGGTTCTTCGGTTCCTTAACAGCGGTACCATCCACGGTAACGATACGGTCTACCAGAGGCATACCGGTTTCGATGTACTGTGCCAGCTTTGCTACGGAAGAAACATTGATGATCAGAACGCCCAGAGCAGCCATACGCTGACCACCCTTTACGACCTTACCGGTCACGTTGTACAGCAGTACCTGCTTTGCACCCTGGGGATATACGGTTTCCAGCGGATAGATTTCAACACCGGGATCGTTCTTGAAGATTTCGCCCAGCTTGTCGATGGCATCCTGCTTGTTGTTTTCGATGGCAATGACGATCTTGGGAACGTTCATGTGTTCCTGCATCAGCTTTACGCCTTTAGCAACCAGATCGCTGTAGTCCACCATCATGCGGTGGTCACTGGTGATGTACGGTTCACATTCTGCGCCGTTGACCAGAATGGTTTCGATTTCATTTCTGCGAACAGCATCCAGCTTCGCCCATACGGGGAAAGCTGCGCCGCCCAGACCTACGACACCGCTGGCACGTACTGCATCCAGAAATTCATCCAGATTGGTAACGGTGGGTGCCTTCATTTCGGGATCTGCTTCCATCTTACCATCGTTTTCGATGGTGATAGCCATAACGGTCTTACCGCCGGCCAGCTTGATGGGAGCGATTTCCTTTACGATACCGGAAACAGAAGCATGAATGGGGGAAGAGTTTCTTCCTTCTTCTCTGGCAACCAGCTGGCCCACGTAAACGTGGTCACCTACGCTGACAACCGGCTCCGCATCATGCCCGGACTGCATGTTCATCGGCAGAACAACTTCCTTCGGTGCACTGATCTGAACGGGTGCACAGGACGCGGTGTTCTTATTGTGAGGTACATGCAGCGACGAAATGTTTTTCTTGAAAAGCATCAGTCGGTTCCTCCTTGTTTAATCCTAATATAACGTATATGACTTCTTAAAAATAACTCATCTATTCTGTCACCAGAGCGGAAAGCCCTGATGTCATTTTCGTAGTTCCATCGGCAAAGATCCATAAGACTTCCACATCTTCCAAGGATTCTGCCAATTTCAGTCCTTCTTCATAGCTTACACAATACAAAGCTGTGGAGAGGGTATCTGCCATTGCACTGTTCTTCGTGATCACCGTGATCGAATCGAAGTAAGCCGCAGGCATCAGCGTATCTTTGTCAATAATATGATGATATTCCACACCGTCCACGGTATAGAAACGTTCATAATTTCCGGATGTGACACATGCGGTGTCAGCCAGTCCCAGATATACGATCGGCTCTCCATCCGGTTGCTGCGGGTTTCGGATTCCGGTACTCCATACAGAACCATCAGGCTTGTGACCGATGATGCTGATGTTTCCACCGATATTCAAAACGTAGCTCTCCGCACCGATTTCTCTCAGATATTCCGCGGCCTTTTCCGTAGCATAGCCTTTTCCCAACGCTCCGACATCGATGGAAGCGTTCGGATCCGTGAGCCGTACAGTGCATTTTTCTGCATCGATTTCCAATAAGGACATATCGGTATGGGCCATGGCTTCCTGAAGCTCCTCATACGAGGGAACGTAGGCATTGGTCGGATCGTCCGAAGCTGCACTGCGGGCATCGTGCCACAGGCGCAGAACAGGTCCCAGCATGACGTTCATTTCTCCATTTGTCAGCTCATACAACTCTTTCGAATACAACAAAAAGTCGACGAGCTTTTTATTTACCTCTAAAGGTTCGCCGCCGGCCAGTTTATTGATGGTGCACAGATTTGTGATCCCGGAATATTCGTGATAAATGTCAAAAAGTTGATGATATTCTTCCAAAATATCAGAAACAGCGGCAGAACGCTCATTCAGCGTTTCTTCCGAGTCGCCTGCATAACTGTAGACGTAAGAGACTGTATCGAAATATGTGAAAAATGCTCTCCCTTGCGGTTCTGTCTTTTCAGCAGAACTGGAGCACCCCGTCAAA
>JAFUQN010000070.1 GCA_017472365.1 Bacillota bacterium
GAAGGATAAAAACAGCAGCTTTCCCTTGGGGTTCATTTGACTCACCAGCTGCGCTGCAGGGAAATAACTGGCCAGCGTAGCCACAAGACCGGTCGCTGCCGCCTCGTTCATTCCCAACCGTTCTCCCAATTTTCGGATGGGTGTCCGGAAGGTGCGGGAAATCCAAAGAATCATCGGCAACGCCCCCGCCAGGATCAAAGCGATATTTCCAACGATCATCAATGCATCGTTCAGCGGTGAGATTCCTCCGGGTATCGTCGGTTCCACCATCAGATAAAACAACGGAAGGCGAAGACCGGTCACGGCCTGGAAGGTTGCCACCACCAGCGCAGCGATCAGAATTATCTGCATACCCTTTACCAAAACACAGAAGGCATTCATCATCTGCTTCGGTCGGAAGTACAACCCCAAAGCGATCAGCGCAGCCACGATGATCACCGGAATCAGATTGGCCATCATCACACCGAAAGCCATGGGATAACAGGTTAGGCTCATGACCAGACCACCGGCGATACAGCCCAGCGGAATGGTGATGATTGCCAGAAGGACCGCCGCTGAGAAAACCTCTCGATCCTCTTCTCGCAGCAGCTCCAGCGAAATGGGGATCATCCCCAGGAGAATGATGCCAAAGGTTCCTCCCAAAATCACCCCGGAGAAACTTCCTGCGGCCACATCCCCGCCCGCCATCTCCATGGCCAGCGGATAGGCTCCCGCATCCACCCCCAACAACGTCCCGGCAAACATGGCCGGCGATGCGCCGAAGAACTCATAGACCGGAGCAATGATCGGCTCCAGAACCATGCGAAAAATCGGAACCATTACCAGAACTCCGATCATGGCCAGAGCCATGGGTTTCATGGTGGCGAAGGCTTCATCGAATTGTTCTCCGTAGCCCAGCTTGTTTCCGCGGATCTTATCCACACCACCTACCACCAGAAAGATCATCATGATCCACAGGATCACCGAATTGGCAGAAAAATTATCTTTCATTATCTGTAACGAATCCCAAAAGACCTCCGTATTGGAAATCTCCCGAATCAGTTCCTCAAACATAATGTACAACCTCATTGACTCAATTTCGTACATCCAGTATACCACCATTTCTCACTTTTTGACAGAAGAATCAGGCCCGATTGAATTCTGCATGAATTTTCAATAAATTGATTGTCTTTTTTACAGGAAGCTGATACAATATTTGATTAAATAGTGACAATATTTTCTCTATGGAGGTAAACATAATGAAGAAACACAGAATGGAAACCATTGCAATTCAGGGCGGTTACAATCCCGGAAACGGTGAGCCCCGTCAGCTGCCCATCTACCAGAGCACCACATTCAAGTACGACACCAGCGCAGAAATGGCTAAGCTGTTCGACCTGGAATCCGACGGTTATATGTATTCCAGACTGGCGAACCCCACCTGCGATTTCGTAGCTAAGAAGATCGCTGCCATGGAAGGCGGTACCAGCGCTATGCTGACCAGCTCCGGACAGGCTGCGAATTTCTTTGCTGTATTCAATATCGCCGGAAATGGTGACCACGTTGTGGCTTCTTCCAGCATCTACGGCGGTACCTTCAACTTATTCGCTGTGACCATGGCCAGAATGGGTGTGGAATTTACCTTCGTGGCTCCCGACTGTTCCGAAGAAGAACTGGAAGCTGCCTTCCAGCCCAACACCAAGGCTGTGTTCGGCGAAACCATCGCTAACCCGGCGCTGACCGTATTCGACATCGAAACCTTCGCTAAGAAGGCTCACGAACACGGCGTTCCTCTGATCGTGGACAACACCTTCGCTACTCCGGTGAACTGCAGACCCTTCGAATGGGGCGCTGATATCGTGACCCACTCCACCACCAAGTACATGGAAGGCCATGCGGCAACCATCGGCGGTGTCATCGTGGACTCCGGTAAATTCGACTGGATGGCTCATGCAGACAAGTTCCCCGGCCTGACCACTCCCGACGACAGCTACCACGGTGTGGTGTATGCAGAACGCTTCGGTAAGGAAGGTGCTTTCATTACCAAGTGCGTGGCTCAGCTGATGAGAGACTTCGGTTCCACTCCGGCTCCCCAGAACGCTTACCTGCTGAATCTGGGTCTCGAATCTCTCCCGGTGCGCATGGAACGTCACTGCTCCAACGCGCAGAAGATGGCGGAATTCTTAGAAGCTCACGATAAGGTGGCTTGGGTCAACTACCCCGGCTTACCGTCCAATAAATACTACGAAAAGGCTCAGAAGTACCTGCCCAACGGAAGCTGCGGTGTCATCAGCTTCGGCGTCAAGGGTGGAAGAGCTGCTGCAGAAGAGTTCATGGCTCACCTGACTCTGGGCAACATCGAAACCCACGTAGCTGACTCTCACACCTGCTGCTTACATCCGGCCAGCTCCACTCACCGTCAGATGACCGACGAACAGCTGGAAGCTGCAGGCGTACCCGCTGACCTGGTTCGTCTCTCCATCGGTCTGGAAAACATCGACGACCTGATTGAAGACGTCACCAACGCTCTGGCACAGATCTAATTGCGACAAAAAAGTAAAATCCCGAACCCACATCGTGAGTTCGGGATTTTTTCATTAGAGAAAAGCTTGAGCTTATCTGCATTGTGATGAGGCCCCGCAGGGGCCGGTTGCCGCGGCAACCGCCTTCGGCGGTTACTTTACGGGTACGTTCTTGATGGTATCCAGTAAGGTTCCATCGCGATACAGTACATTCGCAACGATCTTGTCGCCAAGAACCGGCTTCTTCGGAGTACCGTTCAGCTGTTCTGCCATTGCCTTCAAATCGTGGATGTCGTATACCGGGAGGCCAGCGTCCTTGAAGCGGTCAGCCAGGTCAGCGCGCAGCGGATTGACTGCGATACCTCTCTGAGTAACCAGAACGTCTACGGTGCTGCCCGGAGTGGACTTGCACAGAACCTTGTCTACTACGATCGGAAGACGAGCTCTGGACAGAGGAGCTACGATCATGGACATCTTTGCGCCAGCAGCGGTGTCGCTGTGACCGCCGGAACCACCCATGATGTAACCGTTGGAGTCGGTGTGTACGTTAACGTTGAAGTCGGTGTCGATTTCGGTTGCACCCAGGATTACAACGTCCAGGCTGTCAACGGCACTGCTCTTTGCAGTGGGGCTCGCATAGTGAGCCGCAGTCACTTCCATGTGGTTGGGGTTTTCTCTGATGGAGCGAACCGCATCCAGGTCGAAGCACTGTACGTCGTACAGAGCCTTGAAGCAGCCGCTGTTCAGCATATCTACCATGTAAGCGGTGATACCGCCCAGGCCGTAGCTGCCCTTGATGTTCTTCTTCATCATGATGTCCTTCAGGTACTTGGCAGCAGCCAGAGATGCACCGCCGGCACCAGTCTGGAAGGAGAATCCATCCTTTAACAGGCCGGAAGCGTCGATGGCTCTTGCAGCGTAATCTGCAATCACCAGACCTACAGGGTCCTTGGTGATCTTGGTGGTACCGGATACGATACCGGAAGGTTCACCGATCTTATCTACAGCGACAACATAGTCGATGTAGTTTTCAGCGATGGAGTAGTCGATCAGCGGATATTCCACTAAGTTGTCAGTGATGACGATGGACTTCTTCGCATACATAGCGTCTGCGAAAGCGTAGCCCAGAGAACCGCAAGCGGACTTACCGATCTTACCGGTGCAGTTACCCATACAGTCAGCAGTAGGAGCTGCGATGAACGCTACGTCGATGGGGGAAGCGCCGCGAATGATGTCGCTGGGACGTCCGCCGTGGGTACGGAAGGTCACGGGCTTATCCATGATGCCTTCGGATACAGCGCGTCCAACAACACCGCCCATGTAGTCGGTTTCGATGCCGGTGATCACACCGTCACGGATGTATTCGATGAAGGGACCGTGAGTATCAAATACGGAGCTGATATTCACGTTCATGTCCTTGATTCCCAGTTCACAGATGGCGTCCATGACCATAACAGCAACCATGTCGCCGTTTCTCAGGTGATGGTGGAAGGAAATGGTCATTCCGTCCTTTAAGCCAGCCAGCTGAATGGCCTCTTTGATGCTTTTAACCAGCTTACTCATAACTAACGACCTCCCTTGATAGCTTCTGCAGCTTCCAGAACCTGACGAGCACGATTTACGATCGGAGCGTCGATCATCTTTCCGCGCAGGGAAACAACACCCTTACCTTCGGCCTTCGCCTTTTCGTTGGTTTCCATAACGTCCTTTGCATACTGGATTTCTGCTTCGGTGGGGCTGAATACTTCGTTGATTCCAGCCACGTGACGGGGAGAAATGGAAGCCTTACCGGAGAAGCCCAGGCTCTTGGCCAGCTTAGCGTCTTCGATCAGACCGTCGATGTCTTCCACGTCGGTCCAGGGGGTATCCATAACATCAACGCCTGCAGCTCTTGCAGCCACAACCATTCTGGAACGTGCGTAGAAAATTTCGTTACCCGGCTTGGTTCTTACGCAGCGCATGTCTGCGGTGAAGTCTTCGCCGCCCAGGAAGATACAGGTAACACGGGGATCTGCGGACGCGATATCAAATGCGCGTTCCACACCCAGAGCGGTTTCGATCAGAGGCATCAGCTTGATCTTACCAACTTCCAGACCCAGTTCTTCTTCCAGCTTGGTGATGTAATCAGCGATGATCTGGATATCCTTTGCACCGCTTACCTTGGTGGGCATGATCATATCCGGCTGAATGGGAACGATGGTCTGTAAGTCCTTTTCCCAGTAGGGGCTGTCGATGGGGTTGATACGAACGATAACTTCCTTGGTGTAACCCATGGATTTGATCGCATTTCTAACCAGGATTCTTGCGGAGTCCTTTTCAGTAGGAGCTACAGCGTCTTCCAGGTCCAGGATCACGCTGTCAGATCCTAAAATATTTGCATTCAGCAGCATATTGGGGCTGTTGCCCGGAAGAAAAAGCATACTTCTGCGCATGGTTATTTCTCTCCTTTCGCACGACAAACTGCCGTTTCCACTCTGGCACGGATCGTACAATCCACTGCACCTCTGTCGCTGACTCTGACGCTGGCGTCAGTTACGTCCAGTTCAGCCAGAGTTTCGCGGATCACACGTTCGATGTCTTCGCCAAATTGAGCGAATACAACAGAGGTGATGTCCAGCTCCAGGCCGCTTCCGGCTTCTGCCGGAGCGATTTCTACGTAGATATCACTGGATTCCAGTGTACCTGCGCAAGCTCTCTGCATAATCATTTATGTCCCTCTTTTCTTTCAACTAAAAATCATACTGTCACAGAGTGAAGCATAACTGTGATGGCCAATAGATCCGCACAGCCTCCGGGACTGAGATTTCTCTCAATACACTCCTGATCCAGCTGACGAATGGCTTCCAGACCGTCCTCATCCTGAAGTCTTCCGTAAGAGTATTCCTCCAGTAGTTCCTTCGCCCGGCTTCTCACAAATTCCAGCCCTTCCAGGCCACCGCGATACACTAGGTTGGAGTCATCGGTCTCAGCCAACAAGTGGATCATGGTTTCCACACAGGCCCCGTTCAGTTCTCCGGTCAGATCCAGCGCCTCTCTCAGTATCGGTAAACCTGTTTCAAAGGCCGTTCCGAATCCGCTGAGAGCTTCCCCTTTCACTCCGGAAATTCCCGTAGCTTTCTGCACTATTTGTCCGTGAGTCTCCCCGGCAACCGCTCCACTTCGTTCCGCTCCCGCTTCCGCGGTATCATCACAAAGAAGCGCCGCCGCGATCTCCGCACACTTGGTGCGAAGCTCCGCTTCTCCAAACCGAATGGCCCCATCGAAGTTTCTGCCTTCGTCCAGCGCAGCTTTCTGCGCGAACAAAATTCCACAAGCCGTGCACAGGATCCCCAGTGAGAAAATCAACCCTTTATGGGTATTGACTCCGCCGGTGGTCTGAAACATAGCTTCTTCGCCGGCCAGACCGATCTTACGAAGTGCCTCAGCCTCTTCCGCAGAAAAACCGCGGTCAGCGGTTGCCCCAGGATCGAAACTGAGTCCCAGATCCGCGCACTGTACAAAACAATTTCGCAGAGCCAGTGCACTGCGCAGGAACATGAAGTGATCCATATCCTTGTGGGCACCGTTATTGTCCCGGTCCACCAGGCCCGGCTTGGGGGTGGTGTCCACCTCACAGATCAGAGCACGAACGGCCAGGTCTGCAATTTTATAGCCATCATAAGAAAAAGACGCGGAAGGAATTCCTTCCTCCCTCCGCGTCTCAAAGTCTTTATTTATTTTGCGTTCATGCATGCCAGAATTCTCTGCATTTCGTTGTAAACGATCATGTAACCTTCGTCTACACCCATACCCGGCTTAGCCAGGATCTGGTCAGGCTGAGTAGCCATAGCCAGGTTTACGCAAACCTGTGCAGAACGGTCGGTTTCGTTGCAGGTACCGCCCTGGTAAGCGCCGATGCCCTTTTCCTTGCAGTACAGAACAGCTTCGCAGATGTTGTTGATACCGCCCAGGTCAGGAGTCTTGATCTGAACCATGTGACCAGCCTTGTTGTCAGCGAAGTACTTGATGTCTTCCAGAGTGTTGCACCATTCGTCAGC
>JAFUQN010000071.1 GCA_017472365.1 Bacillota bacterium
ATTCTGCAGAGCCCAGATAACGATGTTGGTAGCTTCGTAGGTCAGTTCTGCGTTGGAGTTCGGAACTTCATCCGGATACAGAGCCTTGTAAGCTTCTACGAATTCTACAGCCTTCGGAGCGGTAGATTCAGCGGAGAATGCGGATACATAAGCAACGCCTTCGATAGCAGCGCCAGCAACCTGAGCTACTTCGGGGGTGTCAGCGGAGTCACCGCAAACGATCGGGCAGGTGAAACCAGCGGTTCTAGCCTGCTGGATCTGCAGACCTAATTCTACATTCAGGTTCGGCAGTAACAGAACGTCGGGGTTCTGAGCAGCCAGCTTGGTCAGCTGTACGTTGTAGTCCTTAACGTCGGAGCCGGAGTATTCTTCCATAGCCAGTACGGAACCACCCAGAGCTTCAAAGCTTTCGGTGAAAGCGTCCTTCAGACCAACTGCGTAAGCGTCAGCGTTGTTGAACATGATGCAAGCGGTCTTGTAACCAGCTTCCCAGCAATATGTAGCAGCAACTTCACCCTGGAACGGGTCGATGAAGCAAGCACGGAAAATGTAGTCGCCGGTTTCAGTAACTGCGGTGTTAGTAGCGAAGGTAGCTACGTTCGGGCAGCCAGCATTCTGAGCAACAGGACCTGCAGCCAGAGCACACTTGGAAGCGTCCGGACCTACGATAGCGATAACGCCTTCTTCTTCGATCAGCTTCTGGTATACGTTTACGGTCTTTTCTTCGGTACCTTCAGTATCCATGTAGATGAATTCGATGGGATATTCAGTACCCTTGATGTCGATCACGCCACCCAGTGCTTCCTTCATAACGTCAGCACCGTGAGTGGAGTACTTACCAGCCATAGCTGCGGAACCGGACATCGGGAATGCAAAACCGATCTTGATGGTTTCGATTTCATCTTCACCGCCACCGCCGCCGCAAGCAGCCAGGCCAAATACCATAACCAATGCTAATAAAATTGCAAGAACTCTCTTCATAATGGTAAACCTCCTCCATTTTTGTCATTCCGGCTAAATTTACCCTCATCCGGAATGCCTTTCTCGCTTGTGTTCATTGTAACATCGGCGTAATATAATTGTCAATCTATTTCGAACATTCTTTCCACACTAGTATACAAGTTTTTTGTTTTTCCCCGTTCCTCGTTGTGTTTCATTTATTCCTGTGATATACTTACTACTATGTATCGACTCCGTCGATTTCCGATTATCAGGAGGTTTTTCCTATGAATACACTTTCCACGGTCTCTCTGGATTCCTTCCAGCTGATCGTTGCCATATATTTGTTTTACGTGGCAGCCAAAGGTTCCGGAACCTTGTACCGCTTCGGGATCTTCCCGAGGAAGAAGAGACGCGGATCCGTCCGAAGCTGCGCCTGATTTATTTTACCGGCGGTCTGATCGCTTTGGCCGAGACCGGTGTCTGCATGTTACAAAACAGTATGTTTTCCATCGTCCGGACCGAAACCGGCGGTGCCGAACGAATCCAGAATTTCCAGCTGGATACGTTCCCCTTTCTCACATTTGAAATGATGTCCATGATCAGCTCCCTGCTTTCTCTGGCCATCATCCTTCTTCTGGCGGGCACTTTCGTTTGGATCCGGAAGAAAGCCATAAAATAAAATCGTTTTCTGTATAAACAAAGTAATCCCGTGCCGGCTGTACCGACACGGGATTTTTTTGTGCGTTCCGTTATCATTTCCTAACGTTATCTTTAGAATTTTCCGCTCCTTCCGGAGAATCCGCTGCTGCGGACTGTGGTTCCGCCACCGCCCGGCTTTGGTCCACTGCTCGTATTGATTTTTCTTCGACTGTGGGTCACATGGGTGAAGATATCCTGTTTCACCCGGAAATCCACAGAATTACCAACCACATATTCAAATGCGTTGGTCTGTATTCTGGCCGTCTTCATCTGACGTTTCAACACGAGACAGATCACCAGGGAAAGTGCCGCTGCCGGAAGCAATGCCATGGGGACCGCCATGACCAGACTCTCGCCGGAATCTTCATAATCGGGATAGGACTCATAATAATCCTCATAGATCGAGCCTTCCGGAGGTCCCTGGACATCCAAAGGCGTTCCTTCCAACGCCATATCCAGCATCCGCTCACTATCCATTATGTAATCCAATACACCCCCGTACCAGTGGTTATCGGAAAAATCATCCAGGAAATTGTTGTACATGACTTCCTGACCGTAGTCGGTGAATGCCGCGTGCGCAAAGCTTCCATAGGTAACAAGAGCGTAATCTCTATCCACCATGCTGAGCAGGAGCAGGATCCCGTCCCGTTCTTCTCCATAGCCGAAGCCATACTCATGATAGATATCTTCCGCAGCAGTCAGAACATCTCCGGCCAAGCTGTACTCCCAGTAGTCATTCACCGCCACGAAATACACACCGCACTGACTGTAATTCGAAACGGACATGGCCTGTTCCTGAAGCTTCATGTACTGTTCATTGGTGAACAATCCCGCCTGGTCGTAGATATAGATCTCCTGTTCTTCCATCGTGCTGTCTGTCGCGGCTTCAGGACACGCCGCGAAAACCGCCGAAGGGATCATCAGAGAGAGGATCAGAAGGAGCATCAGAATCGGTTTATAGTTTTTCATGTGCTCACCTCCTATAACATTAACAGCAGTGACAGAACAATCGTTAGCGGAATGGTAATCCCCGCGAACAGACCCCAGAACTTCCCGTTGGAGACCGGAAGATCACCTACCATTTTTCCCGTTTGTCCGTTGACAGCGAACAGGAAATTCTGCCCTTTCCAGCGTGTACTGAGAAGCCAGACAGGAAGCATCGCATATTTCACTTCACCGCGTTTCAGTAAGATATCTTTGTTGATACAGATTTTTGTCATGTAACCCTTGACGCTGTCTTCCATGGCCCGGTAGGCCGTTTCTGCTGCGCGGTCGTCGGCCCGTTTGGAACAATCTGCTACCACCACGTCGTATTTATCCGCGAAGAATCCCGGAAGATAAGCTGTGGAAAATTCCTTCAAATCCCCGTAATCAAACGGTTCGATAGCATCCATATACTCATCCGGCATCTTAGACGAAGCATCCACCGGAATTTTTTCAAAAGCCACCGTTCCCGCTCTGCGTACATTATAATGATGCGTCGTGGATACTTCGTAGTCTCCCTGACGGCGAACGAATGTCCTGGTCGCATGGAACATCACATCCGCATCAGCTTTTCCGTCGAACAGCCAAAACGGCACATAGACACCCTTGATTTCCTGAATGTGATTTTCGTTGGTAAAGGACTTCGGAAGCAGGAACTTTCCTTTATAATGCTCTTTCAGCATAGCCACTGCCTGTTCCTTATCCACTTTAAACGGAATCACATAATCCGGTTTCAGCGCTCCATGAAACTGCCCCGGAACGACGGACGGATTTCCACAGTAGGGACAACTGGTAGCCGCGGTCGTCTCTTCACAAATCAACTCCGCACCGCAGGATGGACAGTTATAGACCCGCAATTTCTCGCTGCCTTCCCCCCAGTCCTGCGTCATCGAAGAATCATCCCAGTCGCCGTCCTCTGCACCGATATTCTCTTTCAGTTCCTGTTCTTCCTCTTCCGCTTCCCATTCTTCTTCCACGAAAGCCTTTTCCGCAGCTTCTTCCTGCGCCTTGTACACAGCCTCGATTTCTTCCGCAGTAAAGGTACTTTCACAGAAATCGCATTTCAGCTTTCCAATGGTTCCGTCAAAATGAAGCGGCGCCGTACAATTCGGGCACTGATAATTTGTTACTTTCTCTCCCATAGCTTCCTCCCGTTCAGTTACTTCACGTCACCACTATCAAACGGATCTCCGCATTCCGGACAGAACTTGGGCGGCTTTGCCGGATCTTCCGGTTCCCATCCGCATTTATCACACTTGTACTGCGGAACGCCTTCCGGCTTCTTTGCTCCGCATTCTGTACAGAACTTACCCTTATTCACAGTTCCGCATGCACAGGTCCAACCATTGGGGCGGGGACTTCCACATTCCGGGCAGAACTTCCCGGTGGCTGCGGTTCCACATTTACAAGTCCAGCTGTCACCGGCAACCGGCTGCGCCGGGGTTACCTTCGGCTGATACTGTTCCTGTTGTCCCATCTGGAATAAATTCTGTGCATTGGCACCGCCGGCGTTTCCTGCCATGTTCATTCCCATGAACGCCATGGCTGCGCCTGCATTTTCGTTGGAAGCCGCTGCCTTCATCGCCTCTGCCTGAGCGCCGACCAAGTGGGCCGCTGCCATATTCGGGTTACGGAACGCTGCATTTCTCTGCAGTTCCTTAATCATCGCTTCGTCTTCTTCACTGGCCTTGACGCTGGAAACGCCGAAGGACACAATTTCAACGCCGCGCAGATCTTTCCACTTTGCGGACAACACTTCATTCAGGGCGTTAGCCAGTTCCATGGTGTGGCCCGGCAGTGCACTGTAACGAATTCCCATGGCGCTGATCTTTGCAAACGCCGGCTGTAACGCTGTCATAAGTTCGGTTTTCAGCTGACCGTCCAGCTGATCGCGGGTATAATCCTTTTCCACATTTCCGCAGATATTGGTATAAAACAGCATCGGATTTGTAATGCGATAGCTGTATTCACCGAAACAGCGGATGGAAATATCGATGTCCAGACCCACATTCTGGTCCACCACACGGAACGGAACCGCGGACGGTGTTCCGTATTTATTTCCAATCAATTCCTTCGTATTAAAATAGTAGATTCTCTGATCCTTCGGAGCTTCGCCTCCGAAAGTAAAACGCTTACCAATGTTTCCGAATACTTCCCTAATATTATCGGCCAGCTTTCCTCCATCAAAGAGGGACGGCTCTGTGGACTGATCGTAAGTGTATTCACCTGGCTCCGCACAGAGGTCAACAACCTTTCCCTGATCCACGATAATCATGCACTGGCCGTCAGCTACCGCAATGATCGATCCGTTTGTCAGGATATTCTCATCCCCTTTGGTATTGGAAGAACGTTTGGACGTCTTTTTCTTTCCCTTGGTTACCAGAACATCCGCATCCATGGACTCACAGTAAAAATACTCCTTCCACTGATCCGCCAGTACGCCGCCTGTAGCTCCTGTAATCGCTTTGATTAAACCCATAATAGTTCTCCTTTCTCTATCCCCAGTCAGGATCTTTGATTCTGACAGAATTTTCATTATATTTATTTTAAAGTTACAGCTCCTCTTTGTCAATTATTTCAGTCATCAATAAAAACTGTTGTTTCTTGTAAAAAACACTTGCGAATTTGTCATATCCTCTGTATACTTGAATCGTTTGAGCTATTTTACACAATCTTTACATAAGGAGGCTTTTTATGAAAAAAATGAGTGACAATAATAAGCTCGCGATCCAGATGCTGGTTGCTATGGTTGCCGGTATCGTTTCGGGGCTGATCTTCATGTCCCTCAGAGAAAACTTAGGTGCCGACAGTTCCACTTGGACGACCATCCACAGTTTTCTCTTCCAGGACATCACAGCAGCAGGCGGCGAACGTTCCATCGGTCTGTTCTATATCGGCGGCCAGCTGTTCATCCGTACTTTACAGCTGATCATCGTGCCTATGGTATTCTCCTCTGTCGTTATGGCAATCAGCGAAATCAACGAAGCCTCCACACTGGGCCGCGTTGCCGGAAAGACTATGAAGTGGTTCATGCTGACCAGCTGCATTGCTCTGGTCATGGCAGGAGCCATCGGCCTGGTTTGTTTCAATACAGGAATGTTCGATGTTACCATTGAAGGCCTGTCCGGTTCCACCGGCTCCACCGGTTCCAACCCGCTTCTGGTTCTTCTGAACATCGTTCCTTCCAACATCGGTTCCACCTTCAGCGTAAACAATGCCGTACTGGCCGTTGTATTCATCGCTGTCGTTACCGGCCTGGGTTTGAACGCTCTGGGCAATGCTAAGGAAAGCACCATCTTCCGTCTCTGCAATGAAGTCAGCCAGATCATCGTTATCCTGCTGAACTTTGTCGTAAAGAAGTTTGGTCCCGCGGCGATCTTCATGCTGCTGTGCAGAACCTTCGCCACCTATGGTATCGACTATCTGAAGCCGGCCTTCGCATATTTCGTTCTCTGCGTGATCCTGCTTCTGATCTACCTTTGCATCGGCTATCCCGTCATCATCGCAGCCACCACAAAGATGAACCCCATGATCTTTATGAAGAAGATCTTCAAGGTCATCATCTTCGGTTTCTCTACGTCTTCCAGTGCAGCAACTCTGCCTCTGAACCTGGATACTACCACCGAAGAACTGGGTGTGGATCGTCAGATTGCTTCTTTCGTATTACCTCTGGGCATGACCATCAACATGGACGGTACTGCCATCATGCAGGTAGTAGCTACACTGTTCATCGCAGGCTGCGGCGGCTATGACGTAACCGTCTTCCAGCTGGTGCTCATCATGGTTCTGGCCCTGATCGCTTCCATGGGTACTCCGGCAGCTCCCTGTGCAGGTGCTGTCATC
>JAFUQN010000072.1 GCA_017472365.1 Bacillota bacterium
AGCTTGATTCCGGTGACCATGAAGAACACGCCTAAGACTGCTGCCTGAAGGTAGGGGTTCTTGAAGATATTGATGATGATCTTCTTCACGTGGATCTCACCGCCACGGAAGATTTCCAAAATGATCACCGCCAGAATGTTATAGATGGGAATGACGACGGAAATCAGAAGGGAAGGGACGCTTCCCATCTCTTCGCCGAAGAGATTCACCGCCAGGGGAACGCCGAACAATGTGAAGTTGGACCGGAAGATGGCCTGGATCATGGCTCCGCGCTTTTGCGGTGTCTTTTCCACAGCCATGACCGTCACCACCGCAAAGGCGAACACCGCCAAAACGGCGATGGCCGTAAAGATCATCAGCGAAGGGTGGAGGGTCGAAAGCCCGCCGGATGTGTAAATGTTTCGGAAAATCAAGACCGGTGTAAAACAGACGAAGGTCAACTTGTTCATCTGTAATACGGCCTTTTCACTGAGGTACTCCTTTTTCTTGAAATACATCCCTAAAAAAATGATGCAGAACATGGGAACCACAGCATTGAAGGAAATCCAAAAGCTGTCCATATGTAATTCTTACCTCGCAAATATATGTGAAACAGAGCTGTATTCTTTTCTGCCTCCACTGCCATTGTACATCGAACTCCCAGTTCCATTCAACGATATCCATAATAAAAATCTTTGATACATCTCATAAAAATACGATCGCCCCGGGCACATCCGAGGCGATCGTTTTTATTTTGAGAAGAAGATGAATATTATTTCCACTTGATTCTATTCTATTTTCTTCCATGTGTCATCTTCTTGCTTTTCCCAGATCTGAGGTTCTACCTCATTTCCAGCGACATCCGTGATTCCTTCGATCACGACCTGGTCACCAACCAGGAAGAAGTCCTGAGTAGAAACGACTTCGATTTCTCCATAAGAAGCCTGATAATTCGGAGCTCTGTAAAGAGTCGTTTCGGGGCTTACCAGTTTTACGGTTTCTGCATTGACGGTCGAAGCATTGATTCCAGAACCGGCATCTTCAATACCGATCCAAGCTTTATAAGGGCTTCCGTAATGAACCATATAGGTGATTGCCGGAGGAGTGGTATCCTCTTCAATCACGTCATCGTCATCATCGTCTTCACCGAGTTTCTTCCAGGTTCCATCCAGCTGTTTTTCCCAGGTCTGAGCTTCCACTGCATTTCCAGCTTTATCTTTTACACCTTCAATGTAAATCAAATCTCCTGCTGTGAAATAGTCCTGACTTACAGTAACTTCAATTTCGCCATCTCCATCATCGTATCTCGGATCTCGATACAGTGTAGTAACGTCACTGATCAATTTAACTGTTTCTGCATTGACCGAAGATGCATCAATGCCTGCCAAATCGTCCTCAATGCCGATCCATGCGGAATATTGCTTGGAATAATGCTTCACGTAAGTAATCGCCGGCGGTGTTGTATCTTCATCGATCGGAATTTCCTCGAATTCTCCATTATCAATGAATTCCACCTTAATCCAGGAGCCGTCGGCCTGCTTTTCCCAAGTCTGAGGTTCGACTTCATTTCCGGCTCTATCCTTGACACCCTTGATCTTGACCTGGTCTCCTGTCAGGAAGAAGTCCTGATCGACAGTCACTTCAATTTCACCATCACCCTTACTATATCTAGGATTTCTATACAGAGTGGTTTCCGGGCTGATCAGTTTTACAGTTTTTTCATTGACAGTCGCACCATCAATACCGGAGAAGTCATCTGTAATTCCAACCCATACGGAATACTGCTTGGAATAATGCTTTGCATAGGTAATCACCGGAGCAGTTTCATCACCTTCTGTGGGGATTTCACCAATCTGTTCTACGGAAACAACCAAACCAGTAATGGAAGTTCTGTTGTAGCCTTCCAGTTCCGGAGTATCAAAGTATCCACTTCCATCGTTCTTTGCTTCGTAATCATCACCCTTTGCAAAGGTTACCTGGAAGTTGACTGCGTCATCGTCACCACCGGCAATACCAACTGCAATATCACTTGTGCTTTCGGTCAGGCTCAGCATGGTCTTTGTGGTTCCATACGCTGTGAACACACTGATTGTTCTGTATGGAGTTTCTACTGTTTCTTCTACAGTTTCTTTACCTTCCGCAATCACAATTTCTCTTGTTTCGAAATTATAAGTATCGCCTTCGGTCAGATAATCGATTCTCAGATTTTCCACATCGAAGTTTTCACTTCCAGCTTCACTATAAACAGCTTCGGAAGCATCTACAAAGAATACACCTCTCGGTCCCACAATGGTACCGATCATTTCACCGTCGATTTCCTGAAGCTGAACACCAGTGGATTCATCCGGTCCGATACCAACGTCTACACCTTCATATCCATCACGGAGTGCAACCATCAGACGACCCAGTCGACCACGAGCGTCAAAGTGGCTTTCTAACAGATATCCTTCCGGAATCAGGCCGATACCATAGGTATACAAGTTGTTTCCGTCTACGTAATCTGCGGTTTCACCATTTTCATTTAATTCACTGATGTTAGCCCATTCGCCCTGCATGTTCAGATACATTGCATCGTAAGAAACACCCAGACCGAAGTTGGATCTGCCCATGATGTGACAACCTGCACTGGTACCGGTTACGAAACCACCGCGGTCAATCACGTACTGAATTGCTTCCAGGTATGCATTGGGA
Organism: Bacillota bacterium; assembly: GCA_017472365.1. Lineage (GTDB taxonomy): Bacteria > Bacillota > Clostridia > Peptostreptococcales > Anaerovoracaceae > RGIG446. Next base: position 2,671 of record JAFUQN010000072.1, read on the forward strand.
GTACCATCTTCATTGAGGAGGCATTTCGCATGACGCATCTGGTCACCACCCATTAAGTAAACTGCATCACAGGACTTGATCAGTTCCGGATAATAAGTTACATCTTCGAAATAGTATAAGCTGTCGAAATTCAGCGGAATCCATACAACTTCCATACCGAATCCACGGAAGTTCTTTTCATAGGTACCGAATCCCGGATCATCTTCCGTATCATACATATAGGTCAGCGATGTATCATAATCTCTGGAGCTGTTCAGAATCGCAATTCTGGGAATTTCTCCATCAGCCAGTCCTACCGCAGCCTGCTGTCCAATATATTCATAATTCTCATCCGAAGTTGCACCGCCGATGGGCCATACGATACCCTTTCCATCGCGAATCAATTCTGTCTTCGGTTCCGGATCATCAGCAGTGATCACATATTCCATAGAATCGTAAACATCAACGCTGCCATCTTCGTCGATCACAACAACAAACGGATAATAGATATCCTTTTCCAGTGCTTCACCTTCCAGAGTCAGTTGACCTTCTTCAAACGCAATGCCGGTTCCAGCAGGAATCACACCTTCCAGTTCCTTTGCCTTCTTTTCAGCAACCAGAACGTCTGCCTTTTCCACAGTCAACTTATCTTCATTTACAATTTCCGTCGGATATCCATCTTCAACAATATATTCTCTCTTTAAATTCTGGATGGAATCTCTGTATAACAAATCCTTCGAATAAATCAAAATTGCTTTCGCTGCACTATCCGCATCGATATCGCTGCGGAAAGCGGGAGCGAAATCGGAAATTTCAGGTTCTTCCGGTACAGAAGGTCGATTGGGTTTATTCGGCTTACTCGGCTTGGTTGGAATCACTACTTCCACAACCTCATCATCGACGGATTCATCTACCTCAACACTATCTACCGTTCCCGTAATCTTTACAGTGGCATCTTCGCCAGTAACTTCGACCTTTGAAACTTCACCGGCAATCGTTGTTCCAGTTGCTCCAGTTGCAACCTCTACTGTTCCGGAAATGTTACCATCGATCGTAACATTTTCTGCTTTTACTACAACCTCTGCATCTTCACTTGTTTTTTCTACAGTTACTTTACCATTACTTCCAACAATAATAACTGTACCCTTCAGTTCTCCTTTAATCGTAACATCTTCTGCTGCAACAATAATCAGGCCATTGTCATCAGGAGCTTTTACTTCAGCACCCTTTTCCGTCACGTACTCAACAATGGCACTATCAATTAAAGCCATTACACTGGCGCGATTGATATTTAATTCAGGTGCCAGCTTATTCCCCTTCATACCGCTGATATAGCCGCGATTGACTAAGGCATTGATATAGCCCCTTGCCCAGTTAGAAGTATTATTTTTATCAACAAATTCCTTGTCAGAAGTCGATTCCGGTTTGATCCCCAACGCATTTGCAAACATCGTAAACATTTGCTCACGTGTCAATGTTCCGTCAGGATCCATTTTTCCATTACCAACACCAGACATGATCCCTGCTTCTACACACATAGCAATGGCATCTTTATACCAAGCATCTTTCACATCTGCAAATTCACTGACATCTGCTTTCTTTGTCAGCTTAAATAAATTTGCAAATACCGCTGCTGCCTGCGCACGGGTCATGGAACCATTGGGATCAAATCTACCATTTCCCATACCATTGATAATGTCCCGATCACTCCATTTTTCAATAACTTCTTCTGCCCAATGGCCGTTGATGTCATGAAATTCTGGTTGATTCGCAAACGCCATAGTCGGCATCATTCCAAGAATCATGCACAGCGTCAACAAAATCGCTAAGATTCTTCTTTTCATTTCTTTTTCCTCCTAACTCCTTTGGGATTTATAGATAGAAATAAGCAAGTTTCATTCCATAAATACGATATACGTATAATTTTTTAAAAATTCTTTCCTTTCTTTTAATTTTACTTTCTTTGTTAAAGCTATGCAAAAAAATATAAGGACACCTGCTTATGATACATTTGTATTTTACACAGGCATCCTATATATTTCGCACTATTTTGGATGATTTTAATTTAATTTAGTTGGATTTCGTCAAATTGAGTTGTTTCCATTCCATAATTCCCGTCGGTATTTCGAAGTTTCTCTTCGGAAATCAATTGATTGATCACTTTCCTGAATTTATAATCACTGATACGGAACCCCTTTTCTTTCAGCTGTTCCATAACGCGGCGTTTACTTGCCAGTTCCCCTCTGAGGTTCATTTCCTGAATCAGATAAATTATTTCATCATCCAATCTTCTTTCATTCTCTTTTCCCGTATCCTTTTTACTGATCTGTGCAGAATTGGGAAGCGAAAATTTTACAAAACTATCGTAAGGTAAATCTTTTTCCAGAATGATATCATTCTCACAGACTGTCGCTGCATATTGAATAACATTGAACAATTCTCTGACATTCCCTGGCCACACATGATCCATGAACTTTTTCATAATCTTTTCGTCAATTTTCACGTCGCGATCCAGCTCATGTTTCAGTAAATTCCGGATCAATTCCGGAACATCCTGTTTTCTTTCTCTCAAAGGCGGAATATAAATATGGCCCATTTTCAATCTAAAATATAAATCTTTTCGGAAAGTACCATTTTCAACCATACTTTTCAGATCACGATTTGTTGCTGCAATGATCCTTACATCGACAGGTATGATACGATCTCCTCCCACCTTCATAATTTCTTTTTCCTGAATCACTCTCAAAAGTTTTGCTTGAATTTTTAATGAAATATCACCGATTTCATCCAGAAAAATGGTACCTCCATTGGCCTGTTGAAACAAACCAATTTTTCCTCCTTTTCGTGCTCCTGTGAAAGAACCTTCCTCGTAACCAAACAATTCCGATTCAATCAGTTCATCCGGAAGGGCAGATAAATTAATTGCTACAAACGGTTTTTTCACTCGATTTGAAGTATTGTGAATTGCACTGGCAAACAATTCCTTTCCCGTTCCATTTTCACCTTCAATCAGAACTGTCAGATCTGACTTTGCAATTCGTTTTGCTATCTCTTTTACCGAACAGATTTTTTCCGTAGTCCCAATGATATCATCAAACTGGTATTTCGCATAATACCCTTTGCCAATAATTTCTTCTCTGACGGTCTTTGTTAAGTCAACAGCTTCATTGGCCATATTAGATACTCTCTTTGCAAAATCCATCACGCTTTCAATATAATGATTTGCGTAGTTCTGAAGTTTGTCATCATCCAGAACAGAAATCTTTTTCAGTACTTTGATCAAACTCGAAAAATCCAGAATTCGAACTCCAATATCATATACCTGTTCGATTCCTTTCGGAATTTTATCAATTTCTCCAGGAGAAATGGCAATTTTAATGTCGTGAAGATCCACATGACACCCTGGATAATATGGAATCAATTTCAGAAAGTCAAACCCCACTTTTTTCAAACATTCAATTCCCTCTTCTGCACTCTTCGGAGAATCATTGACCATCAATATTTTCTCAGTTCTGGGAAGCATCAAAATTTTATCAATTTGATCATGGATTATGATTCTGGATACAATAATATAATCATCGATATATTCTTCATTTCCTAGGCGAAGAAAATCCCCATAAACCTCATCACTGGAAAAAACAGTGAAATATTTTTTATTCAGTGGCTCACAAGGTTCATCTACGGTATACGGTACAATATGCACTGCATTCCCTATATATTGATATAGCTGTCTTGCGATCGATGCCTGTGTATTTCGGCTTCCTGTCACCAATAGTATTTCTTTGATCTGTCCTTTCATTTTGCACCTATCCCTTTACAGTTCTAAAACATTCTCCGCTATATTCATCATAACAAACTATGATCAAATAAAAATAAAAAAACAAAAGTTTTTGGACAATATATCCAAAAACTTTTGTTTTTTACTTACTTTTCGTATTACAGACCTAACCCGAAGCGGTCCTTGACACGCTTCATGGTCTTTTCAGCGATAGCATTTGCACGATCTGCGCCGTCCTTCAGAACGTCGATCAGCTCCTGAGAGTTTCTGATTTCTTTGTAACGTTCCTGTACAGGAGTCAGTGCATTGATAGTAACTTCCACCAGGTCCTTCTTTAAAGTACCGTAGCCCTGACCGTCGTACTTCGCCACCAGTTCTTCGATGGTTTCACCGGAGAACGCGCTGTAGATGGATAACAGGTTGGAGATTCCGGGCTTGTTTTCCACGTCGAAGCGGATCACACCTTCGGAGTCAGTGGTGGATTTCATGATGGATTTCTTGATTTTGGAAGGTTCGTCCAGTAAGGAAATACGGCTGTGGGGATTTTCCGCAGACTTGGACATCTTACTGGTGGGGTCGTCCAGAGACATGACTCTGGCACCGCTCTTTACGAACTGACCTTCCGGAACCACGAAGGTTTCACCGTACTTGTTGTTGATACGCAAAGCGATGTCGCGGGTCAGCTCGATGTGCTGCTTCTGGTCGTTTCCTACCGGTACGATATCGGTATCGTACAGCAGAATGTCGGCAGCCATCAGTACGGGATAGGTGAACAGACCGGTGGGAGCGGATTCGCGGCCCTTGCTCTTCTGTTTGAACTGGGTCATTCTGGACAGCTCACCGGTGTAGGAATTGCAGGTCAGAATCCAGTTCAGTTCCGCATGACCGGGAACGTCGGACTGGACGAAAATGATTGCCTTCTTCGGGTCTACACCCACCGCCATATACAAAGCAGCCACATCCAGAATGTGCTGTCTCAACAGCTTGGGATCCTGAGGAACGGTGATGGCGTGTTCGTCAACGATACAGTAGATCGCATCGTTTTCTTCCTGCAGCTGGACGAACTGCTTCAGAGCTCCTAAATAATTACCAATATGTATGTTTCCTGTGGGCTGAACGCCGGAAAATACTCGTTTCATTGATCGATTCACCTCTTACTTCATAGTTATTGTGCTGTATATGCCGCTTTGAATTTCTCCTTCAACTTCTTTTCGATGCGGGAAATCGTCATCTGAGACGTTCCCTGGAGATCAGCGATTTCCTGCTGCGTCTTATGTTCCATATAACGGAGACGGAAGATTTCCTGTTCCTTTTCCGTCAAATCATTGTAGACACTGCGGATCATATCGCTGAGTTCAAAGCTATCGTAACCGGCCTCTCGCTGGCCAAGATACTTTTCAAATACGGAAGAATCGCCATCCTCACCGCTGTCGTCAAAGGTCTGCGACAGAGAATAGGCACCGTAGGAATGGCCGCTTTCCATGGCTTCTAACACCAGTTCCTGGCTGATCCCCAATACTTCGGCAATCTCCGCCACGGAAGGAACTTTCCCGGTACGCTGTTCGATTTCTTCGCGGACCTTGGGGATCTGCGCGGAAATTTCCTTCAGTCGTCGGGGAACTTTCACAGCCCATCCCTTATCGCGGAAATATCGTTTGATCTCACCGATGACGGTAGGGGTAGCAAAACTGGTAAATTCGAATCCCTTGGAGGGATTGAACCGTTCCACTGCCAGGATCAGAGCCATGGAGCCCACCTGATACAGGTCTTCATACTCCACCCCGCGGTTCAGATATTTTTTTACTAAAATATCCACCACGTAGAGGTAGTGCTCCACGATCTCATTTCTCAGCGCCATATCCCTGGTTTGGCTGTATTCTTCCAAACGTTCTTTTATATTTTTCTCAGTTAGGGACATGTTCATTTCACCTCATTCACAAAATAAATCAAGCAGAACTTATTCCTGACGGTATTTCACCATACGGATCTTCGTTCCCCGACCGGGTTCCGAAGTAATTTCCACTTCATCCATCAGTGTCTGGATGATGAACAAACCCAGTCCGCCTTCCTTGGGACAGTCCAGATTGGGCGCCTGATACTGATCCATATCTACGCCTTCCCCCTGGTCCTGTACAGAAACGCAGAACTGTTCGTCACTGATTTCACAGGAGATTTCATATAAATCGTCTCCGTTGGTTCCGTGGCAGACCACATTGGTACAAGCCTCGGATACCGCAACCTTCATGTCTTCGATGGCTTCCACATCAAAGCCGGCACTGTTTGCCAAAGACGCGATCACCATGCGAACGGTGCTCACATACTGGGGCTTTCCCGGAAGCTGTAACTTTAAAATATCAGTCATTGTATCTACCTCGCTTCACCTACAGAAAAATACGGTCCAGACTGGTGATCTTCAAAAGCTTTTCCACGTTTTTCGCCGGATTCAGAAGCTTGACGGAGATACCCTGTTCCTTCATGCGGCCATAGGCACCGATGATAACACCTAAACCCGTACTGTCGATGTAGCTCAGTTCCTTGATATCGATGTTCACAGAAGAAGCTTTTTCTTCGAACATGGCTTTCAATTCTGCTCTCAACTGCGAAGCATTGTTGATGTCGACCTCTCCGGCCAGAACCATATCCCAGCGATTTTCCTGTGTATTATAATCGCGCTTGATTTCTAAAGACATGAACTCTCCTCCTTTTAGATCATGCTGATCTGTTCGTTATCGTCAGTTTTCTCTTCATCCTCATCGTCGCGGATCACCTTGGCCATGGCGATGATGTTGGCTTCTTCCTCAACGCGCATGATCTTGACGCCCTGGGTCGCTCTTCCCAGACGAGAGATTTCATCGGCCTTGATGCGGATGATGATACCGTCGGAGTTGATTAGTAACACTTCATCCTGTTCACTGACAACCATCGCTCCGATCAGGTGACCGGTCTTATTGAACTTGGCCTTATCGTATGTCAAAAGACCCTTACCGCCTCTGGCCTGGATCTTGTAATCCTTCACCGGAGTTCTCTTACCGAAACCGCCCTGGGTAACGACCAGAAGTTCTTCGTTCTTTTCTGCCAGTTCCATAGCAACGACTTCGTCACCTTTTTCCAGCGTGATGGCTCTGACACCGCCGGCCAGACGGCCCATAGGTCTTACATCATCTTCGCTGAAGCAGATGCACTTACCGTTCTTGGTAACGATGATGACATTGGAAGTACCGGTGGTTTCCTTGATACCGATCAGTTCGTCGCCGTCCTTTAAATTGATGGCAATCAGACCAGCCTTGCGGTTGGTGTCGAACTGGGCCATATCCACCTTCTTGATGACACCCTGCTTCGTTACAGCGATCAGGTACTTTTCGGATGTGAAATCCTGTACCGGCATCACCGCAGTGATACGTTCACGCTGCAGCAGATTCAGGAAGTTTACCGCCGGCGTACCCTTGGCCGTTCTGTGAGCTTCGGGGATTTCGTAAGCCTTGATTCTGTAAGCCTTACCCATGTTGGTGAAGAACATCAGATAATCGTGGGTGGACGTGATGATCAGGTTCTTTACGAAGTCATTTTCTCTGGTGGTCAGACCGGTGATGCCCTTACCGCCGCGCTTCTGCGCTTTGTAGGTGTCCGCCGGGACTCTCTTCAGATAACCCAGGTGGGTCAGCGTGATGGCAACCTTTTCTTCAGCGATCAGGTCTTCTTCGTCGATTTCTTCCGCGTCGGCCACGATCTTAGTGCGGCGCTTGTCGTTGTACTTCTTCTTAATTTCCAGAAGTTCGTCCTTGATGACACCCATCAACATCTTTTCGTCAGCCAGCAGCTGCTTATAATAAGCAATCTTCTTCAACAGTTCCTGGTATTCCGCTTCGATCTTTTCACGTTCCAGACCCTGGAGGCGGCGCAGCTGCATGTCCAGAATGGACTGTGCCTGGATTTCGGATAATCCGAAGGTATCCATCAAGCGCTGCTTTGCGTCATTGTAACTGGTACGGATGATGCGGATCACTTCATCGATGTTGTCGATGGCGATACGTAAACCCTCTAAAATGTGAGCTCTTGCTTCCGCCTTCTTCAGGTCATACTTGGTACGTCTGGTGACAACGTCTTTCTGGTGCTTCAGGTATTCATCCAGAATTTCGTACAGATTCAGGATCTTCGGACGACCATCGGACAGAGCCAGCATGATCATGGAGAAGCTTTCCTGCATCTGTGTATGTTTGTAGAGACGGTTCAGCGTGATCTGTGCATTGGCGTCTCTCTTTAATTCAATGACGATTCTCATACCCTGACGGTTAGATTCGTCGCGGATATCGGAAATGCCTTCGATTCTCTTTTCCTTGACCAGTTCAGCGATCTTTTCGATCAGTCTTGCTTTGTTGACCTGATAAGGAATTTCGGTAACGATGATCTGCTGACGGCCACGGGTGGTCTCTTCAATTTCTGCCTTGGCTCTCACCAGGACCTTCCCCTGACCGGTTCTGTACGCTTCTTTCGCAGCGTTCTTCCCCATGATGATGGCACCGGTGGGGAAGTCGGGACCCTTTACGATCTTGATCAGATCTTCCACGGTGCAGTTTTCATCATCGATCATCTTTACAGCTGCATCGATGACTTCGCCCAGATTGTGGGGCGGAATGGATGTGGCCATACCGACCGCGATCCCGTTGGCTCCATTGACCAGAAGCTGCGGGAATCTCGCCGGCAGAACCTTCGGTTCTTCTTCTTCACCGTCGAAATTAGGCATAAAATCGACAGTTTCTTTTTCAATGTCGCGGAGCATTTCCAGCGCGAAGGGAGTCATTCTCGCTTCGGTGTAACGCATTGCCGCAGCGCCGTCGCCGTCCACGGAACCGAAGTTTCCGTGACCATCGACCAGCATATAACGGATGGAGAAATCCTGAGCCATACGTACCATAGCGTCGTAGATGGAAGAGTCACCGTGAGGGTGATATTTACCCATAACTTCACCGACAATACGGGCGGATTTCTTATGAGGCTTGTCCGGGGTCACACCCAGACCGCTCATACCATATAAAATTCTTCTGTGTACCGGCTTCAGACCGTCTCTGACGTCGGGAAGAGCACGTCCTACGATAACGCTCATGGCGTAGTCGATGTAGGAGTTCTTCATTTCGTCATAGATTTCGTGCTGGATCAGCTTACTGCGATCCTCTAAGAAATTTTCCATGTGATGTTCCTCCTACTAAACTAAATATCCAGCGTTGCGTACTGTGCGTTTTCTTCGATGAACTTCTTTCTGGGCGGAACCTTATCACCCATCAGAGTGGTGAAGATTTCGTCGGCAGCTGTCGCGTCATCGATAGTGATCTGGATCAGCGTACGGTTGTTGAAGTCCATGGTGGTTTCCCACAACTGGTGGAAGTCCATTTCACCGAGACCCTTGTATCTCTGGATCGCCGGCTTCGGACCCTTATCTCCCAGGGAAGCCATCAGCTTTTCCTGTTCCTTTTCGGAGTAAGTGTAGTAAACTTCCTTACCCTTCTTGACCTGATACAGAGGCGGCTGGGCAGCATAAACGTGACCGTTTTCAATCAGCGGTGTCATGTATCTGTAGAAGAACGTCAACAGCAGCGTACGGATGTGAGCACCGTCGACGTCGGCATCGGTCATGATGATGATCTTGTGGTAACGGAGCTTTTCGATGTTGAAATCACTTCCGATTCCACAGCCGAACGCTGTGATCATATTCTTGATTTCGTCGGAATTCAGAATTCTGTCCAGACGTGCCTTTTCTACGTTCAGGATCTTACCTCTCAGAGGAAGAACAGCCTGACGTGTTCTGTCACGACCCTGCTTTGCGGAACCGCCCGCGGAATCCCCTTCGACTAAGAAGATTTCAGACAGCGACGGATCCTTTTCGGAACAGTCGGCCAGCTTACCCGGAAGAGAAATTCCTTCCAAAGCACTCTTTCTTCTGGTCAGTTCTCTCGCCTTTCTGGCAGCCTCTCTGGCTCTCGCAGCTTTCAGACACTTATCGATGATGGCCTTGGACTGCTGCGGGTTTTCTTCCAGGAATGCGGTCAGGTTTTCATTGGTGACAGTTTCTACGAAACCTCTCATTTCGCTGTTGCCCAGCTTGGTCTTTGTCTGACCTTCAAACTGAGGCTCGGTCAGCTTTACAGACACGATGGCAGTCAGACCTTCTCTGACGTCTTCCCCGGCCAGACCTTCTTCGTTTTCCTTGACGAACTTGGCCTTTCTTGCGTAATCGTTGAAGACACGGGTCAGAGCGGACTTGAAGCCCACCATGTGAGTACCGCCTTCAGTGGTATTGATGTTATTCGCATAGGAAAGCAGCATCTCGTTATATCTGTCGGTGTACTGCATGGCGATTTCCACTTCGTAGGTATCGCGCTTTGCTTCGAAATAGATGATATCGGGATGGATCGCTTCTTTATTCTGATTCTGATGCTTTACGAATTCTTTGATCCCGCCTTCGTAATGGAACACTTCACCCTTTTTCTTGGCTTCGCGTTCATCCTTCAGGCTGATTTTCAGACCTTTGTTCAGGAAGGCCATTTCTCTGAGACGGTGTTCCAGCGTATCATAGCTGTATTCGGTTTCTTCAAAGATTTCCGGGTCCGCCTTAAATGTGGTTCTGGAACCGGTTTTCTTACCACATTCACCGATGATGGTCAGCTCACTTGTGACCTTACCCCTTGCGTATGTCTGTTTATAGATGTTTCCGTTTCTCTTGATTTCCACTTCCATGGATTCGGACAGAGCATTTACTACGGATGCACCTACCCCGTGCAGACCACCGGATACTTTATATCCGCCGCCGCCGAACTTACCGCCGGCGTGCAGTACAGTGTGAATGACTTCCACTGCGGGCTTCTTCATTTTGGGGTGGATATCGACGGGCATACCTCGTCCATCGTCCTCTACGGTAATGGAATTGTCTTTATGGATCACGACACTGATGGACTTACAATAGCCAGCCAGCGCTTCGTCGATACTGTTATCAACGATTTCGTAGACCAGATGATGTAACCCTCTCGGACCGGTGGTACCGATGTACATCCCAGGACGTTTACGAACAGGTTCCAGACCTTCCAGGACCTGGATCTGCTCGGCATTATACTCCTGTTGGTTTTTCATTTCTTCTAACGCCATGGTTTCCTCCATTTTCTCAACGTTGTCCCAATTGATATATAATGAAAAATATCATATTCTTAAACCCGGGTATGGCAGTAAAATGCGCATACCAATACAGAATCCATTTTACACCAAATGCAGGGTTTTTGAAAGCTTTTTTGACTTAAATGATAAAAATTATTCTTTTTTATTTTTTCACATCTGAAATCAGCGTTTTTCAGCCTTATATGTATTTTAAAATTATAAATATATATACTATTTTTCATTCTCCGTGCATGTAAAATCATCCTTTCCGAAATTTTTTTCGTCATTTCGCCCTTTTTTTCGATTTTTTATTTTTTCATTTTTTTAATTCCTTGCGGTTTCTGAAAACTAACCCACAACATCTATGGTTATCCCCTGATTTTTTCGCCTTCTGACACAATTTGTTCCGCCGGAAAAAGAGAGGGAACAGTCGCAGATTTTTCGTATTTTAAGATGGGTCTTGCCTGTGGATAACTTTTTTTGTTATGATTAATACACTTGGAAATACGCCGCATTTTCGCGGCGTTTTCACACGTGTATCACTCCCCTGGAAAAAGGAAAAAATATATGAGAAAGAAAGATCTGGACAAAATATGGAGCTCCATCCAGAGCCATCTGGAAAGCACCATGATCAGTGCCGCATATCAGGCCTGGATCGCACCGGTCAAAGCCATCAACATTGACCAGGAAAACAAGAAACTGTTCCTTTCCACCGAAGTGGAAATGGGAAAATCGCTGTTGGAGAACCGTTATAAACAAATCGTGGAAAACGGCGTCAACGAAATCATGGGAGAACCCTACAGAATCGTGGTAATGCTGGAAGAAGAACTGGACGGCCCGCAGGAAACCACCACGTATACTCCTTACACCGATGAACTGAATCTGAATCCGAAATACATATTCAGTACCTTCGTCGTAGGGAAAAATAACGAGTTTGCCCATGCAGTATCGCTGGCGGTTGCCAATAACCCTTCGGCAGCGCACAATCCTCTGTTCCTGTACGGGGATGCCGGACTGGGAAAGACCCATCTGATGCATGCCATCGGTCACGCCATCCGAAAGAATTACCCGGAACTGAAGGTTCTCTACGTATCCTCTGAAATGTTCACCAACGAACTGATCCGCGCCATCCGTGAAAACCGTCAGATGGAATTCAAGAATAAATACAGAAACATCGACGTATTTATGCTGGACGATATCCAGTTCATTGAAGGTAAGGACAGTACACAGGAAGAACTCTTCTATACATTCAACGACCTGCACATGGCCAACAAGCAGATCATCTTCACCAGCGATAAGCCGCCGCAGCAGCTGAAAGGGCTGGAACAGAGACTGACCTCGCGCTTTGCCATGGGGATGGTTGCCAAGATCGAAGAGCCGGACTATGAAACAAGAGTTGCGATCCTGACCAAGAAAGCCGAAATCGAAGATATCTATCTGAGCGATACCGCGCTGGAAGCCATCAACACCATCGCACAGAACATCCCGTCCAACATTCGTGAACTGGAAGGTGCCCTGAACCGGATCATCGCCTACGCAAATCTGACCAATCAGAAAATCACAAAGGAAATGGCCCATCAGGTTCTGCAGGATGTATTCGTATCGAAACAGAAGGAAGTTACTCCGGAAGATATCAAACGCATCGTTGCAAAGCACTTCAACGTAAAGCTTGCAGATTTCGATTCGTCGAAGCGTTCCAGAAACATCGCTTATCCCCGTCAGATCGCCATGTATCTCTGCCGCGAAATGACAGGACTGTCACTTCCGAAGATCGGCGAGCTGTTTGGAGGCCGTGACCATACCACGGTTCTGCACGGCTGCGAAAAGATTGCCAAGGATCTGGAAGATAACCCGAATTCCGAACTTCATCAGACCATCGAAGCTCTGAAAGAGGAGATGCAGAACGCATAAAACCTCCCTGAAACGGACACATAACGAAAACGAGTTTTCCACACCGGTTTTACACAGGAAAAACAAGTTTTCCACATGTTTTTGAGAAATGAGAGGCCTTGAAAACACTTATACACAGAAGTTATCCACATATTCACAGGCCCTACTACTACTGCTACTGCAAAAAGATAAAAATAAGGAGGCTGCCCCATGAAATTCACATGCCCACAACAGACACTGGCGAAGGCTCTGAACGTGGTTTCCAAAGCCATTACCAACAGAACCACCATTCCTATTCTGAAAGGCATCTTACTGGAAGCTGATCACGGTCAGCTGACACTGACTGCGTCCGATCTGGAACTGTCCATCGAAACAAAAATCGATGTTCAGGTAGGAGAAGAAGGTGCGCTGGTCGTATCTGCAAAATTATTCAGCGACATTATCCGTAAATTACCTGCCGGTATGGTGGAAGTCGAAGAAAAAGAAAACAATATGATCGTTATCCGCTGCATGTCTTCGGAATTCACCATCGTGGGTCAGTCTGCTGACGAATTCCCCAATACCGGTGATGTGGAAGAAACCAATTCCATTAAGATGGAAAAGGAAATGTTCAAGGACATGGTCAGAAAAACAGCGTTCGCTGCCAGCCTGGATGAATCGAAAGGAATCATCTTAGGTGTTCTGATCGATATCGGAAGTGAAATGCTGCAGATGGTTGCGCTGGACGGATACCGTATGGCAATCACCCGCGAACACGTTCGCAGTGATGAAACCCGCAAGATCATCATTGCCGCAAGAATCCTGAACGAAGTCAATAAAGTTGTCATGGATTCTGACAGCGAATCCGACATGAATATCGTATTGGATCAGAAGAAAGCAATGTTCCTGACCGGAGATACCAAGATCGTGGTAAGAATGTTGGAAGGTCAGTTCATTGATTTCAAAAATGTCATTCCCAAGTCTCACAATACCAGAGTCAGACTGTCCAGAAGCGAGCTGCTGGAAGCCATCGAACGTGCATCCCTTCTGGCCCGCGACGGTAAGAATAATCTGATCCGTATTTCCGTTGGAGATACAACGATGACTGTGACTTCCCGTTCGGAAGAAGGAAACGTGAAAGAAGAAATCAACATCGCAAGAGAAGGGGACGGCCTCGAAATCGGTTTCAACTCCAAATATCTGCTGGATGTTCTGAAAGTTGTTTCTGACGATGAAGTTTATCTGGAATTCAACTCCAGCGTCAGCCCCTGCATGATTCGTCCGGTGGAAGGCGATGCCTTTGAATATCTGGTACTGCCGGTACGTATTTCGAATTAATTATGTATATTAGAGAAATCAGCTTACTTCAATTTCGAAATTACCAGAAGATGAATCTGGAATTTCACAAAAAACTGAATGTGATCACCGGAAATAACGCCCAGGGAAAGACCAACCTTTTGGAAGGAATTTATATTATGAGCCTGGGAAAATCCTTCCGTACCAGCCGCGACAATGAAATGATTGGCTTCGGCCATGATTTTTGCCGCGCAAAAACGGTATCTGTGAAGGATGATCGTGAAACGGAGATCGAAATCACTTACAAAAAAGAGGGGAAGCTGATCAAGATCGACGGTGTTCGTGCGCCGAAGACCAGCGATCTTTTGGAACACATCTACGCTGTCGTCTTTTCTCCGGAGGATTTGAAAATTGTAAAGGAAGAACCGGAGAAGAGACGAAAATTTATCGACAGGGAACTGTGTCAGATCCGTCCGGTGTATTACAAAAATCTGGGACGCTACAAAAAAGTGCTTCAGAATCGTAACTTTTTGTTGAAAGACGGGGTAAAGGATCAGGCTCTGCTTTCGGTTTACGATGAAGAGCTGGCCGATTACGGTGCTCGTATTATTTTTGACCGTGCCGGCTTTATCGAAAAGCTGAACGTGATTTCACGCGGAATCCATGAGAAAATCACCGATGGGAAGGAAGTCCTGGAGATTTCCTATGAGAGCAATGTTCCTGTCAAAGATGATTTTTTGTCTCAAAAAGATGAATTTTTGACAAAACTTCAAAAGGGATTTTCCCGCGATACATTCAAGGGAAATACCGAATCCGGTCCTCACAAGGATGACCTGAAAATCCAGGTCAACGGGATCGACATCCGTCATTACGGTTCTCAGGGGCAGCAGCGTACGGCTGCGCTGTCTCTGAAACTTGCTGAAATTTATCTGATCAAAGAAGAAACGGGGGAAGATGCCATTCTTCTTCTGGACGATGTGTTATCGGAGTTGGATGTCCAGCGCCAGACATTCCTGTTGAATCGTCTTCATGAGATACAGATTTTCATTACAACGACGGAAATCAGTCAGACGCTTTCGGAAAATTTGTCCGAAGGATATATTTTTGAAGTGGAGAACGGCAGTGTAAAACTGTCGGAAACCATTGAAAAATGCTTGACATAATGTATTTGTAAGTGTATAATTTACAAGCGATTATGTGTGGACATCGTTTGGATGTCCCGAAAACTCTATGTGGTAAGGAGGTGTACACAGATGAAGATGACATTCCAGCCGAAGGTTAAGCAGAGAAAGAAGGAACACGGTTTCCGTAAGAGAATGGCTACCAAGAACGGCAGAAACGTACTGAAGAGAAGAAGAGCAAGAGGTAGAAAGTCCCTGACCGCGTAATAATTCCTTTACAGCATAGAGACCGCTTACGTGGTCTTTTTGTTTCGTTAGGAAACTTTTTACACTTGTAATTTTTCAAATGAAAAGCAAAAGGATGAACTTTTATGCTGAAACCCAATATTTTGCGCAACAAAAAAGATTTTTCCGCCATTTATAATCGTGGAAAGTCGATCGGTGACAGATGCGTTGTTTTGTTTTACAAAAAAAATGGTCTGCCTTACAGCCGAAAGGCTTTTTTGGCCAGCAAAAAAGTGGGAAAGAGTGTGGTTCGTAATCGGGCCAGACGTCTTATGAAAGAGAGCTACCGGAGTTTGGAAGAGCAGATTCCGGCGGGGTACGACATGATTTTCATCGCTCGTACCACAATTTGTGATCTGAAATGCGCGGATGTGAAAAAATCTATTGAAGCCGCACTGAAACGAAGCGGGATTTTACCGAAATCCCCGAAAAAAACGGTTAAGTGATATGTTGAAAAAGCTCTTGATCCTCATGGTTCGGGGATATCAAATATTCATTTCACCGCTGTTTCCGGCAAAATGCCGGTTTTATCCCACCTGCTCAACATATTTTATCCAGGCTGTGGAGAAATATGGAGCGTTTAAGGGAAGTTATCTTGGAATAAAAAGGATCCTTCGTTGTCATCCGTGGAATCACGATGATTATTACGATCCTTTGAAGTAAACGGAGGTAAAATTAGTAGTGGGAATTATTGCAAAGCCCCTGGGATTGTTACTGACCGGTGTTTACAACGTTGTTGATAATTACGGTATTGCCCTGATCATCTTTACCATCGTTGTAAGAGTCTGCATGATCCCCCTGTATACCAAGCAGATCAAAACTTCCGCTGCCATGGCTCATATGCAGCCCAAGATCCAGGAAATTCAGCAGCGTTACGCTAAGAATCCGGAACTGATGCAGCAGAAGATTTCTGAAGTTTACGCAGAAGCAAATTACAATCCGATGTCCGGTTGTCTGCCGATGTTGATCCAGATGCCGATCATCATGGGTCTGTTTGCACTGCTGAGAAATCCGATGCTGTATGTAAACAGCGAAAGCATGGTTATGGCAGTACACGAATCCTTCCTGTGGGTATCTGACCTGAGTCAGCCTGACAGCTGGATCCTGCCGATTGCTGCTGGTTTAACACAGTATTTCTCGTTTACGACTCAGACTGCTACCATGGACCAGTCTTCCGCAGGAATGATGAACTCCATGAAGTACTTTTTCCCTGTAATGATCTTCCTGATGGGTAGATCCTTCCCGGCCGGTCTGTCTCTGTATTGGTTTGTCGGTACTTTAGTGACCATCGCTCAGAACTTCTTACTGAGAGGTTACAAGGACAAGCTGAAGAACGGAGAAGTTGACACTAAGAAGAAAAAAAGCGGAAAAAATAAGACAAAGAAGTAGTGACGAGGTTTAGAATGGATTATTCGGAAAAGTGGGGAGACAGCATCGAAGCTGCTGTCAAATTAGCCCTGATTGACTTGAAACTGACCGAAGATCAGGTAACCGTAACCGTTCTTGAAGAACCTTCCAAAGGATTTTTCGGAATCGGTTCCAAACTGGCCAAGGTCAGAGTAGAAAAGAAACCGGAAATGGTTGAAGTCAAGGAAGAACCCAAGGTTGAACCTAAGAAAGAAATCATTCCCGGCAGATTCGAAAACGCTCCTTCCAGAAATAAGTATGATTTCAGAAGAGAAGCGAAGAAGGATCAGAAAAAGGAAACGACCGAGCCGCGTGAAGCTCGTGAACCGCGTGAAAAGCGCGAACACAAAGAACGCAGAGAACACCGCAATGACAGAAGAGACCACAGAGAACGCAGAGACAGAGAACCGAAGGCTGTTCAGGCAGTTGCAGAAAAGCCGGTTCTGAGAGAACGTCCTGCAGATTTGGTGGAAACCACAGATCATCCCGTATACCTGTTCTTACAGGAAGTTGCAACCAACATGGGACTGACTCTGGATATCACAGCGTCCTACAATGCTGAAAATGTCTACATCGACATTAACGGTAAGGACAGCGGTACCATCATCGGTAAGAGAGGCCAGACTCTGGATGCGATCCAGTATCTGTGCAGCTTAGTTGCCAACAAGAACAGCGAAAACTATATCCGCGTTGTCATCGATGCTGAAAATTACAGAGCAAAGAGAGAACGTACTTTAGAACAGCTGGCAAACCGCCTGGCTGACAAGGTTCGTAAGACCGGCCGCAGCGTACGCTTAGAGCCCATGAATCCTTACGAACGTAAGGTGATCCACGCAACTCTGCAGAACAGAAACGGCGTGACCACCCGCAGCGAAGGGGAAGAACCTTACAGAAGAGTTATCATCGAACCTGTAAGATAAGTTCAAAAATGAGAGATAAACCGAATGGTTTATCTCTTTTTTATTTTACACGGCAACCCAGCTATGGAAAGCGGGTTCACTTGGTCCTCCTCGCAGAGATCGATTCATTCTAAACTGCTCGTGCGGAATCGTTCACACATCTTTATAATAGATGTCTATTGAAAAAGTGAGTCAAAGCTCTTTTGTTGACAAAAAAACCGTTTTGAATTAAGGTGAAATCATACATTATGTGTGGAAGGTAAAAACTATATGTTGATCAAAGAAATCGAAAAGTACAGCCGGATCCATGGTAAAGTGGATGCGTTTATGATCGTGAATAAAGATGATGTGATCCAGTATTCGGCCATGGTGGATGATGGGGTCACGTTTTTGACGCCGAAAAATGTGATCGGTAAGAATCTGTTTGAAATGTATCCGAATCTGACCAGAGAAAGCAGTACGCATTGCAGGGTCATGGATACAGGAAAACCCATCCTGGATGAGCAGCAGCTGATCATCGAAAAAAATGGGAGAGCGTACGTGATCAACACTTCCACATTTCCCATCGAATATAATGGAGAAATTATCGGGACCTTTGATATTTCGTCAAATTATACCTCGAAGACAAAAAATGAAGATACGAGAAATAAATTATATACCGTGGACAGCATCGTAACTCAAAACGAAGCTATGATGATGATAAAAAATAAGATCGTAAAGGTGGCCAAAAGTGATTCCAACGTGATGGTCATCGGTGAATCGGGAACCGGTAAGGAACTTGTGGTGGAAGCAATCCATTCCGCCAGCGCCAGATCCGGAAAACCGTTCATTTCCCTGAACTGCGCGGCGATTCCGGATACATTGATGGAAAGTATTTTGTTCGGTACAGTAAAGGGAAGTTTTACCGGAGCGGAAAATCGAAAGGGCGTTTTTGAACTGGCCCACGGCGGTACATTATTTTTGGATGAAATCAATTCCATGAATATGGAGCTGCAGGCCAAGTTATTGAAAGCTGTTGAAGAACAAAAATACATGAAAGTTGGCGGAGAAAAATACATCGATGTGAATGTAAGGGTGATTTCCGCCATGAATGTGGATCCAAGAGAGGCAATCCGAAATAAAAAGCTGCGCCAGGATTTGTTCTTCCGATTGGGTGTGATTCAGTTCTTTATTCCGCCATTAAGGGAGAGAAAAGAAGATATTTCTTTATTAGCGGAACATTTCATTGATTTTTATAACAGGAAAATGAAAAAATCTGTGGAAGAACTGGACATTTCCGTGGAGAGGATATTTAAAGACTATTCCTGGCCGGGGAATGTCAGAGAACTGAGAAATGTCATTGAATCCTCCTTCAATATGACAGACGATGAGTATATCAGCCTGATCGATATCCCGGATTATCTGAATGAATACAATTTTTCAGAAATCAATTCTGAGGTAATCATATCTGCGAACGTAAGTGACAAAGAGGAAGAAGTCAGTGAGCGCGGATTGACTTCGATGGTGGAGGAGTATGAAAAATCACTTTTGATCTCCACGTTGAAAAAAGTAAGTTCGATTTCGGAAGCGTCCCGCGTACTGAAAATGACCCGACAAGCTGTGAAATATAAGATCGAAAAGTATGGGCTCGATTATAAAAAACTGATGAAGTAAATCACGAGATATGCAAAAAATTCTACACAAACTGGTGTAGAATTTTTTGCATCTAATCATAGGTATTTCAAAATATCCCGACAAAAAGGCTCGATTTTCTTCAAAAAATAAGAGAAAATCATTATTTAAAGATTGGCACGGAACTTGCTCTTATAGAAAGACAAGAATGAAACTCGTCAATGCAGGAGGTTTACCAATGAAATTAAATTCGTTTGATGAAGTAAAAAGATTAACCACAGAAATGGTTCGTATCCCCAGTATCAATAAAGAACCGGGCGGCGAATCTGCAGTTGCTCAGTATGTATACGACTATTACATGGATCTTCCGTATTTCCAGGAACATCCGGATTACGTGAAGAAGTTCCAGACCAAGAATGACTTCGTGGATCGTCACTCCACCTATGCGTTCGTAAAGGGTACCAAGGGCAACTCCAACAGAACCGTCATCCTGATCGGTCATATCGACACCGTTGGTATCGACGACTTCGGTATCATTAAGGAATGGGCTTGCGATCCGGAAGCACTTCCCGAAAAGCTGAAGCTGGTTCAGATGCCCGATGTAGTAAAAGAAGACCTGGAAAGCGGTATGTATATGTTCGGCCGCGGTGCGCTGGATATGAAGTCCGGTGTTGCCGGTCATATGTACATCATCAAGTACTTCTCCGAACATCCGGAAGAACTGGACGGTAATGTAATTGCCATCGCTGAATGTGACGAAGAAGATAACTCCAAGGGTATCATCACTGCTCTGGATGAGCTGGTTGAGCTGAAGAAGACCCAGGGATTTGAATATGTTTCTTGTATCAACGCTGACTACTCCACCAACCACAGCCCCGGAGATGACGCTCGTTACCTGTACTACGGTTCCATTGGTAAGCAGCTGCCTACATTTGTTGCTTTCGGTAAGGAATCTCACGTTGGTAACTCCTTCGGCGCTCTGGACCCGAACCTGCTGATCGCTGAAATCACCAGAAAGATGTCCCTGAACGTGGACCTGTGTGACGTCGCTCAGGGTGAAGCCTGCGTTCCGCCCATCTCTCTGAAGCAGACCGATACCAAGCCCAACTACACCGTACAGACCGCTCTGGTAGCTATGGGTTACTACAACTACTTCACTCACGCCATGAATCCGGCTCAGGTTATGGAAAAGTGCAAGCAGGTAGCTATCGATGCATTTGATGATGTAGTTGTACATCTGAACACCCAGTATAAGAAGTTCTGTAACCTGTGCAAGACCAATTATGTGGAACTGCCCTGGAAGACCAGAGTTTACACCTGGAAGGAATTCTACGATGAACTGGCTGAACAGAAGGGTGAAGCCTTCAAGAAGGCGATCCTGGACTATGCAACCAAGCTGCATGAAGAAGATCCGGCTCTGGACCTGAGATTCTACGGCATGAAGGTCATCGAAGAAGCATGGAAGTGGTCCGATGACAAGTCTCCCGCAGTGGTGATTTTCTTCGGTTCTCTGTACAGTGCTAATATCGAAATGACCAGAAATACCGAAAAGGAAAGAGCACTGTTAGACGCAGTTGAAGCTGCTGTTGAAGTAGTTCGTCCGGAATCCGGCCGCGACATCAAGACCAGAATGTTCTATCCGTACATTTCTGACTCCAGCTTCATGGCAATCTGCGGCGACCAGTCTGCGGTAGACGCTCTGAACGATAATATGCCGTCTAACCCGGTGAAGTACTTCCACAATGTAGAACAGATCCGTCAGATCAACGTTCCTGTTGTGAATATCGGTACCTTCGGCCGCGACGGTCACACCATCTTCGAACGTGTTGATATGAAGCACACCTTTGAAAA
>JAFUQN010000073.1 GCA_017472365.1 Bacillota bacterium
CAATATCTGACGTTAATTCTCAGAGTTTTCATGTCATATAATTGCATTTACCATAATACAAGCCTTACTACGGGTATTTTTCCCTTAGGATTTCATCACTATTTGTTCAATTCTCAGGTTTTCGTTTTTTTCTCTGAGAATTATGCTCATTACCTTTGAATTCTCAGGTTCCAATTCATTTCGCCCTTGTTTTGGCTATTTCCGTTGATTCAATCAAACGTTTCACCTTTTCGTTTTTGTATTTTTATATATTTATGGAATTTTATGGTTGTTTTTTGTGAGATATCGTGTATCCTATTGTCATGGAGGTACGATCATGGATACAACACAGAGCTATTTACAATCTTTGTATGCAGATATGAAGTTCGAATACGACAAATGTAAAGGTAAATTGAGAATTCTTCCAAAGGGATACCTGCATGTGCAATACGCAAAGAAAGGTGTTCGGATGTATTGGAGTCACAGCGATCCATCTGAACCAGGGAATCATTATGTTCCAGACCGCCTCTCTGAATCAGATTTCCCAATCATCAAAGGAATACGCGAACGATTGATCTGTTCATTAAAAATTAAGGTTCTAAAAACCAACTTGTACTGGCTTGAGAAACTCTTGAAACATTACCAACCATTTCACGATGACGCAATCGTCTCTCAGTTGAAGGAACCTTACAAAACCCTCCCCGGCTTCGAACATCTTCTGACTCCGGAACATATCCCTGTCCAATCGGAAAACCCGATATACCGCCAATATTTGATTCATAGCAACAGCGTCGGAGAACTGTTTCGTTCCAAATCGGAAATGCACATTTCAGAAATGCTGCTGTCAGCTTAATCCTGCGTTTCCTGCTGGAAGCTCCGTCCACTTTGTGCTAAACTAGAATCAAGGTTATCATCGGGCAACCGCGCCAGCACGAAGATGCCAACCCATTGGCGGTGCTCCCGCCAGCACGACCACCCCAAGGAGGTAAGAGTATGAAAGTGTTAATGATCAACGGAAGTCCCCATCCCCATGGATGTACTTATACCGCATTGAAAGAAATCGCCGGTGAACTGGAACGTTACGGAATCGAATCGGAAATCGTTACTGTCGGAAATCAGGTGATCGCCGGCTGCATTGGCTGTCGGGCCTGCTCCAAAACGGGGCGCTGCTTCCGCGATGATATCGTAAACGAAGTTCTGGATAAGGCTGATGAAGCTGACGGCTTCATCTTTGGTTCTCCCGTCCATTTCGCATCTCCCAGCGGTGCCATGATTTCCTTTATGGACCGCATGTTCTACGCAGGAGGAACCTTTGCTCACAAACCGGCCTCCGTCATCGTTTCTGCGAGACGTGCCGGAACCACCGCATCACTGGACGCTCTTCTGAAATATCCCATGTACATGGAAATGCCCGTGATCAGCGCCCACTACTGGAACATGGTCCACGGAAATTCTCCGGAAGACGTGATGAAGGACGAGGAAGGTCTCCATACCATGCGTACGATTGGAAAGAATATGGCATGGATCTTACAATGCATCGAAGCCGGAAAACAGGCCGGAATCGAGCCGGAAAAGATGCTCGATAAACCCTGGACCAATTTCATCCGCTAAATAACAAAGCCGCATCATTACGATGCGGCTCTTTATTTTCACATATTTAACTATGTGCTGCAGCTTTTCATGCGACGCTGCAGTTTTCAACGCGGCACTACAACATCTCACAACCCCTGGGGACGATAAAGTTGACTGCTTCCGGTACGATTTCAAACGTGGTTTCCAGAAAATCAGAAGCTTCTCCATCCAGCACGATTCGTTCCACGTGTTCGTCGTAAGGACACAGCGGTGTCAGCGTCATCTTCTTACACTTCTTGTAGGTCACGATCCCTTCGCAGGACTTGTCCGTCAGGTGAGTCCCCGCACGATATTTCATAATCACGGTGGCGATCTTCATTCGGCTAATGTTGTCCACCAGACAGACATCCATGAGTCCGTCATCCAGCTTCGACAGCGGTGTGGAATGGAACCCTCCCCCGCAGAATCCGCCATTTCCAATAGCTACAAAAAGAAAATATTTTTCGTACGGTTCTTCATCATCGATCTGAACCCGTGCAGGAAATCCAATGGTTCCGGACAGAACCTTCACTGCAGCCGCCCCATAGGCCAGCGCTCCCGACAAAAGCGGTTTCTTTTTCATTTCCCCGGCTTCCACCGCAACCGCAGCATCCACACCGATATTACACATATTCAGAGAAATCTTCGTTCCGGAAGAATCCGTACATTTGATGGCATCAAGTTTCTGGACTTCCCCGTCCAACTGCCGTTCCAAATCTTGAAACGCCTTCGGATCGGTAAAGCTCCGGATGAAATCATTCCCCGTTCCGGTGGGCAGAACCCCAATGGATGCATTGGAATATCCGTACACGCCATTGACGAGACAATTTAATGTGCCATCCCCGCCGCAGCCGTAAAACCGGATCTCTTCCCCGCTTTCGCAGCGCTGACGGATATAATTGATACCTTCCTGGAAGGACAAGGTATTATGCAGTTCATATTCAATGTTTCTTTCTTTTACCAGCCGCTGGATCTGCGGAAGCCAGTAACTTCTGGCCTTTCCCTGACCGGCTGCGGGATTGATGATAAAAATGTATTTCATGATGTCTCCCAGCATAGTATACACATGATCGTAAAAAGCATTTTTTTCAGAATACCACAGCTTTCAACACATTTCAACGAAGAATCCCCTTTTGAAATCGTTTGGAATTGGCTATAATACATGATAGAACGATCCGGGCAACCGCGCCCGCAGGCGCGGTCCGTCTCCGAAATCATAAATAAAGCGAGGTATATACTATGGATCCCAGAATCAAACAGCTGGCAAAAAACCTGATCACTTATTCCTGCAGAGTCCAGCCCGGTGAACATGTACTGATCACCTACGAAGGCAGAGAGACACGGGCACTGGCGCAGATGCTTGTCCGCGAAACATACAACGCCGGAGGCTATCCTCACCTGGAAATCAGAGACTCCGTCATGACCCGTGAACTAATGCGCGGTTGTTCCAAGGAACAGCTGGAAGTCATGGCCGACTATCAGCTTCACCAGATGCAAAAGATGGATGCGTACATCTCTGTGAAAGGAACAGAAAACTCTTCTGAACTGGCCGACGTTCCTGCAGAACTGCAGAACTTATATTACAAGATCTTAAATCCCGTTCTGGATTATCGTGTCGCCAAGACCAAATGGTGTGTCCTGCGTTACCCCAACGGGGCCATGGCTCAACTGGCCGGTACCAGCCAGGAAGCCTTCGAAGACTTTTACTTCGACGTTTGTAACCTGGACTACAGTAAAATGGACAAAGCCATGGACAACCTGGTGGAACTGATGAACCGCACGGATAAAGTACGTCTCGTCGGTCCCGACACCGACCTGACCTTCTCCATCAAGGGCATCGACGCCATCAAGTGCGCCGGAACATGCAATATCCCCGACGGTGAAGTGTACACTGCACCGTTGAAGGATTCCATGAATGGTTACATCACCTACAACACCAAGTCCGAAGAAGCCGGCTTCACTTACTCCAACATCCGCTTCGAAATCGAAAACGGTAAAATCGTCAAGGCTACGGCCAACGACACCGAGCGCATCAACGCCCTTCTGGATACCGACGAAGGTGCCCGTTACTTCGGTGAATTCGCCATCGGCGTGAATCCTTTCGTCCTGGAACCCATGATGGATACCCTCTTCGACGAGAAGATTGCCGGGAGCTTCCACCTGACCCCGGGGATGGCCTACGAAGATGCCTTCAACGGAAACAAGTCCGCAGTCCACTGGGACCTGGTCATGATCCAGCGCCCGGAATACGGCGGCGGTGAAATCTGGTTCGACGATGTTCTGATCCGCAAGGACGGCCTTTTCGTTCTCCCGGAACTGGAATGTCTGAACCCGGAAAACTTGAAATAAGTTCTGTAACAAAAACCGCGGGAAGCGGCAAATCGCCGAAATTCCCACGGTTTTTTATTTACAGATAGACTTTGTCGTAAATGACGCGATTCGCTTCTCTACGAGGCGAAAAAACGCCTCTGTGGCGGATCTCCCTTTCTTCCAGCAGGCGCATCGCCCGCTTCAGACCCTCCAATCCGTCGGTCCTCAGACTCACGCCGTAACCGCAGGTTTGAAGAAGGCCGGGGGGCAGCTTCCGAAGCGAAACCGTAAATTTCCGATCTGCCAGCGTTTCCTGTGCATAAGCCGCTTTGTAAAACGAAGAAAACGCCAGAAGATAATCCGTGGTGCTGCTCACATAGATCCCTCATTTCCCTTTACCGCCGGATCTCCGGCAAGGCTTTGACAGCTCAGTTTTACAGCTGTCTTAATGCAATATATGAGGTTTCGCTGTGAAACGTTCCGGTCAATACAGCGTGCGGATCAAACGCAGAAACATTTCTCTGATTCCCGCGCGTTCCGATGCCGAGGCCGCATATAACGGATAACTTCCAATTTCCGCTTCATCCCGGTACAATTTCAATTCTCCCACCGCATCTCCGGATCGTACCGGTGCTTCCAGATCCTCCATCAAAACCGGTCTGGACGAAATACTTTCTGCCTTTCCCTTTTCCGTAAGGACACTGATTTCTTCCCCCGTAACCGCATCGATCACCTGCGGAGAGCCCTTTCCCACGGCCAGGCTCCCCATCACCTGACTCTTCTCTGCAACTTTTACACTATCGTAGGTCGCAAAACCATAGTCCAACAGTCTCGACGCTTCTGAAAACCGGATTTTGGAGCTTTCCGCCCCCATCACCACTGCGATCAGCGTCAGATCGCCACGGGTTGCCGAGGCCGAAAGACAATAACCCGCATCCTGCGTATATCCCGTTTTGATCCCATTGGCCCCCTCATACGTCCGGATCATTTTGTTGGTATTGGTCAGTCCAAACTCCTTTTCCTTCCCCGGAAGTCCCACGGTGATCGTTGTCTGCCACGTGGAAAACCACTCCCGCGGTTTCGGATGTTTCAACAGTTCCCTGGACATCACCGCAATATCATAAGCACAGCTGTAATGATCCGCCGCCGGAAGTCCGTTGGTGTTGACAAAATGACTGTGTTCCATCCCCAGTTCTCCGGCCCGCCGGTTCATCGCTTCCACAAACAATTCTTCCGTCCCCTTTGTCAACTCTGCCAAAGCCACGCAGGCGTCGTTCGCTGAACAAATACTGGCCCCCTGAAACAGCTCCTCCACAGTATGAGTTTCACCGGCCTCCATATACATCTGGCTTCCGCCCATGGATGCGGCCCGCTCACTGATTGTTACCGTATCTTCCAGAGAAAACTGTCCCCGTTCCACGGCTTCCAGTGCCAGAAGCATCGTCATGACCTTCGTCACACTGGCAGGCGGAAGCTCCTCTCTGGCATTTTGTTCATACAGGATCGTTCCTGTCCCTGCGTCCATCAGTACGGCCGACTTCGCCTTGATTTCCAGGCTTCCTTCCACCGGGATCTCTGTTGCTTTCGGCAGCTCTGCGGCAACCGCCACCATGGGCGGTATGGTAAGCGAAGCGTTTGCTGCCAACATCAGAGACAACAGCAGCGCCAGCCTGCGTCCTTTCCTCACATTTCTCAAATCAAAAACCTCCCCCGCAATTCCTTGTTACAGAATATGTGAGGGGAGGTTTGATTATACGTTATTTGTCGTCGTCCAGAGCGCTCATGTCCTTTGCAGAGGCATCGTCCATGTTCTTAAAGCGCTTGATCTTCTTTGTAGTGGTCTTGACGAATTCTTCACTTCTCACCACGAATCTCTTAACACGCTTGTAGCTGGGCAGCTGAACGTTAATTTCAGCGATGGCCTTCTTGATCAGCTTCTGGATATTTTCTTCGCTGTAATCCTTACCGAACTCTTCAAAGATCACGTCATATGCAGGGCGTACCTGTGCGCCGATGTAGGTGTCATCCTCTTCTTCCACGCCGTAAACCATGGATTCTTCCACGTATTTACTGCGGTTGATGTACATTTCCATTTCTTCCGGATAGATGTTCTTTCCAGTCTTCGTAACGATGACGTTCTTCCGGCGTCCGGTGATGTACAGCCAGCCTTCGCGGTCCAGGAAGCCCAGGTCCCCGGTATGGAACCAGCCGTCTTCATCCAGCACTTCCGCCGTCTTTTCCGGCATATTGTAATACCCCAGCATCACGTTCGGTCCGCGGTACAGGATCTCTCCGATGCCGTCTTCGTCGGGATCATCGATCTTCAGCTCACCTCCGGGAATTACAGGGCCTACCGAACCGGCCTTTGCATATCTCTGAGGAGAGAAATCGGGAGAACCGGCCACCAGCGGAGAACACTCTGTCAGACCGTATCCCTGCTGTACCATGAAGCCCATATCCTGGAATCCTCTGGACACATTGGGTTCGATGGCCGCAGCGCCGGTGATCATGCGGTTCAGCCGTCCACCGAAGGTATCATAAACTGTCTTGAACAGTTTCTTGTGAAGATCGATACCCAGCGCCTTTGCTGTGCGGTTCACCTTGATCCCCGTTCTCAGGATCTTAGCCTTACCGGTCTTTTCCGCCTGCTTCCAAACCTTGTCGTACACCGATTCGAAAATCAGAGGTACACCGATCAGTACGGTAGACTTGGCTTCTGCCAGGTTCTTTGTCACATACTTCAGGCCTTCGCAATAAGCGACAGATGCACCGCGGTACATAACGAGAACATGTCCCAGCGTACATTCAAAGGTATGATGGATCGGCAGGAAGGACAGTGTTCTGTCTTCCGGCGTAATATAGGCGATCTTACAGGTGGCCATAACATCAGAAACGATATTTCTGTGGGACAGCATAACGCCCTTCGCCGCTTCCGTCGTACCGGAAGTGAACAGCAGAAGACGCATTTCATCGGGATCGAGAGGCGCTTCCTCATAACTGCGGTCGCCCTTTTCACGCAGCTCTTCCCCGCGGGCAACCAGGCTTTCCCACAGCCAGGATTCTCCCTCTGCAGGTTCCGTACAGGTAAGCTTATCTTCCAGGCTGGTTCTGTCACCGTAGACCTTCATCTTCACTTTGATCATATCGGTATATTCTTTGAAATACTTTTCATACTTATCCGTGAAGAAAACAGCCTTGCACTGGGAAATCTCCATCAATGTATCGATTTCTTCCTTCGACAGTTCCTTATCCAGAGGAACAATGACGCCAACTGCGTTGACTACCGCGAAATAAGTCGCGATCCATTCGTAGCAGTTTGCTCCGATCACTGCAATCTTTTCACCGGAAAGGCCCAGATCCAGCATCGCTGTCGCCAGAGCTTTGACATCATTTTCAACCTGACGGAACAGGATTTCTCCGTAAGGCTCGCCCTTCGCCTTTTTCACCAGATACGCCGGACGATCCGCGTACATGGATGTACTTTCGTCCAGCATGTGGCGAATATCTCTGACCTCTCTCACATCGTGATATTTTTCATGATATTTTTCGCTCATTTGTTCTCACTCCTACGGAATTTATTTTTGAAAGACCATGGGATGAAGGCCGGTCTCCGGGACGAAACGCCGTCCGACTTCACCCTCGATCAGATTTAAAACGATTTCTGCAGTGGCCATGACGATACCCTCTTTCAGATGTCCCGTATATGCCGTCCCGTCTTTTTTACCGAGAACCGCATGGACATGAAGATAAACATCGCCGTCCTTATTGGTCACCGTCCCCATCAGAGCTCCGATCTCCATGGGTTCTTCCAGGACTGTCGCATAAAAATGCTTCTCAGCCAGGTCGAAGATCCCCGTCACAGCTCTCGTTACAGAGCCGAGACCGCTGATCGTTGCCAAACGGACGTTTTCTCTTTCACAGACGATTTTCAGCTGTTCCAGGATTTCCTCCCCCGGATCGCAGCGGACAAAAATTGTATCCTCATTTCTCTGATAATCCATGGTACGCTTCCTTCAGATATTCTTCTACCAGTACACAGGCATCTTCGATGCACCCGTCACAGGAACGCAGCGGAGCCTTGTCAGGACCACCCTTCAGTTCTCTGCAGATCATCGAGCCGTTCTTTTCTTCGAACTTCTTACCCAGAGCACTGGTCTGGTCGTAGGTGGACTTCTTTGTCACACCACGTTCCACATTCCCGCTGCTGTTATTCATACCGATCACGGCAATCGCTCCGCTGATGGCACCGCAGATTTCCTTCATTCCGCAGCCAAATCCGAAACCCTCAGTCATACGGAAAACCAGCTCTTCATCAATATCAAATAAATCGCAGTAATTGCAGGCCACAGCCTGTGCACAGTTATATCCCTTTTTGTGCAGTTCCACTGCTCTGTCTTTTCTGTTCAGCTCCATAAGTCAGTTCCTCCTTATATCGGTACCGACGCATTTACGTCATTTTCCAGTAAAGTTGAAAAAGCTCCTGTTCGGCGAACAGGAGCTTTCGCTTAATAATATTTTAGCACATTTCGTTTCGATTTACGATACGATTGTCCCATTTTTTTATTCCGCATCGATGGTGGAAATCTTCATCGTGGTTTCTTCCAGAACATCCAGCAGTACGCGGACGGTGTCCAGAGAAGTAAACATGGTAACGTTGTTTTCTGTTGCGCAGCTTCTGATTTCAAAACCGTCGTGTTCGCCGCCGGCAGTATCATGACCACTGGTATTCAGAACGTAGCTCACGTGACCTTTGCGGATCGCTTCGAGAATTTCTTCGCTTCCCTGGCTGATCTTCTTCTTGGTTCTGGTTCTGATTCCGTGTTCCTTCAGGAACGCTGCGGTACCTTCAGTTGCTTCAATGTTGAAGCCCAGGTTGTAGAAGCGGCGGATCAGCGGCAGAGCTTCTTCCTTATCTGCATCTGCAATGGTAGCAAATAATGTACCGTAGTTCAGAACGTGCATTCCGGAAGCCAACAGAGCCTTGTACAGTGCTCTGGTCAGAGTGGAGTCATAACCGATAGCTTCACCGGTGGACTTCATTTCCGGAGACAGGTATGCGTCCATACCTCTCAGCTTGGAGAAGGAGAATGCAGGAGCCTTAACATACCAACGCTGCTTTTCATTGGGGTATACCTTGTCGTAACCCTGTTCCTTCAGGCTGTGACCCAGGATCACCTTGGTGGCGATGTCTGCCAGCGGGTGACCGCTTGCCTTGGAGATGAAGGGTACGGTACGGGAAGATCTGGGGTTAACTTCGATAACGAATACGTTGTCATTCTTATCCACGATGAACTGGATGTTGTACAGGCCCACGATACCTACACCCAGACCCAGCTTTACAGTGTAGTCCAGGATGGTATCCTTAACCTTCTGGCTTACGCTGAAGGTGGGGTATACGCTGATGGAGTCACCGGAGTGTACGCCGGTACGTTCTACGTGTTCCATAATACCGGGAACGAATACATCAGTACCGTCGCAGATAGCATCAACTTCCAGTTCCTTACCGGTTACATACTTGTCAACCAGTACGGGCTGATCGGTGTTGATTTCTACCGCAGTCTGTAAGTATCTTCTCAGACCAGCTTCTTCGGTAACGATCTGCATCGCACGGCCACCCAGAACGTAGCTGGGACGTACCAGTACGGGATAACCGATTTCTGCTGCAACCTTCACACCGTCTTCGATGGAGGTAACTGCTTCACCCTTCGGCTGAGGAATCTGCAGCTTGTTCATGATCTTTTCGAAGCAGTCTCTGTTTTCTGCATTTTCGATAGCCTGTACGTCGGTACCGATGGTCTTGATTCCCAGATCAACCAGCGGCTGAGTCAGGTTCAGTGCAGTCTGACCGCCCAGAGAAACCACAACGCCTTCCGGCTTTTCCAGTTCGATAACGTTCATTACGTCTTCGACAGTCAGCGGTTCGAAGTACAGCTTATCGCTGGTGGTGTAGTCGGTGGATACGGTTTCGGGGTTATTATTGATAATGATCGCTTCGTAGCCGGATTCTCTGATGGTCCAGATCGCATGTACGGTGGAGTAGTCGAATTCGACACCCTGACCGATACGGATGGGACCGGAGCCCAGTACGATGATCTTCTTCTTGTCGGTAACGATACTGTCGTGTTCACCTTCGTAGGTGGAGTACAGATACGGTACTTCGCTGGCGAATTCCGCACCACAGGTATCGATCATCTTGTAGTTCGGGAACAGATTCATTTCCTTTCTCTTCAGGAACAGTTCCGCTTCGGTCTTACCCCATACCTGAGCCATGTACTTGTCAGAAATACCCATTCTCTTTGCTTTTCTCAGGGTATCTTCGTCCATGGGGTTGGCCTTGATCACAGCTTCAAAATCGATGATGTTCTTGATCTTTTCCAGGAACAGCATGTCGATCTTGGTAGCGTTCTGGATCATACCGATGTCGGTACCCAGACGCAGCAGCTGTGCGATGGCATATAATCTGTCGTCAGTACCGTCCACGATGTAGTCCAGTAACTGATCAACGGTATAGTTGTCAAATTTCTTGTGATACAGGTGGCAAACGCCGGTTTCCAGAGAACGGATGGACTTCAGGATCGCTTCTTCGAAGGTTCTTCCGATACTCATAACTTCGCCGGTGGCCTTCATCTGTGTAGACAGCTTGTTGGATGCGCTTGCGAATTTGTCAAACGGGAATCTCGCTACCTTTGCTACGATGTAGTCCAGAGTCGGTTCGAAGGACGCCGGAGTATTGGCAATCTGGATTTCATCCAGATGCAGACCCATAGCTACCTTTGCGGTTACACGGGCGATGGGATATGCGGACGCCTTGGACGCCAGTGCGGAGGATCTGGAAACTCGAGGATTTACTTCGATCAGGAAATAGCTGAAGGAGTGGGGATCCAGTGCGAACTGTACGTTACAGCCACCTTCGATCTTCAGCGCACGAATGATCTTCAGAGCGCTGGTTCTCAGCATGTTATATTCCTTGGAAGTCAGTGTCTGAGCCGGAGCAACTACAATGGAGTCGCCGGTGTGGATACCAACCGGGTCAACATTTTCCATGGAGCAGATAGCGATGGCAGTATCGTTGGCATCACGCATTACTTCTAATTCGATTTCTTTGTAACCCTTGATGCTCTTTTCTACCATGACCTGATGAACGGGAGACAGCTTGAAACCGTTCTTTGCGATTTCGCGCAGTTCTTCTTCATCGTCAGCGAAACCGCCGCCGGTACCACCCAGAGTAAATGCCGGACGCAGTACAACGGGATATCCGATTTCTTCTGCAGCCTTTACAGCTTCTTCCATGTTATGAGTGATAACAGAGGGCAGAACCGGTTCGCCCAGATCTTCGCAGAGCTGCTTGAACATTTCTCTGTCTTCAGCCTTTTCGATGGAGTAGAAGCTGGTACCCAGGATCTCAACCTGACATTCGTCAAGGATACCCTTCTTTGCCAGCTGCATCGCCATGTTCAGACCGGTCTGACCACCCAGACCCGGAAGGATCGCATCGGGACGTTCGTAACGGATGATCTTTGCTACGAATTCCAGAGTCAGCGGTTCCATGTAAACTTTATCTGCGATCTGTGTATCTGTCATGATGGTCGCCGGGTTAGAGTTTACCAGAACGACTTCGTAACCTTCTTCTTTCAGCGCCAGGCAGGCCTGAGTTCCGGCATAGTCAAATTCGGCAGCCTGACCAATGACGATCGGACCGGAGCCGATCACTAATACTTTCTTGATATCTGTACGCTTAGGCATTCTTTCCAACCCCCTCTTCGATGTTCTTCAGGAATTTACGGAACAGATAGGTGCTTTCCTGCGGGCCCTGACTTCCATCCGGATGGAACTGAACGGAGAACACCTTGTCCTCTGCACATTCCACACCTGCACAAGCGCCATCCAGTACATTCTGATAAATCATGGTCAGTCCGGTACCTTCCAGGCTGTCCTTTTCCACAACAAAGCCCTGACTCTGTGCGATGATACCCAGTTTACCGGTAGCCATTTCTT
Source organism: Bacillota bacterium (assembly GCA_017472365.1). Lineage (GTDB taxonomy): Bacteria > Bacillota > Clostridia > Peptostreptococcales > Anaerovoracaceae > RGIG446. Next base: position 11,896 of record JAFUQN010000073.1, read on the forward strand.
TCACGGGGTGGTTTCCGCCTCTGTGACCGAACAGCATCTTGGAGGTCTTTGCACCGTAAGCCATCGCAATGATCTGGTGACCCAAACCGATACCAAATACAGGTACCTTACCCTTGATTGCTCTCACCAGTTCGATAACGCAGGTAGCGTCTTCCGGATTTCCAGGGCCGTTGGATACAAACACACCGTCCGGCTTCAGAGCCAGCAGTGCTTCTTCTGTAATGTTGTAAGGAACAACAGTCACGTTGCAACCCATAGCATTCATGGTACGGATCAAGGACAGTTTCACACCGCAGTCCACCGCAACGATATTGTACTTCGCATTAGCGGTACGGGAATACCATCTCTTCTTACAGGATACCTTTGCAACTTGATTCTTGTCATATTCAAAAGCTTCGATGGCCTTTACCGCTTCTTCCACAGGAGTATCCGCGTCGGTCAGCATCGCCGGCTGGCTTCCTTCTTCACGGATGATCTTGGTCAGCATTCTGGTATCCAGTTCGCTGATTCCGGGGATGTTGTTTTCTTCCATTTCTTCGCCCAGAGTCTTAGTATAGCGGAAGTTGGAAGGCGAATCATTGTATTCGCGTACGACCAGTGCCCCGATTCTCGGTCCCTTGGATTCAAAATCCTCATCGGTAATCCCGTAATTACCGATCAGCGGATATGTCATTAAAATCATCTGATTATAGTTGGTCGGATCGGAAATGATTTCCTGATATCCCACCATGGACGTATTGAATACCAGCTCGAATACGCCGCTTCCGGATGCACCGAATCCCTTACCATAGAATTCTCTTCCATCCTTCAATACTATTTTTCTGTTAAAATCCATAGTACCTCTTCTCCATTACACTACTTAACTACATAAAAAAACCGAGTGTTTTGAAATAAAAGAAATCAAAAACCCGGTGAAACTATAAACTGTTTAAATGCGAAAACAGAATAACAAAAAGGGGATAAAGAAGCCATGGTCAGTTCCGTTCTTTCATCATTCTTTTTCAGATATGCACTTCTCTGCATGACGTCATTCCTCCTCTTCAGTTATCTTATAAATACTATCACAAGAAGGGGTCGTTTTCAACTATTTTTCGACGATGTTTTCAAAGAAAATATTTTCTGAAAACAACACTTTTCCGACCCGTTCTGTAATTTCTACGGCGGGATCCCACCGCTCTCCAAAATTTCTAAACCGGAAGCATAGAGCTGATCCAAGGCCAGATCAGAAACCAGACCGGAGGGATCACCAGGGCCGGAAGCATGTTCAAAGTCTTACAATCCTTGATATTCAAGATCGAAAGCCCTGAGCTGGCAATGAGAAAACCTCCCACGATAGAGATCTCCGTCAGCAAATCCGTTGTCAGGAAATCCGCCAAAAAGCCAGTACACAAATAAATACTTCCCTGCCAACAGAACAACACCACCGCCGCAAAGGCGATTCCAATTCCGTAAGTGGATGCCAAAACCATCGAAGTCACAAAATCCAAAGTGGCATTGGTAAACAAATAGGTATTATCTCCGTACAAAGCGCTCTGCATAGGCCCTAAAATAGATAGAGTCCCAATACAGAACAAAAGGATCGCCGTTGACAACCCCTTGGACAGCTGGCTGGCTCCGAATCTGGTGGTCAGGTTCTGGAACTTCCCATTCAGATCCAGGATCGTACCGATCAGACTTCCTGCAGCTAAACTTATGATGAACAGAACAGGGAACTGACTCTTCGGCATATTCTGAACCACTGAGTTGATTCCCAATCCGGTGGCCGCCAGACCCATGGCATTGAACAATGCCCCCTGATATTCTTCTTTGATTCCCTTTTTAATAACACAGCCCAGACAGCTTCCTGCCAGGATCGTACCCGTATTTACAATTGTGCCTAACATGTCGTTTCCTCCATCGTTTGTACTAATACTCCCTTTTATAATAATTTTCGTCAAGTGCCTTGTCAACGTTTTATCCCTTCACCAACTCTCATTTCATTCGAACTTCATCAGTTGTCATTGAGTTTTTCATTGACTTTTCCCTCCCGTTGTAGTATCATTAATAAAGTTATGGAGAGTTGTCAGAGTGGTCGATCGTGCGGCACTCGAAATGCCGTGTCCCGTAAGGGACCGTGGGTTCGAATCCCACACTCTCCGCCAAAACAACAGAGGCTCTTGGTCTCTGTTGTTTTATTTTGCAGCGAACCAAAGATTCAAGTCAAAAAGTTTAAAAATAAAAAAGGGATTTCTTCTTCCTCGTCTAATAATATAATTCCCGGTACTTTTCGGGGATGTGTGTATTGAATTAGGAGGGGATATCTATGACAATGATTTTCAGAGAAAACAAAATCTGCTTCGTATGTAAAAAGGAATCTTCACATCCGGTCATCGCCAGTACCCACGCTTTTGGATCTCCGGATCTGGATACACGCCCGCCGGAAGGCCAGCGCAGCACCATGCATTGCTGGCTCCAGATTTGCCCGCATTGCGGTTATGCAGCTTCTGATATTTCCAAAGAAACGCCGGTAACAAAGGCTTTCATTGAAAGCCGCATTTATCAGGAATGTGATGGAAACCTGTTTTTTGATCCTCTGGCTCAGAATTTCTTCCGTCAGTTCCTTTTGGCTAAAAAAGGAGAAAATGATAAAACCGCTTTCTTCGCTCTTCTCCACGCCGCCTGGGCCTGCGATGATAATCAGGAAACCTACGGTGCAATCCGCTGTCGCCGTCTGGCCGTTGCCCAGTTGGAAAAATGGCTGGCACTTCCCGATCGCGATGTGGACGACGAAACACTTCTTTTGATCAAAGCCGATCTGCTCCGGAGAAGCTACGACTTCGTTACCGTCGTCAGCGAATTTGAAACCATGACCATGAAAAATGAGTTTCATCAGAAGATGATCGATTTCCAGGTAGCTCTTGCCAAAAAAGAAGATGCCGGACGATACACGATCGACCAGATCACCGGCCGGTAGGCCGGTTGCCCGTTTATTAACCATCAAAAAGCAATGCCCCCGGGGTTCATCCCGGAGGCATTTTTTAATTCTTTTTCAAATACTTTTCTGTATACATCTGATATGTTTCACGATAGTATTTGCTGTCCAGTTTCATAGCTTTCAGAGAACGATGAATATCCATGTCCTGAAGATCCGCTTCGATGACACAGCCTGCGATATTGGAACAATGATCAGAAACACGTTCCAGATTCGTCAAAAGGTCGGACCACACAAAGCCCAGTTCGATGGAACATTCCCCCTGCTGAAGACGCAGAATGTGATTGGTTCTCATCTGCTCCTTCATGGAATCCACGATTTCTTCCAAAGGCTCTACTGTATTCGCTGCCATCATATCATTGTTCACAAAAGCCTTCATGGCCAGATCTACAATTTCATTGACCGCATCAACCAGCTTCGCCAGTTCCACCGTAGCCACATCGGAGAAACGATATCCCTTGGCAGCCATTTCTTCTGCGGATTCCACCAGGTTCACCGCATGGTCACCGATACGTTCAAAATCACCCATCAGTTTCAAAAGCTTCGCCGATTCGGTACTTTCTTTGTCTGTAATCTGATGTGTGCTCAGTTTTACCAGGTAACTGCTGATCACATCTTCGTAATGGTCGGTCTTATCTTCCAATTCGCGAACCTTTTTCGCCTGTTCTTCAGAGTAGCTGTTCAAACAATCCAAACCGGATTTCAGCGCACATACTGCATAATCTGCCATTTCCAGAACCAGACTGTGACAACGTTCCAGTGCGAAAACGGGGGTTTCGAGAAGACGTTCATCCAATTCCACGATCTCGTCGGGAGTTTCTGTTTCAGGAACCAGAATATACGCCAGTTTTTCCAAAAGCGAAGACATGGGAAGAAGCAGAGTCGTACACCCGATGTTGAATGCAGAGTGAGCCACCGCAATTCCTGCCTGCGTTGCCGCTGTGTCCAAAATCAGCGGAGGCGCAACAGCTTTCACAATGCAGAACACGGTCAGCCATACGATGGTTCCTATCACGTTGAAGGATAAGTGAACCAGGGCCGCTCTCTTCGCATTCTTATTGGTTCCGAAGGAGGAAAGGATCGCCGTAATGCAGGTCCCGATATTCTGACCCATGATGATGGGAATCGCTGCGCCGAAAGAAACCTGGCCCGTCACAGCCAGCGCCTGAAGGATGCCGACAGATGCGGAACTGGATTGGATAATGGCAGTCAGGACTGCGCCTACAACAACGCCAAGGATCGGATTTTTAAACAGAATAAACAGAGACTGAAATCCTTCATGATCTGCCAATCCGGATACTGCTCCAGTCATGATGTCCATACCGAACATCAGTACCGCAAACCCTAACAGAATCATCCCTGTATCATTTTTCTTAGAGTTCTTACTGAACATATACATCACGATTCCGATCAGAGCCAGAACCGGAGTGAATGACATGGGTTTCAACAACTGCATAAATACACTGTCGCCTTCAATTCCGCTTAAGCTCAGGATCCATGCCGTTACAGTGGTCCCTATGTTTGCACCCATGATCACGTTGATTGCCTGTCGAAGCGTCATCATCCCGGAATTTACAAATCCTACGACCATAACCGTAGTCGCAGAAGAACTCTGGATGACCGAAGTAACACCCAGACCGGTCAGGAGACCGGCAATCTTATTCGTCGTCAGTTTTCCTAAAAGCGACTGAAGCTGATTTCCGGCGCGGCGTTCCAGCGCCTTTCCCATAATATCCATACCAAAGAGGAACAAACACAATCCTCCGATCAGTGTCAGTCCGTCAAAAATAGTCATATTCTTGTCCTTTCTTACTTAAACACACAAAATGGGTCCTTAACAGAACCCATTATAACATTACAGTAAGTTAAGACAGTATAAAGTTCCTTAGCGTTTGTGTTAGGAAATTGTTTCGCTGATTTACAGAGATTTTACAATAGATATCCCAACATCAGAGCTGCCCCATACAGTACCGGTTGATGGATCAGATAGATAAACAGCGAATTTCTCCCCATCCATTCCAGAACGATACTCACTGTTCCAAGCTTTTGACAGAGAATCTCTCTGCAGCTCTGACCCGTATGTTCAACCATTTTCAGCTCGGTCCGTTTGCGCAGGTAATATCCGGCGCAGAATAAAAAGAACCACGGAAGGATTGAGAAATAATCCGTAGAAAAGAACCGGTGCGGCATAAAACCGATCCAGGCCCCCACAAGTCCAAGGCGGTACAAACGTTCCGGAAGCTGAATCAACACCATTCCCGGCAGAGTTCCTCCGAGGCCGATTCCCAGCCATCCGCGATTAACATTCCGAAACAGGATAAACAGTCCAAAGCTGAACATCAATCCTGCTTTCCACGAAACTCGTTTTAATACCCGGTCCAGCGGGATCATGAGCAGTGCAGCAGACCCCAAAAGCGTCAGTACACCGCAGATAATTCTCGCCGACGGCATCAAAAGCACGGTAACAACAGTAACAAGAGCCCCGGCTCCAAATGTAATACAGCCACGCTTCCAATGATGACGGCCCATGGACCAGCAATACCCAGACAGAATGATAAATGTCCAGCAGATGGATTGCTGCCAGAACCAGGATCCCGTTCCACGATACCAGTCCCAGTCAAATTCCAAAAGATACACGAGATCCCAACAGCCGTGATATAAAATCATGCTGACCAGCGTCGCTCCGCGCAGGTGATCCAGCCAGTGATCGCGCCCATGATTCAGTTTTTCGACAGTATTTCTATTCATGAGATTATTATAGCATACTTTCGCTAATTATGGGATTCAGTCATAAAAATAGAGAGACCCGCCCGTATCTTAATTAAGCGAGTGAGATACGAGCGGGTTCTCTTCCATTGAGTTTTCTGATTGTGAAGCGCGTTAAGCTCCCAAATAAGCTTCTTTTACGCGCGGATCCTTCAGCAGATCCTTCGCATCGCCGTGCATGGAGATCTTACCGGTTTCCAAAACATAAGCACGGTCCGCTGTCTGTAAAGCCAGGAACGCGTTCTGTTCGATCAGCAGGATACTGGTCCCTGCTTCATTGATCTTCTTGATAACGCGGAAAATATCTTCTACGACGATGGGAGCCAGACCCATGGACGGTTCGTCCAGCATCAGCAGACTTCCGTCGGTCATCAGCGCACGGCCCAGCGCCAGCATCTGCTGTTCACCGCCGGACAGTGTACCTGCGGGCTGTTTTTCTCTTTCCTTCAGACGAGGGAAAATTTCAAAAACATGTTCCAGTGTCAGACGGATCTTTTCCTTGTCCTTCACCAGATTCGCACCCATCAGCAGATTTTCTCTTACAGTCATACCGGGGAATACACGACGGCCTTCCGGTACGTGAGCGATTCCCAGTTCAACGATCTTGTGCGCCTTCATCTTGGTCAGTTCCGATCCCTGGAATTTGATGGAACCACTCTTGGCATGTTCAAGACCGGAGATTGTTCTTAAAATTGTGGACTTTCCTGCACCGTTGGAGCCGATCAGCGCCACAGTTTCTCCTTCATTCAGATCGAAGGATACACCCTGTACGGCATGGATCGCACCGTAGGACACATGAAGGTCACGTACCTCAAGCATCGACATTTTTGTATCCTCCTCCCAGATAAGCTTCGATTACACGCGGGTTTGCCTGCACTTCTGCAGGAGTACCTTCCGCAATGGTCTTACCAAAGTCCAGAACCTTGATTCTATCCGCAATGGGCATTACAAAGTTCATGTGATGTTCGATCATGATGATGGAAAGATCGAAATCCTTACGGATCTGAGCCACCAGCTGAGCCATTTCTTCCAGCTCGGTGGTGATCATCCCGGCAACCGGTTCATCCAGAAGGAGAACCTTCGGATCGGTCATCAGTGCACGGGCAATTTCCAGACGACGCTGGTCGCCGTAAGGCAGGTTCTTTGCCAGGAAGTCAGCTTTGTCAGCCAAACCGAGACGTTCCAGAAGAGACATGACCTTTTCATCCAGTTCACGTTCACTCTGAACCATACCCTTGGTACGCAGGATACAATTCATCAGATTCTGCTTGTTGTGCATGGTTGCTGCCATCTTTACGTTATCGGCAACACTGGCTCCGGAGAACAGACGGATATTCTGGAATGTTCTGGTGATCCCGTTCTGAGCAAACTCATACGGCTTCAATCCGATCATATCCTTCCCCTCCATCTTGATGGATCCCGTGGTCGGGCGATAGATCCCGGTCAACATATTGAATACAGTCGTCTTACCTGCACCATTGGGGCCGATGACTGCAATCAGTTCACCCTTTTCCACATTCAGGTTAAAATCATCTACAGCGCACAGACCACCGAACATAATGGAGAGGTTTTTTACTTCTAACAAACTCATATCGTCACCCTCCCCTATGCATCTTTCTTCTTTTTAAAGGACAACTTCTTCTTCGGTTCTTCGATTCCGTACAGAGATCCGCGTGTGATCTTCAGGAACGGAAGCTCATAACCACCGCACAGACCTTCCGAACGGTACAGCATTACAATGACCAGAACCACTGCGTATACAGCCAGACGCCAGTCAGCCAGGAATCGCAGAACTTCAGGGATCACAGTCAGCAATACAGCACCTACAATCGAACCGGTCAGAGAGCCGGCACCACCGGCATACAGATATACCAGGAAGTCGTTGGACTTGGCAATACTGAAGGAGTCCGGCTGAATGAAGGACAGTACGTGAGCGTACAGACCACCTGCCACACCAGCGATAAACGCAGCGATACAGAAGGACATGATCTTGTACTTTGTCGTATTGATACCCATGGCGTCCGCAGCGATTTCGTTATCACGAATGGCAACAAATGCACGGCCGAAGGGCGAATAAATCAGGTTTCTCAGCAGATACAGCGTCAGAGCCACAAAGAACAGGATCCAACCGATGTTTGCATAATTGGGGATACCGATCATCCCGCGGGCACCGCCGATGGGTTGGATCAAACGCAGTAATGCACGAACGATTTCACCGAAAGCCAAGGTTACGATCGCCAGGTAGTCACCCTTCAGCTTCAGAGAAGGAATACCGATCAGCGCACCGACCAAAGCCGCACAGCAGCCACCCACGAACAGACCCAGTAAGAACACCGGAGTCTGGAGCAGTAAAGGAACGCCGCTCTTTCCGCCAAAGATCAGGGTAGTCACAACAGCTGCACCGTATGCACCCAGGGACATAAACCCTGCATGACCGATACAGTACTGTCCGGTAAAACCGTTAACCAGGTTCAGACTGGCAGTCATCATTACGTTGATCCCCGCAAACATCAGAACCTGAATATAGTAGCCGTTTAAGATTCGAACTTCTTTTAATACCATGATGGCCACATACATGATGACGACCATCAGGGCAGGATATAAGGATTTCACTTTTTTCATCGTCAGCCGCCTCCTTATACCTTTTCAATCGTGGTCTTACCCATGATACCGGCCGGTTTAACCAACAGGATCACGATCAGGATGATAAAACCAACTGCGTAGCCGAAGGTGGAATTAACGGCAGTTGCCAGGATCTGTGCAATCCCCAGAATAAAACCACCCAGCATTGCACCGCGGATATCACCGATACCACCCAGTACAGCAGCTACGAAAGACATGTTCCCTAACCAGGAACCCATGTATACATCTACCTGCGGATAGGCGCTGGCATAGCAGATCCCGGATACCGCAGCTAAAGCACCACCCACGAAGAAGGTGATGGAGATTACTTGGTTAACGTTGACGCCCATCAGTAAAGCGGCGTCTCTATCCATACTTACTGCTCTCATCTGACTTCCGATCTTGGTGCGATTAACCACCAGATACAGTGCAGTCATAGTAACAATAGCAAAAACGATCATAATGATCTGTACATTTGTAACAGAAGCTCCTGCGACGGTGAAGTGTTCTGTAATGAACAGTGTCGGGAAGGAACGGGGATTCGGTCCGATAAAGGGCAGAGCTCGCGGGAAGTTTTCCAGGAACATGGAAACACCTACCGCCGTGATCAGCGCGATCATTCTCGGCTTATTTCGGAGCGGACGATATGCGATCGCTTCCACGGCAACAGCGATGCTGCCGGTCAGGACCATTGCGATCAGGATGATCGCAACAACAGCGATCACGGGATATGTGCCGTCTACCACCATATTGGTAAACAGCTTCGAGATAAAATAGGTACCGAAGGCACCGATCATCAGGAAGTCACCGTGCGCTACGTTCAGCATACGTACGATACCGTAAACCATTGTATAACCTAACGCCAACAGTGCATAAACACTGCCCAACTGGAGACCGTATACGAGATATTGTAAAATCGAAGCCACAGAAACGCCTCCAATCTATCTGTGAATAATAATGGATAATTGCTTCATATAAAAGTAAGGCCGGCTGAGTAAGACTCAGCCGGCTTACCGTCACGTCAGAATATTAGATTCGTATATTGATTTCACGTACAATTCTGATATGAATTAGGGATTTACAGAAGATACATAGTGGGATACGCCGTCAGCGCCGTATTCCATGATAACGCCGCCCTTAACCGGGTTTCTGTCAGCGCCCATAGCCATTACGCCAGAGGGCTGTTCCAGACCTTCCATGGTAGCGATCGCATCTCTAACAGCTTCTCTGGAAACTTCTTCAGCATTCTGCAGAGCCCAGATAACGATGTTGGTAGCTTCGTAGGTCAGTTCTGCGTTGGAGTTCGGAACTTCATCCGGATACAGAGCCTTGTAAGCTTCTACGAATTCTACAGCCTTCGGAGCGGTAGATTCAGCGGAGAATGC